>NZ_JAXOFX010000012.1:0-131724 GCF_034427655.1 Robertmurraya mangrovi
AAATAATCGCCAACTCATGATCAATGAGAAATGGGAACAACAAAAAGAATATGTGAGAACGAAGCTTTCAGATGAAGAAACGGCTGCCATTTACCGCCAACGTAAAATGGACGTGGAGCCAGTTTTTTGATTCTTGAAAGCTAATTTAGGTTTCACTCGACTTTCCGTACGTGGAAAATGGAAAGTTGAAAACGAAATCGGCCTTGCATTAATGGCCGTGAATATACGAAAATATGCAGCAAGATGAGGGAGGTTTTTTCCGCATATAACTGAAATTTAATAAAAAAAGTGAAATCGACGACACGATTTCACTTTTTTCATATACAGAAGCTAGTTATGTCCCAGCCTCTTCTCTCTGTTTATTTCTAAAATAGATAGAGGTTATCTCAGTTGATATGAAGGATTAACTAACACAATGGGAATAATAAATTTCTGCAAATCTCTTAATCCCCTCATCTATTCCTTCTTCATTTTCTCTTCCAAAGGTAAATCGAACATGATTTTTGCTCGTTCCCATTGTTGAGCCAGGTACATAAATGACTCCTTTTTGAATACACTCTTCTAGTAGTTTCATTTCATTCACTTCATTATTCAGTTTGCACCATAGATGGATCCCCCCTTGAGGAGTATAAAAACTTACGCTATCAGATAAATAAGTTTCAATACTGCTAACTATTTGATCTCTCCTACTTCTTAAGTGTTTAGTTAGGTTCTTTATATGTGAATGGAACTCATCGGACTCCAGAAAGTCATTTGCAATCCATTGAGTAAAACTTGCGTGTCCAAAGTCAATTTGCTGCTTTGCGTCAGACAATCGTTCAATCACTGAACTTGGACCAATGATCCATCCAATCCTTAACCCTGATGCTACGACTTTTGATAGGGAACTTATATATAGTACATTTCCATTTAAGTCCATTGATTTCAAACTTGAAACGATCTCTCCAGAAAAGGAGGTTAAACTATAAGGATCATCTTCAATGACGGGTATTCCAAGGTCGGAGGAAATTTCTAATAGTTTCATTCTTCTAGTTGTGTTTAGCAATGTACCTGTTGGATTTTGATAAGTTGGATTTAAAAATATCATTCTAATTCGATGTTTTTTGTGTAAGCTCAATAGGTCATTCGGATAAATCCCTTGATCTTTCACCGGTAAGTAAATCGTTTTAACCCCTGCTGATTTAAATATCGGAAGGTTATAATGATAAGATGGATCTTCCAAAGCTACAGTATCTCCAGGTTTTAACAAGCATTGAACCACCAGATGTAATGCCTGTTGTGCTCCAGACGTAATGAGGATAGAATTCGGCTTGGTTTCTATATTTCGATATTCCTTAACGTGCTTTGCAATCGTCTGTCTTAAAATTGCATTTCCTAAAGGATGATCATATCCCATACTACCAATAAAAGATCTACTTGAAGTAATCTTTCTTAAGTTACTCGTTGGAACTAGGTCTTGTGATATTTCCCCACTAGCCAAGTTAATAAGTTTATTGGTTGTTACTTTTCTTATTTTTTGAGTTACAGGTAAATTTGGCAAGAAAGAGCCAGCTTCAATATACCTATTCCAACTTGGTATCCGGCGTTTCGTTATCCCCCAGACATCCTTACTTATCGTTGTACCACTTCCCCTATTTCTGTTTATCAGTCCACTCGATTCGAGTTCATCATATGCAGCAACCACAGTGCTTCTGTTGACACTTAATTCATTTGCAAGAAACCTTTCTGATGGCAATGGTTTATCTGCAGGAAACGTACCATCCACTATACCATTTTCTATATATTCAGCTAGTTGTTTATAAATAGGTTTTTTTGCCGTTCGATCTGGTTTCCAATCCATATCTAGCAACATTCCTTTGTGTCTTTTTAAAGCCATTGATATTCAGCGGCTTTTATTCTTATATTTTATCCTAGAAATAACAATTCCCTTCAAAAAATAGTCTCTTTTTGTTATCCGATAATCTGAAATGTTATATATAAATTTCTAAAATCAAATAAAATTAAAAAAAGATAGCCCTATTACGGACCATCTAGGTTTTTCCCTTAATATTCTAAGGACCCTTGAAAGGATATAGAACAGTTTTGAAAGCTATCACAGAATAGACTATATGAAATTACTTTTCCTTTAAACTGTTTTACCACATCAATACGGTCACTATAACTGTAGATAAAAATCCTCATGTTATTATTGATATCCAGACTCTCAATAACAATTGGCACTCCACTTTCAACTGGATAGAGGAAATTTTTTTCGTTTCCAGGATATATATAATTTCGTTTCATGAATATCGCTTCATTAAAAATCCTAACCATATTAGTTTTTTCCTCACCTACTAATACTCTTTCGGAAACAGTAATTCTGATATCTTTCTCATTTAACTTTGAATGAACTTCAAATTTACCTAATAGCCAATTGACTGTACCAGTAGGCAAGCACGTCAATAAAATTTTCAATAGACTAGCAACTATGATTGATATTACAGCAACCCATGTCATGTTTATTCCCACCTTCATAACTTTAGCTAAAAGACAGATTGTAAGTTTAGAATCTGGCTATAATAACCAAATGTAAATCGCCAGTGCAATTAAAGACAATCCAATGACCACAACATATATTAATGTTAAATTGGTTGTATTCCTTTTTGTCGAACTCCTGTAGTCTGTGTCAGATTTCCCCGTTATCAGTAAAGTCCAAATTCCAGAGATTACTAGTATTAGTATTACTAGTCCAATCAAAATTTCCATATTACACCTCATCCAATCAAAATTACATATAATCTACCATAACACATTTAATCAAATTACCGACCATCCACTTAAGATAAAAAATGACCATCCACTTAACGTGTTATCTTCATTTATCACCATTTGCTTTGGATTAACTATAAAAGAAAGGAAGTGGATGGTGAAATATTTCACAAATTGGATGATTACTATTTCGCTTATTCATTTAAAATTGGATTATAACTTTCATCTATTCAAAATACTAATAAACTAGACTAGGAGTAATAATTCTTGAAACTAATCCTAATGTTGATACTTGTTTCTGCAATGGTTGTCCTATTTTTTAGTGGTTATTTCGTAGGGGTGATAACTCTTAATGTCCAATAGAGTGTAGTATCTGACTAATATTCATAAGATCCAAAGCGATCCATACACTTGAAAAAGCAATTATTATAAGGCATATAACTTTGATTAGATTATATTGTTTATCACTCAACGATTATCCCTCCCTAATTCTACTATCCTGCAACGTTACTTCAAAAAGAAGCCAAGCATTTCTAGGTTTTTGAAGAATCACACCCGTTAGCGGAAAATCCCCAGGTCGACTAGTAATAAATCTAATAAAAAATAGAAAATAGATAGACCAATAACAAAATAACTAAATCTTTTAAGATGTTTTCTCCAGTTTGCTTTGTCTTTAAAATAAACAGTAAGAAAAATGATGAAACCCACTATCAATATGTGAAAGTACATTTGAAACAAGACCCTCTTATTTTTATTCTTATTTTGTACTGTACATCTTCAAGTATTCTGCTCCATTAGCTCAGTAAGAAAAGGAAGCGATTTCTTCTTGAGAAATCGCAACCCGTTACTTGAATTAAGTGCTTTCACTTCTTTATTAACTTTATTCGTACTATAATTTCAGTAACACAAATATGAACGAAAATAGGTGATTTTAATGCTACCAAGAGTTATCAGATTAAAAGGATTTACCAGAGAAAATAGACATGAACTGATTGATTATGCCGTAAACAGTATCACAAAATGTAACGTAACGGGTGGGTTACAAATCATACAATGTATTCTAATAAAATGATTGTTTTAAACTTTGAAATAGAGGTTAGAGGGGTAAGAGAGTTATTACTCTTACTTAATCAAAATGGGCTTATATTATTTGAAGAGAGCAATGAAATGATTAATAATTTTCCAGAAAATATGATAAAAACTAATGAAGACAAAGAAATTCAGGGTTCAATAAACATTACATTTATTAACGACGAGCCAAGTACAAGAAATCATATACCTGCCATTCCGGGATAAAGTTACGATTCAACAATTCTGCTTCGTTAGCACAAAAAGAAAAACTCGCCTTTTTGGTAGATGGGTCTTCAATTGTTGGACCCGTTTGTTTTGGGACTTAATAAAAGACGAACAGAACATTCCACTAGAAAAGGAATCCATATTATCGTTATGCAAGGACTTAACTATCAATCAGAAAAAAATGAGTTCTTTATCTTTCCTTGATGATTTTACTGAAATAGAGATTGCTAAGATGCCAATTAACAATTTATCCCACTAAAACGAACCTACGAATATTGTTACACTGTACCTTTTATTTTTTCTTCTCTTTAATTTTGTTTTCTGATTCTGACATGACCCTATGAAAAAAAATCGCTTCCATTACTTTTCTTAAATTTTGATGTTCAAAATTCGGGTATCGTGTTACATTTGACATTTTATCTACGTCGGTACCGTGTGTATGGAAAGGCTCCGAAGCGGTTTGGTACTTCCTTGAACTCTTTTTGATTTGCTCAAAATCATTTAGAGGCAACTGTAAATTTTGTTCTTTCTTCTTTTTCCTATTCATCATTAAACTGTCCTAGTTCATCTAGTACGTATTCCCATTCAGCAGCATCTCTTTCTTGCTCGTCATCTAGGGCTTCTAACGTTCCTAGTGTTTCGAAATATGTGCCTTTGTACTTTTCAATGAAACGAGCGTTAATTCTATTATACTCATCTATACTATTCTCTTCAGGTAATTCTGCACGCTTCACTAACATTTGATTATAAGATTCCATTATCTCTTTAACACTGAACCTCTGGTTAGTAATGTTAAAATAAGTTGCAGTTTCAGGAATCATTACGTGACTACCCTTAGCTTTTTTCTCAACCCCTATTAGTCTTCCTTCTTTTATCCAATTACTTATTGTAGCTTGTGTTACACCCATAGCATCAGCAAATTCCTTTGTTCTATATAGACGAGTTTCTATATAGTTGGACAATAAATCTGTTCTAGATCCCGATTCAATTAATTGTAACACTAAGGCAGATACAACCTGTTCCATCTCTTCCTTAGATAATTTTTCAATACTGTCTCTGTAAGTAAAATGGGTACTATTATAAATTGAAGACAAGGCTGTTTGAACATTTGCTAGAGATTTGTAAATGGAAATCAATTGTTCTTTTTGCAATGTTTCAAAAACACGCGGGAGTTTATCTTCAACCATTTTTGTGGCTATACCTACATTTTGCATCTCATCTTGTAAAAACATATAAATCACCTCTCCACCTCCATTATACCGCTTATTTTCTAAACTTAAAATGAAATTAAAATCAAATTAAAATCAAATTAAAATCAAATTAAAATCAAATTAAAATAAAGTTAAAATCATTAGAGTATATGGTAAAGGTGATTGTTTTTATTCATAATTATATATTTCTCACTGTCCAAATAATCCTAAACACCTATCGAAACGAACTTTTACTGCTATTCTAGGAAAATGCAGTGCGAAAAAATAAAATGGAATCAGTTCGTAGATATAGTATAAGAAAAAATGGACGGATCTTATCGTTTTTTTAACAATAGGAACCGTCCACCTGTTTTAATGTTCATTTGTAATTTCTGCAGAATCGTCATAATCATAACGAAATCCATCTTTTTGAGAAGACACACTCTGATTATCGGCATTATTTTCTAAAGCTTCTTCCAAGTTACTTCTTTTATAACTAGATTGCTCGTTTCTTGACTTCATTAATAGACCTCCAACTTATATGTTCTTTCATTATAATTCCAAAACAAACAAGCAAAAATGTACCCTATCAGCCTACTTTTCCCCTTATTTGATTATCTAACTTTCACTGTATTTTCTACGTTTTTCATAAGATTAGCCATTTCGACAGAATTTTTTTATCTGGTTATATTTAGCCTACCCGGGAATACATTTGGTAAGCGCGCTTTCCTGAAAGGGATTGTTGTGGAAAGCTTTAATCAATTAATGAAAAAATATGAACCGATGATTTGGAAAATCATCCAAACGTTACACATTTATAAAAATAAAGAGGAATTCTATCAAATTGGACTGATAGCCCTTTGGGAAGCAAATAAACGCTTCGATGCTAAAAAAGGAAATATTACTGGCTATGCCTACACCTACATACGAGGAAAAATCCAATCAGAAATGACAAGAATGAATCACTATAAAGAACATATGGTTTTTCCAAAGACAGAGTTTTGGAACCTAATAAAAGACGGGGAGAACATTCCACTAGAAACGGAATCCATATTATCGTTATGCAAGGACTTAACCATGAATCAGAAAAAATGGGTTCTTTATACTCTCCATGATGATTTTACTACTATAGAGATTGCTAGAAAGGAGAAAGTCTCTCTCTCAGCCGTTAAAGACTGGAAAAAAGGGGCCAAAGAAAAATTAAGAAAGATTCTAAAAAACGATGATTAGTAGAATTCAAAATACACAAAACGCTTATAGGTAAAATGACGACTACTAAAACCATCTAGTATTTTCCTTCACGCTAACATTCATTAAAACTTTGCTAAAAACACAAAGGGACGATCCTGAACGGTATCCGAAAAGTTAGATTTTACTCTACCTTTTAGGGGTCACATCGTAATTAAACCACAACCACCGTCCCCGTGTTTTCCCCCATTACTTATAAATATCCCCACTGCTTCCTACAGAAATGATATAGATGATTAATTCTTCGTTTTTAATTTCATAAACAATTCTGAAATCTCCGACACGCAAACGAAAAGCACCGTCAACACCTTGTAGTGAACTTATATCAAGAACCCCTCTTTTATACGGGTTCTCAGCTAAGGTGAGCAGTGCTTCTTTTAACCGTTCTTTTGTTGGTTTATCTTGTTTTCTGATGTACTTCGCAGCTTGTTTGGAGTACATTAGATTATACATAAACATCTTCTCCAAATACATCTTCATGAGTATAGGATTCACCATTTTCAAACTCATATTTCGCCTTCTTAATCGCATCAACTTCTTCAACTGTCGGTTCAACCAAAGGAAAACCACACTCATTTGCCATTTTATTAACTTTGTTATTCATATGACGCATCTTATTTATAACTTCTTCCAGCTCTTTTTCTTCCAGTTTATCAATCATTTCATGTGCTAGCTTTCGGATATCTTGAATGGCCATCATTACACCTCCAATAGGTGATACATTTTCTAAATTATAATGCATTTTTTAATCAAAGTCATTTATTCTCTACTCTTTACAAAAATAGAAAATTAACATTGTTTTAGTGTTCATTTGTAATATCTGCAGAATCGTCATAATCATAACGAAATCCATCTTTTTGAGAAGAAACACTCTGATTATCGGCATTATTTTCTAAAGCTTCTTCCAAGTTACTTCTTTTATAACTAGATTGCTCGTTTCTTGACTTCATTAAAAGACTTCAACTTATATTTCCTTCACTATTATTCCAAAGCAAGCAAAAATGATTAGATATGCATATCAGACTACTTTTTCCCTTATTTGATTACTTTTGGCTACAGATTTTCTATCCTTTACTGTATTTTCTACTTTAAAAATACTCATGTATCCCCAATAACCAATTATACCAGCAAGATTTACTCTAACTCTAAGATGATTTACCCACTACTTTCACCGCGCTCCACTTAAAATAACCCACAATAGCAGGAAAAGCGTGAAAATCCTTCCTCATATCCCGAAACGTTACGACTTCATTTCCCCTAGCAAGCTGGAAATCTAGTGGATATTCATGGCAGTTCATCGGAATCTTATTAAATGTCTTCGTATAAAACTGAACGGCCTTTTCCTTACTTCCAGCAAAAATAAAGGAAAAATTCTCTTCATCCATCTTCAATGAATAAATTCGTACTTTATAAAAACCTAATAGATTCAATCGAACCATCTCCGCAACTTTATGATGATCGGCTTGATTCAAATCTATTTCTCCCATGTCGTCATCTAGTGTAATCTTCTTCTCTGCTAGTAAATGATGAATGTAATGGGCCAATGTGGATTCTTCATACATTAAACAATCTCGATAAACATCTTTCACAAGCATCGACAACACCCCGGGATTAGATTTTTTTGTTCAAGTTATTCAACAGGAAATGGCTCTTCCTTTTTGTCCTCAATTGTTCCAGTATGTTCGTTGTAATTCACAGAGATAGTTCCCACTGGACCATTACGATTTTTCGAAACTATGATATCTAAAGAATAATTCATGGAACTCTTTTCATAATACCGTTCACGATACAAGAACAAGATGACATCAGCATCCTGTTCCACACTCCCCGATTCCCGGATATCCGACATCATCGGTCGCTTATCCCCTCTCGATTCAACTGAGCGATTGAGCTGTGCTAAACATATGATTGGGCAATGAAAATCCTTTGCCATTGTTTTGAGGGATTTAGAAATTTCCGTCACTTGTTGATGAGAATTCCCCCCGTTCGTTTGACTGGAACGGATCAACGTCAAATAATCGATAAAAATGATTGGCTTCATGAATGGGAATTGGTTCATCATTTTTCTTGTTTTGGCTCTAATCTCAGGAATCGACTGTCCAGCCCCATCAAATATTTGCATACGAGTTTCATTGAGTTCACCAATGACATCAGCCCATTTGTCCTTTTGACTCTTAGATAGCATTCTTTTCGGGTTTCTCATCTTCGCTCGGTTAAAGCCACCAGTTGAGGCAATTAGTCGAGAGGTAATCAACTTTTCAGGCATTTCTAAAGAAAAAATAAGAGGGAGAAATCCTGTCCAACCAGCCATTTTCGCAAAATGAAGCATAACATCCGTTTTTCCCATCGAGGGTCTTGCCGCTAGAATCGTCACTTCCCCGTCTTGAAAACCTCCTGTCATTTCGTCCAGTTTTCTAATACCTGTTGGTACCATATTTAACAGGATTGGATCTTCCCAAGGAGCCTCATAAATACTGGTCAACGCTTGCTGAATGGAAGTATGATCATCCATCTTTAATTGGTTGATTTTATCCAATTCAGATGTGACTTTTGCTATTTCCCAATCATTGATCGCTGCTAAGGTTAAGATATTTCTCTTTTCTCGGTCCTTCCAAAGGTCAAGTATGAGCTTCTCTATCCGTTCGAATTTCTCTAAATCCGCATGTGCTAATAGCTCCGATAGGTAAGACATTCCACCAAAGGAATCGAGGTCAGGTAATGTTGATAAGGTAATTAAGTCGATTTCTCGCCCCACTCTCTTTAAATCTAACATTCTCCTCATAAGTTCCTTATGGCGTGTACTTTCTAGCTGTTCAGGTTGTATCACGGTGTCCTTAAGTAAATAATCCGCCTTCATCAGACATCCTAAATACGCTTTTTCCGCAACACTCATCAATCTTCCCCTGCTGTTAAGTCGAGTTCAAATTCAGTAGGAATATCTCTTCCGGCATTTAATGGACCAGGCTTCGTAACATACTGTTGATTCTCTAGATACAAATCAATCTCTTCAACCGTCAGTAACTGTTCATTATCCCAGTTTTTCAAGATACCAACCACATAGTTCAGTCTTCGTTTGCTATTGGCACATGCAATCTTCATCGCTTTTAAGATCACATCTTTCGGTTGTAAAAAGTCAGAATCCTCTAACCAATATAACAGCTGCTCTTTAGCGTTCACGTTCGACAAACCAAATCCGTTATGGTCCCAAAACTCCACAATTTCTTTAACATCTGATTGCTTTCGTTCTAATTGGGTATCGTTGTATGTATTCGTATTAATCTCTGTCTCTGGACGGAACGTTTCTTTTTTTTGTTGTTGTTGTTTTTCTTTTTCTTTTTCATATTCTTTTTCTTTTTGTCCACGTACCGTATAAGGATGCACAGACATCTCTTCAGGCTCTTCACATTCTAAGTCAATAGTGGTTTCAGATTCTTCCTGTTCAAAATTAAAAGTACTATACTCTTGAATACAGAAAGATTCATATAGATTACGAATATCCTGTTTCAGAATGGACTCCAATACATATTCAATAAGAGATGTATCCTCAACATCTTTCAATTCGGAAGTAATACAATCCATAACGGGTTTACCACCTTTATTCAGGTTATATTTCCCCCAGTTTTGAATGGCGAGTTCTCTTGTTGCCGGATTGTAACGGATCAGCTTGTGATGTGAGATGAATCGTTCCATTAACAAATGAACAGTTTCAAGAGGATAGCCCAAATCAAAAGCCATTTGTTTTTTCGTAACTTTATAGATTCCAATTTGAGTCGTATGTGGATTCGTTAGGAGATAGAGGTAAAAATATCGATCCTCTGGGGTCATTTCCTCTGTAACAATCGGATTCTTCCAAAAATCAGTACGCACCAATCTGAATTTTGCCATCACAACACAGCCCTTCTTTAATAAAGTCCCTTCATATGCTTTATACGGAAAATTAAAGAAATCGGACATGGTGTTTTTTAAAAGTAATGTGAATTATTTATGGCAAGTTAGTTTGGTTGTTACTAATAGAAGAGGGCAAGAATTTTTTTAACCAAATAAAAAACATTCATAAACGTTGATGAATGTTTAACTAGTTTAATACTAATTATTTGAATTTATCTAAAAAAATAAAATTGTCGAAAATTTGTTTAAAGGAGAAATATTATTTGTAGTGAATTAACTATTACAATACTTTAGGAGGGAGGAAATCAGTAATGAAGTATTATATCTTATACTTGATTAATAAAAACGGCCTTGTTACAGAGTTGTATTTGAAAGGAAAATCAATGTCAAGTATCACTGAGAAGATTAACAACAATCCATACGGGCTGATTATTACAAGAGATTGCAGTATCGTAACAAAACATATAGAAATAGGCTTCTTTAGAGAAGTTGACCCTAATGGTTACCCATACATATCATCACATAAATATCTACTTAATTAAAGAAATACCAAAGGAAATTATCTAATCAATTTTTTGCAAGTAAATATTAATACCAAACTTATATTCTAATATCTAATATCTAATATCTAATATCTAATAACAAGGTATAGTAAACTCTTAAAGTCTACTATACCTTTATTTAATTTCTAAATAGACAAAAGAACTCTCCAAATTCAAACTGGAAAGTTCAATTTTCAAATCCTTTGCTTTTTCTTTCAAAATGCGTAAATTCGGTACTCACAAATTTTTTTAGTCATTTCAAATAAAATACTACATACCACAGGGGACGGTGCTTCTGTTCATTTGATTATCTTATTAAAGCACATAAGAACCGTCCACTTGCTAAAAAAACTATACTACTGGCATTCACTTAATTGTGATTGTTTGTACTGACACTAGCTATTGTAAAAGGAACATCTTCCATTTTTCCTGTGTGGGGGGCCCTGTTCAATGGATGTTTAAGTACTAATTTAAAGTATTGAACACTAAATTGGACTACAAGTAACTTCAAATATAATTCTTTACGAAAATCTCAATTTGTTAAACTAATTGATACCTAAGATAGTAATGAGCTCTATATTACTCAACCTTCGACCTCTATTAGAAATATTTTATCTTTAAATCCACCTCTTTTAGCAGCTTTTCGTTGGCGGATTTCTTCTAGTTTGTCAATAGATACGCCATGATATTCGGCTAAAGAATGAATAATTTCTAAAATATCTGCAAGCTCTTCTAATGCATCTTCTTGATTGGTTGTATTTACATACTCTTCTAATTCTTCAAAGCTTTTTTTCTTTAATTCCTTTATATATTCTTGTTGATCTAACACTCTAGTAGTGAACTTCTTTCCTGCTTCTTCAATTTCTTGTGGAATTGAATCACGCACTAACTTATTATAAATTGGCATACAATAATTTCTCCATTACAGTAAAATTTTAATTTACTAAAATATGTTTACTTCCTCTTACCCAAATTTTATCTCCTCAAATTAAAAACAAGAAAACTGTCCATGGCGTTAGGAAGAGTTGTTCAATATTTTTACAATTATTAAATAAAATTAACTGAATCAGATTAGTATTATTATGTAAGGTTTTTACAATTCAATCTCTCAGACTAAGGAGTCCATATTGCATCAAAACCATTCTTAATAGAATAATCATAAAGCATTATAATCTTCTTCTCTTTATAATTAATCATCATATTCCTTACAGCTTGATCTGTTGTTTTATTATTTAACTCTTCATTCCTGTCAATTATATTCTCTAGAAAATGCCTCTCCGGTAACTTATCACTTTTAGAGCTATTACACCTCTTACAAGATAAAACCAAATTCCAAATATGATCAGATTGAACAAATGACCATGGAATAAAATGATCCACGTTAGTTTCTCTTTTTATATCAGACAATATTTTTCCACAATAAAAACAGGTTTCTTCAAAATGTCGTAATAACAGCTGCTCGAAAGGTCTTAATGATGATCTCCTTGCAATACTTTCTACCTTCCCTAATAGGTAGTTAATGCTCTGCACCTCATTTAGTTCCTCTATCATAACCGCCATATGGTAGTTCGTCAGATTAACAACAAGTCGTTGATAATTTAACATAAACTGATGAACAGCTGGATTTAATCTGAAATATTCTCCTTTATGATTAAAAGCATAAAAAATTCCTTTTGTGTCTCCATAGAGAGCACCAAATACATGTTCTTTCATTGTCTTTTTGACTTCGCTTACTACTTTTACTTGAATAGCATCATCAATCTTATCAAAAATAAAATCTGAAGGAATTCCATATTTGGACTTGGCATCCTTAAGAATTGTTGTAACTCTGGCACTCATTCCTCTGTTTTGTTTATCTAAGTTATGGTGAATAATCAAATTCCAATAAATTTTCGTAAAAGAATAAGCCAATTGATCATAAGTCAATTCATACTGTTCATTCACTTGATATAAGTTTTCAATAAGCGACTTTATTAGAGCATACTTGTATGTAGAAGATTTAACCGACTTACTAGACAAAACAATTGTAAACACCCTCCAGATATCCTCATCTGTTAAGTACGATTCTCTTAACTCACCTACTTTTAGTTTGTGGCTCATTTAAGTACAAACACCTCTTACTATCCCAAATATTTCTAAACCAGCCAATTAACCTTTTAAATATACTCTGCCGCGAATTACCCCTATTAAAGGTAACTATCACCAATTTTTATTGAAAAATACTTTTGTAAAATATTACATCTATAACTTTATTACCAGTCTTATCAGTTAAGAGAATTTTTTTGTTTTTTTGGTAATAGTTAGTTATTCCCTTTAAGTAACTGTGAAACTAGACTGACTGAACTCCCGATACAAGTAGTAACAGGTTATAAATTTAAATAACTTAATTTTACCTTCCTTCATATCCTGCTGGTGGAGTCTTAATATCAGGAAGAGGGTCTTGTTTATATTTTCGTTTAAAGATAGTAGGGTCTATTTCAAATATACTAATAGCAATTTGTTGATTTCCATGAACATGTGCAATGGTACGTTCATGTTTAGAAAATGGCGCTTGTACGGTCGAACCACCAAACTCACCCGTATTTGCTAGTATAACAGGTTGATACATATGGTAATGTAAATAACTAACCATGTTATCGAAGGTTTGGATATCCTTATTCATTGCGGAAATTATAAAAACATCAGAAACATCTCGTAAATCAGCGGCAATTGCTAAGTCAGTAGCATCATAGCAAATTGCTCCTGCTATTCTAATTGGCTTCTCTCCACAACTCTCTAATTCAATTATTATTTGATATGGTCGAAAAGATTGGATACCCATTTTCTTTTCTGGCTTAGTCATATGATGCTTCCCTTGGTAAACGTATATAAATTCTCTTCCTGAAGTAGATTCTGACCTAAGAAGCCATAAAGCTTGATTTATTGGTTTTTGTGAAGAGGTTGGTTGTACAAAAGTCAAACCGGCAAAAATGTGTGCTTTTGTTTCATCAGATAGTCCACGTAATATTTCAATATCATCAGGATGTATAGATAACTCAGGAAATACAATTACATCTACACCTTCAAATGTATCACTGTCACCATTATCATTCAGTGACTTTCTTGCATGAACAGTTGATTTTACTTGCTTATTTACTAAATGACAAATTGATGCCAAATGATCACGATGTTTCTGCCTGTACAATTCATTCCATCTAGTCGGATCTTTTTCATTAAAGTCTTTTAACTGTGGAAGAAGTGGTTGTACAATCGCAAATCGAATTTTTGAACTCTTCTCTTTCGAATTTCTTGACACTGGCAAAGTATATACTGGTGTTCGGGAAAGCTTCCCATATATTGCCCTTTGATGCTCTATCCTTTTACTAACAAAATATTGTAAACCTGCTAAATTACTAATGTTCTTCCAATCTCTAATAAGAACTTCCCTGTAATTTATTCCTGGCCATTGTAGTAACTTATATAAAAACTCAGTTATCCATGGGGTTACAGGAATAGGCTCATTTACTAAGCCTTTTCCATGATTAATCATAGAAAATTTACGAGTGTACCAAGTTGATTTTAACCCCTTGTAAATTCCAATGTCTTCTTTTCGAATGAATGCATTAGATGTAAAATCAAATTCACCTGTAATACAAGCTCTTAAAATGGCACCGAGAGTATACATCCACTTAAAATTATCCTCAACCCAGTAGGGTGCTTTATATAGTATAAGCGCATTTCCCTCTATTTGTTTATTCCATTTTACTGTTAGATTATTATAGGACGGATCTTGTAATTCACTCCAGTCTTTACAATTAACTAAAATATCTTCAACTCCCCTTCCTTTGTTCAAATTCTGTAAAGTATCGGGAGCTTCTAAAATGGCATTTGCAAGTAAAAGAAGTGCATTCTCCTGTTTGAACGGATTATTTTTACTCTGAATAATTTTTATTAAAGATACAGACTCTTTAATATCAGTATTAAACTCTTCATTATTAAACATTAAAGACAATTTTATATTTTCAGGTATAAACTTTTCCCAATTATAGTCTTTTATTCTACTTGATTTAAGAACTTCCCCAAGCAAATCAGAACGATTCATAAACAATGTTTGAATTATTTGGTTTTTATATTCATCTTCATTTATGCTATTTATCCAATCAATAAACCATGTAGCATATTTTGCTTTATTAGGATTTAATTGCTGAGCAACAATAGATGTTGCTAATCTATTTAGTAAGTCCCCCTTATTGTGTATTTGATAAAGAGATGACTCATGTAATAACTTATATTGGTTTAATTCCTCCTCATTTTCATCAATAGTAAAGCCATAATCGCCGTTAGTAATTAAAAATAAAGTTGCTTGTTGTTTTACGTACCATGGAAATTTTTTTTGTTCGTTATTAATAAGTTTTCTTGCAAATCTAGCAAGCTCCTCACGAAATCTTTCTAGATTTACATATTCCGGATATATATTTTCGGAATTATATCCTATTCTTGTAGATGCAGCTCTTAAAACATCTGAAATGACATACTCGGCAGTTTTCACTTCATCAAATGAACTAGATTTGTTAAATAACTTTAATTCTAATGCTTCAAGTACAGGATTTAATAATCTAACATCTGGATATAACTCTAAACCACATTTTAGAAGTAATGTTAAAGACGGATTCTCTGCCCAAGATGAAATCAATTTCCGTGCAACACTTTCCATTTCGTGGTTTAACATTTGACCTGCTGTAAAGGACTTAACACCTATATCATTAACTGCAACTTTCTCACTCTGTACAGTCATACTTTTTTTAAATCTCAATGTTTTGACTAGACGAGTAGCACTAAAACGTTTTATAGTGTCATCACGAATATCCATATATGGTAGGTAAATTTTGGAAAGTCCTAGTGCATTTCCTTTTTTCATTTCTTTGTCTTCTATAGAGTCTGATAAATTGAGTAATCCAACCAACTCTCCAATAATCTGTTGAAGGGAATCTGCATCAGGTGTACCACTGATTCCATGCTGGATGGCATTCATTACTGCAGAAATATTACTTTTATTAGATAATTGCCGATAAGAAGCAATGCTTGTTTTATCCTCATTTATTTCTATTTCGTATTCATTATTACTTTTTAATTCTACTAAATGCTTCTTTATTAATTTCTTTATTAAATCGTGAATAATACCTTTTATATCTTCTTGATTAATTCCACGAGAAGCCTCTACAACTACACGAATATCATCCACATAACGACAATAATCTAGTATCTTAATATTGTGTTCTCCTTCTTTATTGTCATTAAGGTACTTTCCAACAATTCGATCGAACCTTATTAAATAAGCATTTGCAAAAAAACCACTCGCAACAAGCCCCTGAGGTAAACCTAAAGATGTTTCCCCATCTTCTGTTAATATTTTTTTATCATTGTAATCTGACTTAGCCCACTCCCAATCAAAAATCTCTTTAACTTTTTTCCAAAATCCAGGTTCATCTTTGTACTTTTGTGGGAGTTTGTAATAACTAATATACTCTTTATACAGATACTCCAGTTCCTTTATTAATGAATTAAGGTCAATATTGTTATAAAATTTGCATAAATCTAAAGAAACTACGTACAATTCCTTATTTGTAGCTATAATTGGGTCATAATAATTACATACGTTCTGTGGTCTTTTTAAAAAGGCTTTGTAATCATCAAAGTATTTTCGATAGCTTTTTGAGCTTCCCCAACTAAACTTAGCCTGACTTCTTTTATCTAAATGAGAAATCCATTCACAATGCAATCTATTTCCATAACTATATATCTGATTTCTCTGACACTTTAAAAAATCATCTTCTTCTGATGGTCCTTGAATAGACTCTATAGCATCTGCCAAACAAAGCATTACTGCTGTGGTAACAGTTTGATCTCTTATTGAAATATGTGCTAATGGTCTTAATGCTTGTTCTCCTTTTACATTATCTTTCTTCCCCTTCGGATGCCAAGACTTCTCCTGACCATCTGGGAATATCCATTTTTGATTTTTAGGAGCTAAAACAACCTTCAACGTATCAGGTTTATAAGTTTCACTATCTATTAGTTTAGTAGCAACTTCCCTTAGATTATCCTCCAAATCGACAATTGAACAATCTAGTTCTAATATATCTGCATACCAATTATGTCTTCGAATATAACTATGTGACTTTTTCCAAGATTCACCTAAAATCACCTCATCTCTTAAATATTCCAATCTTGGAGCTATTACTTCATATTTCGTTTTTACAATACTCAAATTTCTCACCTTTTATTAATTTTCTAAATATCAATACTAAATAGAGCTAATTACTTATTTCGACAAATTTTTGGTAATCCCCTTCAAATTAACAAATATCCTACAAACTAAGACTTTCTAAAAATTAAAAAGCAGTTCTATAGTTCCTCTTTTATTAGAGATTTGAGAATATTATTAATTTACCAAAGAAATCTTTTATAAAATGAAGGAATGACATATGTAAATATTAACAAATGAGATAGGCTAAAATTTATATAAAAACAAATTCACATTTATCTTATATCACTAACTAGTTTTACAAAAAATATAAGACCCTCATTAACTAAGAGCCCTAATATTTATTTTAATATTAATTTACTTACGTATTCTACATGTATTGAGTGATAATCGCAGAAATCAAATACATAGTAGTTTTATTATATAAAACTATATAAAACCCTTAGAGGTAAATGTGTGATTTGATAACTTACCTTTTCTATTTAACCTTATCGTTATAATAAGGAGAAATTCACTTATTCTCTTTAACAAGGTAAATAATTCACCATTATTACCCTAAACAATATTTATTGGTGTCACTGCAATAGAGTTGTTTTGGTAGATAGTAGTCTTGTTTTCAACTTCTCTATGAGTAAAATAGGACAAGGTTGTAATTTTTGTTCAATAACTTTAAGTCCTAACTATGCCCTCATATTTTTCGAATCCGAGTTATCAAATTCCTTGATGATGCCTTAATGGTTCATTTTAACGCTTCAATACTTAGTGTTTTTATTTTCCAATTCTACAGCTGTGCCAGAAAAGAAATACTCAGGTAAGGGATTATAAGCAAACAATTAAGCAATGGAAAAGAGATTGGGCGAAAGACTACTTACAAAAATTAAAATTTATGTATCAACAAGGGATAGAATAAGGGTGGAGAATTTTTTCTCCACCCTTATATTAAATAGAAACCAGAAAAAATTTCTATTAAAACAGAATATCCTTAAGTTAGTTTTTTTTATGCCTGAAACTCTTCTACAATGTGGTTTAATCCTATACCTATTCTTTTGACTATACCAGTGACTAATGCATTACCCATAAAGAACATTCTCATACGGTCAGATACTTCTAAGATTTCTTTAGTTTCTTCATTCTGCTTATATTTCGTCCAATCTAAAGGGAAATCTTGTAAGATTTCAGCTTCATTTGGTGTTAAAAGGCGATATTCTCCATTTTCGAATAGCAGATGAGTAGAACGGTTTACAGAACCTTCACTTGTAAGCATGGTACGTGCCGGTAAGCTAAAACTATCATAAGGTGACATTGCACCTTCAGAATAAAAGTATTCACTTCCGTCTGGTCTAGTTCTTGGAATTCTTTTTGCATCTCGAAGTTGCTGGAATTTTAAAATTTTATCTTTATCTTTGATAATATAACGTTCTATATATTTTTTATATTCACTATGTCCAAGATTAATATCTTCAAATTTTGCTATAAATTCATCTTTAGCTTTTCCAACAACTTCACCCAAAGTCATTGGCTCTTCTATTTCTGGAGTAGTGTCAATAGTAAAATACTTACCATGCCGCATGATACCGGTATTCCAAATTGTCCCTGTGAAATTATCTGAAATATTTAATATATAGTCATCATAATCAACATCGTTTCCTAACCAATGACTAGCTCTTCGAACTTTGTTACCATCGACTTTTGGTTCAGAATGAATAGGAAATTGTCGTGCAAATAAACCGTTACTAAAGATGTAATCATCATATTGATGTGGGTTTTCTACAAAATCATCTAATGAGCCTTGATTTGAGTTATCATCATTATAAAATTCATCTAAATGTTTAGCCCAGTTAGTATCGTTTTTATATACAAAAAAGAAAACCCGACGTCTTCGTTGTGACCGTCCATAATCTGCAGCATTAATTACTCGCCATTCAACAGAGTATCCCATCTTGTTGAAAGCACCTAACATAACAGCAAAGTCTCTTCCTCTTTGTTTAGAAGGTGACTTTAACAATCGGTCAACATTTTCTAATATTAAATATTTAGGCTGGATAATCTTTGTAGCTCTAATGATTTCCCAAAATAGAACACCTTTTTTCCCTTGTATCCCTTGCTCATCTTTCAATGAACGTGCTACAGAATAGTCTTGGCATGGAAATCCACCCACAATCATGTTTACGTTATTTTCACGCATCACTTTAAATTTATCATCTGATACAGTCATAATATCATCTGGTAAGTGGTTTACCTGAGGAAATCTATAAACTCCTACTTCGTATGCATCCTGTGCTTTACGGCTTGGTTCAAATTGGTTGGAGTAAGTTGTTTTGAATACTTCCTTACCAATTGAATTATTAGCATCATTTAACCCGACGATAAATCCGCCTACACCATCAAACATAGAAAAGATATTTAAAATCATTGTTACACCTTT
The DNA here is from genome assembly GCF_034427655.1 of Robertmurraya mangrovi. NCBI lineage: Bacteria > Bacillati > Bacillota > Bacilli > Caryophanales > Bacillaceae > Robertmurraya > Robertmurraya mangrovi. Next base: position 19,582 of record NZ_JAXOFX010000012.1, read on the forward strand.
ACTTTCTTAATAATTTGATTGAAATCTTCTATATCCAAGGAATTCATAATTGTTTCTAAATGTTTTAAATTTACCGAAGTCCTAACACCTCTTACCATTTCAGATACTGTAGTAGGGCGTAGTCCTGATAATTCACATAAATCCTTTTGATTCATTCCTCTATCTCTTAGGATTTCATCAATCCGAAGCTGAATCATTATAACACCTCAATTATGGGATTTCGATATTCACTAACTGATTATAGACTAGTATTTATCTAATGCCAAGTCATTGATATACTATAAATGAAAAATGATGTTCGTTATATTTGAGGAGTGAATCTATTTGAGTAGTGTCTATAACACTAAGGAAAAAGTACATAAAAGGGCATTAGAAGCGGTTGGAAAGACGCTTGGAGAAATCGATGTAAAGAGCATAATGAATGTAAAAAATAAATCTTATCCAGGCAATGTAATAGAGCAAGTTTGGTTTGACCATCCTGCAGATAATTATGCCGAACCAGATTTTCCAGAAGCTGGCGTAGAATTAAAAGTTACCCCCATAGATAAACAAACAAAAAATAATAAAAATAAAAAAGTCACAAAATTTATTGCTGGGGAGAGACTTGTTTTAAATAAAATTAATTACCAAAATGAATATGGTAAATCATTTGAACAAAGCTCATTGTGGCATAAGAATAAACTAATTGAATTAATTCAATATTATAGACGCGATGTCTCGCATAAGAAAAAAATTTCTAGCGGAGAAATGATTGAAGATAAGACAAAATTTCGGATATTATATGCGAATCTACTTTCAATGACAGAGTTAAAAGATTTTGGCTTGCCTAAAGATACAGTAATTGAAATACCTGAGAAAGATTTAGAAATCATCAAGCAAGACTGGAAAAAAATATCTGAATTTATAAACTCTGGTAAAGCTGAACAATTATCAGAAGGGCTTACAAATTATCTTGGAGCATGTACAAAATCTACAACTGGTAGTGATTTTACAAAACAGAAGTTTACAGATGTTCCTGCAAAACCCAGAGCATATTCATTTAAATCAAAATTCATTAATGAACTCATAAATAATCATATTATCGGACAAGACCATACCGAAGCAATTAATAGTATTGTGAAAGATGTTAATGAGCTAAAAAAGAAAACTCTTGAGGAGATTATTGTCTCCCGCTTTACTCCCTATTACGGTATGAAACAAAGTGAATTATCTTATAAACTTGGTATAGAAGCTGGTAAAAGGCAGGCACAAAAAAATATCAATAACATGATAATCCGTGGAATTCTTAATTTGCCAACCACTACAGATGACGTCATATCAGAAGAAATTGAAAAAGCAGAAATTAGTTTAAAAACGGTTACTTTAAAGATGGGGCAACCAAAAGAACATTTTAAATTTATGGGGATTCCTTCATTTCTTGAGCTAGTTAATGAATCTTGGGATGAATCCAGAGTTTATGATTTCTTAGATAGAAAAAAATTTCTACTATTAGTCTTTAATGATTTAAATATACAAAACGAAACAAACCCTGAGAAAATAATTTTTATCGGCGCCAAATTTTGGAATATGCCAATTCGTGATATAGATGGGCCAGTACAGAGAGTTTGGAAAACGGAAATAGAAAAACTAAAAAACGGTGTTGAACTCACTTATACTAAAAATGAAAGTAATGAAATCAGAATAAATAATAATTTCATAAAACCATCCCTTGAAGATATTTTACATCTTCGCCCTGATGCCCAAGTTGCTCAATACAGACCAGAATACTATAAAGAAGTTGTAGTTAAGGGTATTCATAAAAAGAAATTAATGAATAATTCTAGGAAACTACCTCACTCAGCAAAATGGATAAATCGACCAAAGAGTGAAAAAGAAAAATTTACAGATGATTATATGACAAAACAAGCTTGGTGGTTAAGTAAAGAATATATATATAAACATATTAAAGATTTGTTGTAAAATAATGGTTTAGTAGAGTAGGGCACTAATTTCAAGAAGATATCTTTCATGGCTATCTTCTTGGCTTTTCTGCTCCCCTCATCAAATTAAGTATGTGGGAGTTTCCCTTCATTACGCTTTTCGACTTTTCTCTTTCATTGTGCTTACACACTTGCTTAACTTGCTAGTAAAAAGTAGCCCTATATTGAAGATTACCTATATATATAGAATTTAAATTTCTAACTCTTTAACACTCTAAATCATTTTACTATATAATAAACCAAACAATTTTTGCTGTTTCACCGACAAAAAGCTTGCAGAGTTATTTTAAATATTTTGTTCTTCCCCTACCCAGTAAGGTAGTACTAAAAAATATTTCAATTTATTTTAGAAATGGTTATATCAATAATAAAAACCACCATTCAAAATGACTGGTGGTAAGATTATTAACTATGAACCTCAACAGAAGATCTTGGCCTAAATTCAAGATTTAATTTTTCTTTCAAGTAGTGTTTTAAAACATACACCTCAATTTTATGTGGGTATGTTGGATCATCTAAGAAATACTTTGTATGGTTACCAGGGGTTGCTGGAGCTGTAATGATCATTTTTCTTTTATCTTTATTTATATCTTCTATAATATCTCCATGCTTTATATCTGTATCCCAACATATAATGCTGTGCAGATTAACAAATGAATGATTGAAATTATTTTGCAAGTATTGTTTGAATTCCACATAGTAAAGTTTTGATTGATAAATTGGTGTCGTATGGTCACCTTTTACAATAACATCGATTCCTGAATGGGTGTCATAATCTAGTATTTGAAAAGGGAATATGTCTGGCTTAATAGTTGTAAGTTGAATGGTTAAGGCAAAAACTCCACTTTCTCTTGTAGGCTCAACAAGTGTTAGTCCTTCATATTTGGCAATATTGGATTTGTTAATCTTATTCTTTCTCCACTCGAAATCCTTTTTCTCTTTTTCCGTTGTCCGATAACCATCTGCTTCTTCTTCAAGCCATTCAAGTTGTCTCCAATCATCGCCTTCAACAATTTTTGAATAGATTTCTTTATAAACAACATCTTTAATATCATCTATTATTTCTTGAGGTGTATTATCTACTGAACCCCTGTTTGCAGTAAGCCTAAGATCTTGACAATTTATGAATGCATGAAATTTTGTGTATTCTGACCCCTTATATGTAATCCATTCATTTTTCCTTTGAATAGGTATGTAATCTTTACATAACCATATTCCATATCTTTCTTGAACTGTATATGCACCAGTAGGGGCTTGATAACCTTTCCTTCTTAGCATATTGTTATAACTTTGTTTTACCTTATTTCCTTCAATATAGAAAACAGCTTCATACTTTATCTCCGGGGAATTTTTCAATTGCCCAGTTTTAACAATTTTCTTACAGTAATATTCTGGTGCCTTCACTAAATATTCATCGAATAATTTGCTTACATCGTGGTTTTCCGCTGGGAACACATGCCCAAAAGATAATTCTTCATAATTAGATCTGTTAAGACCTTTTAAAAATAATTTGGTATCTTTTAATTCTTCCTTTTCAAAATGTAGCTCAACTGAACCGAATTTTGTAAACCAATAAATATAATCTTTAAGTATTTCATGTGTAAATTTATCGCGTCGATTGTTATTGTATCCTTTAATGATAATCTCTGTTCCATAATCACTTACATCGTGGATTTCTTTTGTCACTTGGACAATTGGAATTTGTCTATTATGTAAAGTTCTAAATGGCTCATTCACTTTAGCTGTATGCTTTTCTCTTCCTTTTTGTGTAATGACTTCAATGCTTCTACTGTTTAAATAAACTTTAGTTCCATGTCCTTTTTCTCCAATGGTTTCATCATCTCCTCTTCTTAAGGAGTTCCCTAAATCAAAAAAAGACTGTAATCCTACTTTATCCATTCCTTTTCCGTTATCTTTTATTCTAATTTCTAAGATACTCTCTCCGTATTCTCTAACAACATCAAAGGTAATCCAAATCTTATTAGCTCTTGCATCAAAAGCGTTACTAATTGCCTCTCTGACTAATTCAAGTGGGTTAGAAAAGTCATTTGCGATTTCAATAAATTCCTGAGTTTCATCTACCTTTGGTCTTATTGTAAATTCATTTGATTCACTAGTATCATTCAAAGTATCATTCAATAGGTTCATTAAAAATCCCCCTTTATATCTTTTCTATTATACTATTACCATAATAACCCAATAGAATATTTGAGTCATTAAATATATAGGAAATAAACACCTGATTTATAACAACTTTTTCGAGGTGTCATGATTAAGAAGTTGAAATGTTGTGTTTATTAGCACATTGCGTTCATTAGGAATAATGGGGACAGGTCCCTCGATCCACCATTTTGTGGTAGTCGATTACCTCTTCCCCTATAAACATATAAACCATAAAAGGTAACCCTATTTTGAGGTTACCTTTTGATATAAACATCAAAAAAACTAACAAACTTCAATAATTAACTCTTTTTCTCTATCTAACTCTATAACACTCTAAATCATTTTATTATTATAACAAACCGAACAATTCTTCGTCTGACTCCTAGAGTGCACATCTTGCTCCCATTCATGACCATTCTCACATTTCCACCAAACCACTTGAGCGGTTCTGGCTTCTACATCAAATGGTGTTAGTTGACCATTTTTCTCTGGATGCCAAAATTTAGCTACTTCAGGAAATCGATGACCTAAGGATTTACCGTTCTTTAGTTTGTTCTTTCTTCTAGTTTCAATTCTCTTTGCTTCAGCACAAATTATACAGCCACTACCGGATACTTTATGATCAATTCGTTGTTGATAGGAATGAGTCTCATCTTGGTCACACTTCCACCATACTTTTAATCTCTTTTTTGAAGTGACTTCATATGGAGTGACATCCACATTCTTTTTGAAATCCCATATTTTTAATAATTCAGGGTGATTATTCGCTAGAGAGCCGTTCTCTATTAGATATTTATTAGAAAGTCGCTTACTAATAAAGTTTTTCTTGCATGGGGGACATTTTACTCCATCGATGGCTCGTTCACTAATTTTCTTCAGCCATTGATGTCCACAATCCTTACACTTCCACCATACTTCCGTACCAGAACCTGCTGAGAAATGTTCTGGCTTTAGCTCACCATTTTTTTTATCATCCCAATCTTTAGCTAATTCAGGGTGTGTGATTGCAATGCTGTTTTCCTTTTCCAAAAAGGTAAACTGCTCGAGAATTTGCACTCTATCCTTTCTAATATTGATGTTGATTGAATGAATAAGTTCCTTCTTTTCATCATTCCCTACCAGAAAATTATCAGAGATGGTAAAAAGTAATTTTTTAATAGCATCTTCAATAGACTCATTTTCTCGTCGTCCGTTTCGATTAATGTTCTTTAGAATCTTACCCTTTAGTTTAGGAAGCCCTTTTTCACGTATCCGTATTAATTGGATTCCATTCTCCAACAAAATCTCATTTTTAAATTCATCTCTCTCTACTGCTTCCGTGTGAGCATACCAACCGTCGTATTCGATTGCGAGATTCAATTCTGGAATAAACAAGTCCGCTTCAACCCCAACATTGTTCGTAGATTTAAAATCAAAACGATGTCTGTTTATTACACTTGGAAATACCTTGTTTATGTAATAGAAAATAGCTTGCTCAGGAAACGATGTAGCTGAATTGCATTTAGGACAATTTACACTCGCTACTAAATGATTGCTTAGTGTTCTTTCGTATTCATGTCCTCTTGAACATTTAAACCAAACCATTTTAGACGAACGAGGCGTCACATCAAATGGAGTAAGATCTTTATTTTTTTCCGGATGCCAATCTGCTGCTAACACAGGGTAAAGAAAACCAAAACTTTGGCAAACTTGACACTTTCCTTTTCCTTGTGCTCTATGCCGAACTTCATGTTTCCATTCATGTCCATTTTTACACTTCCACCAAACTTTATGCCAATAGGAGGCAGAGATGTCTTCCGGATTTACTGTATTTTTATCATAATCCCATTCTACTAACACTTCCGGACAGTATTCTTTAAGAGATTTACCCTCTGCAAAGTTCTCTTTCTTTCTACATTTTTTACATGCTCTCTTAATAACGTCATTGCCACCATTACGATTATTAACACTAGCTTCCCACTCATGTCCTTCTATGCACTTCCACCAAACTTTTTTATTGGATTTAGCATGTATCGTTTCAGGCGTTAAACTTCCATTTCTTTCGGTATTCCATTGTTTGGCTAACTCTGGATTATCTGTGGCTAGACAATTCTCTTCCGTTATTATCTTACCAGAGCAAATCGGACAACCTTTCTCTGGGCTCCTTCGATTTGAAACACTAGATTCATATATATGTTTTTCATTATTTGCACATATCCACCAAACCTTTACTTTCTGACCAGGAGATACGTCAAAGGATGTTAGATCACCATTTTTCTCATAACACCATTGTTTAGCTATCTCAGGTTTCAGTATCGCTAAGCTGTTCTCTTTTGGTGTTTTTCTCATAGCAAATACCCCTTATTCTTCTAATATATTAATTTTACCTTAACATAATAGATGAACGGAAAGAGCCTCCAAAAAATGGAGACTCTCATAAAAAAAGATTCCAAATAACCTATTACTGTTTTGCTCTTATTTACTCCATTTATCTAGGGCCAGTGGGGACATCATCCACTGGCCCACCACTTTTTGATGGGTTGGGCGTGGCGACTTGCCCCTTGACCTTAAGCTTTTTAATATTATTTTTATTGTTTAAGAGTATCCTAAGTTTAAGATACATTTAAAAAGTACCACTCTAGCTTTGTGGTAATGCGTAGTATATTTATACTGTGCAACAAGAGATTCAGTGAAGTTTCTTAAACATAAGCCCCCGTTTGTTGAAAAGGAAATTTAGTTTAATAACTCCCATAATAATCCTTCATTCTTTTAAAATATGACCCCTAAAATACCAAGTGTCCTTAAAGTAGTCATTTGACCATTATCATACACGTAGTTCATTTCATATGAAGTAAATATACCATTATCACACATATGAGAAGAACTGAACCTTATCTTCTTATTGTCTTTAATGCATTCGCCTTCACTATTACAATCTACGATGCCCGACTCTTTCATTGCCCATTTTTCAAATTTCTCATCAGAAGGACCGGTGAATACCATAATAATGACAAGTTTGAAATGTGAACATAAAATACTATTGATTATCAATTTATGTTCAATAAAGGTTAAGAAATGCATAACCTATTGTATTAAAAACTAAAAATGGGGCGATTTTATTGACAAAAAAAAACCTGGATTTTTTTGGTGATGTGTTAAAGAACCGAGTTCGTTATGAAGCTATTGACGACTGTGAAAAATCATCAGAATTAGTAACACATCAATTACATATGTCTTATAAAAATGAAAAACGTCGCGTGCGCGTTTTATTGCCTAAAAATTATGATAAAGATGAGACTGAAAACTATCCGGTTGTCTATATGCATGATGGACAAAATGTTTTCTACTGTAGTGAATCTTTTAGCGGGTATTCATGGAAAGTTATTCAGGCAATTAAACTTAACCCAGATTTACCGAAGATGATTGTTGTTGGGATTGATAACGGTGAACATGATCGAATGAATGAATATACGCCTTGGAAAATTACTGAAAGCCCACTTCCTGAAGATATTGAACTAGGCGGTAGAGGCGTGGAGTTTGCTGAGTTTGTCATGAATGTGGTGAAGCCCTTTATTGATAAGCATTACCGAACGAAATCGGATAAATATCATACAGCGATGATTGGTAGTTCACTTGGAGGAAATATTTCTGCCTTTATGGGTATTAGATATAATGATAAAATTGGTGGTTTAGGCATTTTTTCTTTAGCCAATTGGATAACAAGTAAAGCCTTCGATCGTTATATTGCTAGAGAAGAGTTGGATCCTGAGCAACGCGTGTACATTCAAGTTGGGACTCAGGAAGGCGATGATACCGATCGACAATTGATGAATGGGAATATGAAGCAGGCATATATTGATTGCTCGCTTAAGTATTATAAACAACTAATAAAAGGCTCTGTTCCAATAGATAACATTCATTTAAATATTTTTGCGGATGAAGAACATGATGAAAAAGCTTGGGCAAAACACTTGCCAGAATGTTTACGTTTCTTAAGTGAAAAATGGTAATAAATAATTTGAATATTCATATTTGTATGATTTAAGTAATAGAGGAATCTATTACTTTTTTTTGAATATATTTTTGGAAGTTTAGTCTTATTTTAAATTGATATTTTTGTAACTTAGTTGTGGAAATAGGAAAGGAGCTTTTTTATGAATTTTATTTTGATATCACCATATTATCCAAGTAATTTCCAGGCATTTGCTCATCGATTAAAAGATGCAGGTGTCAATGTTTTAGGTATTGGAGAAGAGCCATATGACCAATTAGGTCCCGACTTACAAAACTCTTTAACAGAATATTATCGTGTGAATAATTTAGAGGATTTAGATGAAGTGAAACGTGCTGTTGCCTTTTTATTTTATAAACATGGTCCAATTGACCGCATTGAATCCAATAACGAACATTGGCTAGAACTTGATGCCGCGTTGCGTGAGCAATTTAACGTGTACGGCAATAAAACGAATGACTTGAAAAAAGTTAAGTATAAATCTGAAATGAAGAAGCTGTTTATAAAAGCAGATGTGCCTGTTGTAGAAGGAAGAATTGTTAAAACTAATATTGATTTATATAAAGCCATTGATGACTTAGGACTGCCTGTTATCGCTAAACCGGATAATGGAGTTGGATCAGCTGCAACCTATAAATTAAGTTCAGAAGAGGATGTACGTTTTTTTGAAGAAGAATGGAGAGAAGCACAAGTGTACTTCTTAGAACCATATGTCGAAGGAGGCGTACTTTGTACATTTGATGGTTTAATAGACCAGGAAGGGAACATTGTATTTCAAACAAGCTTTACATATAATAGGCCAACTTTGGAACTCGTTAAGGGTCAGTTGGATATGGCTTATGTGATTCAGAAGGAAATTGATCCAAAGCTCGAAGCTTATGGAAAGAGGATTGTGAAAGCTTTTGGCATGAAAGAACGCTTTTTCCATATTGAGTTTTTCAAATTAGAAAATGGGGATTATGTTGCAGTAGAATATAATAACCGCTTGGCTGGCGGCTACACGATTGATATGTACAATTTCGCGCACTCCATTGATTTATTTGCTCAGTATGCTTCTCTTGTCACAGGAGGGAAATTTAAGGAGTCAGATGCTGAAAACCAGTTTTGTGTCGGTATAACACAGCGTGATGTGTATGAGTATAAACATGATTCGAATAGCATTTATGAACGATTTGGCGACCGTGTGAAGTTTGAACAGCGCATGCCTGATGCGTTTGCGGAACTCCAAGGAAATCAATTTTATGCGATTAATGCAGATTCCCTTCAAGAAGTGGATGATATTATTCATTTTGTACATGAGCGAAAAAAGGAGATTCTTTTATGCATATAGAACAGTTAAGCCATTGGAGTGGGGAATTAGGACGTGAAATGCTATTGAACAGATACGGGCACAGTGGCATGCCAATCGTAGTGTTTCCTTCATCTGGTGGGACGCATTCTGAATACCATGATTTTGGAATGATTGATGTGTGTCATGACTTTATCGAATCAGGAAAAGTTCAATTTTTTTCATTGACTAGTATAGATAGCGAAAGCTGGTTACACGACTCAAAATCGGCGCATGACCGGGCATTAGCTCATGAGGCATATGATCGTTATGTGATTTCAGAAGCTATTCCATTTATTAAACATAAAACAGGTTGGTTCGATCCAATGATGACAACGGGGTGTAGTATGGGGGCATACCATGCGTTAAACTTTTTGTTGAGACATCCTGATGTCTTCCAAACCACCGTTGCACTTAGCGGTGTATACGATGTCCGTTTCTTTTTTGGGGATTACGGAAATGATCCGCTTGTGTATGAAAATTCACCGAGTGATTACATATGGAATCAAAATGACGGCTGGTTTATTGATCGATATCGATCAGCAGATATCATTATCTGTACCGGTCGGGGTGATTGGGAACAGGATGGGCTGCCTTCCTACCTTTCATTAAAAGAAGCCTTTGAAGAAAAACAAATTCCAGCCTGGTTTGATGAATGGGGCGAAGATGTTTCGCATGATTGGGTTTGGTGGCGACGCCAAATACCGTATTATTTAGGAAAGTTATTTTCATAAAAAGAACCATGGGGACAGGTCCACTGACCCACTTTTCTCTAGTGAGTCATGGTGCCTCGTCCCCTTTACCATTCATTAAAATATTGTAAATTAAGTAGAAAGGAAATCTATTAATCCCACTTAGAAAATTTCAGGGATTAGTTAATTTTTATAAAGATAGACTCTTTCATCTTTCACCGAACGATCTCTAGCACTATTTTTATATAAAAGTATTAATGAGTATATCATTAAACCGAAGCTCATGATGGCAATAGGTATCAGCAAGGACGTAGAAAAAGGCTCTGCGTGTACCCCGTAATTTCCTGTTGAAAAATACTCTACAAAGTCTAAGATAAAATGAAAGACGATGAGTGGATATAAGCTATTGGTTACAATTCGAAACGCTGTTAACATGATGGCACCAGCAAACGTCCATAAGGTTTGATAAAGGGCATAAGTCGTATCTCCACCCACGAACGTGTTTGTCGAGTGAGCTAAAGCAAAGATGATGCTAGGAACTAAAACCGTTACCCACTTCCCCCATTTCATAAAGCCGCGAATTAATACTCCTCTAAATAAAACCTCTTCATTTACAGCCACACCAATCGCCGCAATCAAAAGAACAAGGTTCTGTGCAATTCCCCAAGAGGAAATACCGTTTTGGCTCAAAATAAATAGTGGGATAATTAGTACGGGTAGAAAAAGTAACCACTCTTTATAAGATTTAGGCATCCTCAACCCTATTTCTTTCGCTGTATCTGTCCAATATACTAAGCTTACAACTGTACATGCGTAAACCGTCATCAGTAGCCAACCTAAATGATCTTGAACGGTTAAATCTGGTCTTATTGCTTGAATGATTTGAATGGTAACCATACCGGCAATACGACTTACTACTAGAACAAAAAAAGCGAATATAAATGGATGATTCTTAAAAAAACTTTGCACCTGTTTTATTTTTTTCATTATGTCAATCTCCTTTTAAATTCAAAGTTTGTTTTTGATACCCTTATTATGCAAATTAAGGAGAATCCTTCCTAGTGTTCACAGTCATGTTTTTGCTCCATTAGTCATGCATGACTACACCGTGACGACCATGACTTACACTTTCATTTTCTCTTTCCGTTATTCTCTCAATCTAGTATGATAATCGTATCGAGCAGAGGAAAAGGTGGTTAACTTGCAGACGATTAGAAACAAGCATTGGGCATATTTAACTCTATTCTACATACGAGTCATTTGGATTTTGCTTCATTTAGGCCTTCTATCATATGAATATAAAGGAAATACCGAGAATCTATTTCTTATTCTCTTTACTTGTCTCATTGCTGGTGTGCTCCCCCAATTCGTCTGGTTTTACTACGAAGATAGGAAGCCTTGGCTATACCCGGTAGTAGAACTAGTTATAAGCGGATTATTCTTTATTTACAGCTCATATGTCATGGACTTATATTTTTCCTATCTGGCCATTCCCGCTATGTGCGCGGCAGCTACCATACATACGCAACGTCTAAGAATCCCCTTATGGATTTGGTTCTCTGTCTTACCTGCCATTGCCATGACGATTGTGCTTCCGGTAAGTTCCTATAACATATCAATTATTGAAGGATTCCTCTTCTTTGGTCTAGGGACAATCATTTGGAAGGTAATAGATACTCAAAGAAAAATGCAAGAGCTTCTAGAAGAAAATGACAAGCAACGTCAGGTGTTGGAGCAATACGCCAAACAAGTTGAAAAAATCACTTTATTAGAAGAACGAAACCGACTTTCTCGGGAGCTTCATGATACGGTTGGGCATACCCTTACATCCGTTATCATGGGCCTTGATGCTATGTCCTTTCTCATTCGCGAGGAACCAGAAGAAGCCTTGCAAAATGTGAAGCAGCTTAGCCGTATCAGTCGAGAAGGTCTTGAAGAAGTTAGAAGGCAAATCCATCATATCTCCCCTTTGAAAGAAGATGAATCCATCTCTACTCAACTGAAGAGAATTGCAGATGAATTTTCCTTGTCGACAGGAACAAAAATTAAATTAGATGTAAATGGAACTAATCTTACCGTTCATCCACAGATTTCACTCATATTAGTACGATGTTTACAGGAATCATTAACCAATGCAAAAAGACACGGAAAAGCAGACCATATTGATATATTGTTTGACAGTAACCCGAATCAACTATCTCTTACCATTCGAGACAATGGGTGCGGTATGGATGATGTTGTCTTTGGTTTTGGATTATCTTCCATGAGAGAACGGATTGAAACCTATCAAGGAACATTGGAGATAGACTCAATAGCAGGAAAAGGGACAACAGTTGTTTGTCAGTTGCCTTATAAAATAGGAAAGGCTGGATGAAATGATAAAGGTAGTCATTGCAGACGATCAGGATTTAATTCGAGGGAGTTTACGAATTGTTCTACGTCAAGAATCCGATATAGAAGTGATTGGACTTGCCGGAAATGGCAAAGAAGTCATTGATTTATGCCAAAAGGAGCCACCACACATCATCCTGATGGATATTAATATGCCAGAAATGGATGGGATAGAGGCAACCAGATATATAAAGGAACATTTCCCTGACATTCATGTCATCATGCTTACCACTTTTCATGATATGGAATATGTGAAAGAAGCGATGAAAGCAGGAGCAGTAGGATATCTTCTTAAAGCGATGCAACCAGAGGATCTTGCTTCAAGCATACGATTGGTCCATAGAGGAGAAACGTTAATCCCACAAGATATAGCAAAAAGAATGATATTTGAATGGACAGGTGGTACAGAGACCACTTCAACTAAATCGAGTTCTTCGGAAAAAAAGCCTTCGTACGGGCTAACCGAAAGAGAATTAGATGTATTACGTCTGATGGTGACAGGAAAAGACAACCGTCAAATTGCAAATATTCTCTATTTAGCAGAGGGAACCGTAAAAAATCATATTTCGAGAATATACTCAAAACTACAAGTAACCGATCGTGTAGAGCTTATTTTACGAGTTCGGGAAGAGCAAGTACTAGATTAGAATAAAAAAGCAAAAGCTTCAATTCTTTTCTTTTATCGCTGATATTAGTCCAAAATCTGGTAAATCAAGAGTTTGCAGAGACGAAATCTACTGTTCGTCTCTGTTTTCCTCTATCCTCATATTTGTACATATATGAGATTGAGATTAACTAGTGTGGCACGATTATCTACATTGTTTTTGCAACTAAGACAACCTTTTAAAATAAACCATTAGAACCGCCCCCTTGGAGCAGACAAAACATTTCTCTTTTATGTGTATCTGAAATCGCCTGATTCCATACACCACCATTTATGTGCATCATTTCTCTCATGATTTTTAATTTAAGACTTTGCTTAATAATATTAGGATATGAGGTTACTTTTCCGTTAGGTGGAAGGTTAGAAAATTTGGAATTTCCCGAAATCGTTATCAACGCTAAATTTCCAAAACCATTCAAGTCTTCCAAATTCCATCTCGTAGACGGATCTACATCTATTGGATTCTGTGGGTAAAAATGCTCGATTGAATTTCTAAAATGAAACTGCCAATCATCTTTTAAAGGAAAGATGATTTGTTTCCCTTCATATGAATAACCATCTCTATATATTAGATAGTCTAGATAAGTAAAGACAATACGCTCGAAATGAAAGCCACTGGCATTTTCGTATTTAGATTCTCTTACCTTGTGGTTACAATACTTTTCTAAAATCTCTAAAATGTTACCATTCTCATCATTCATCAAACTTGTTAATACTAGTGAAATCCAATGCATGGTCTTAGGTGATGTATAAGTAATACGCAAGCAGGATTGAAGTAACCTCAGTTGCTTATTTTTAGTATCATCTTCACCGCCAAAAGTACCTACATATTTTGGCTTCAAATAACCTCTATCTTTGTAAGATTCTAAACGCTGCAATGACCATTTCCCAGTTTCTTTGTAATCCCCTACAAACTCTCTTTTCAAAATGTATTTATCAAATAATACCCTACATTTTAATAGATTGTATAAAAATGCTTTGGATTTTTCTTCATTCTCCCAATTTAGCTCTAAACTCTTCAAGAAATTTTTATCATCAAGCATTGACTCGTTTTCTTCAGCCTTCGATATCGCTTTATTCACTTGGAGAATGAAATGAGGAAAAGAAATGATTGATTCGAATCTTTCATTCTCTTCCATATGACTTCCCCTACCTTTGTTGGTAGGCTGTTTGTCTGTTAAAATTTCAAGCAGCGTTTTGGTACCAGTAGTTACATGATCACCGTTGCCAATGATTCCTCTAACTTTATCAAAATCATACACTTCTGAATGTATTCCAGACCAATCATCAGAAAAAAGGTTGCGTCTCGTGTTTAAATCAAAATTCATTTGTACATATGAATCCATGTTTGAACAAGCATCCCAAAGAATAGAACCAGCCTTTTTATCCTCATTTGTTGAAAGTTGACTTAACAGCTTTGCTTTTACGATTTCGTGGAATTCTAATTGTTCGCCACGTGTATTCATAATCTCAAAATAGTGGTTTAAATCTATGTTTTTCGGCACTTGAATGCGGATTAATTGCACATGATTCAATTTTTCTCTGAAACTCACGGGATCAATTTTTTCACTTAGAAAGTACCCTTCAATGATTTTATAACCACGGATCAATTCTTCTGACTGTAGTTCCTCTAAAACATCATTTATTTCTTCTGTACCTATAATTGAAAGAGTGCGATTTGATTTTTCTCTTGCCTCAAAATATAATGAGCCTTTCAAAATATCTATCTTTAAATATTTTTCTAGTAAATACAAAGTAGTAAGACGTTGTTGTCCATCAATTACTTCATACACGTCTGCTTCTTTTTGATTAACAATTAACGTTCCTAAAAAATACGTGCCCTTTGAAGAGTGAATATCTTCAATTAATTGTTCAATTTGCTTTTCTTCCCAAGCATAATTTCTTTGATAGATGGGGATTTCATACTTTACATTGGTAAATAAACTTGACACTTGTAATGTTTTTGGTTTCTTATCCACTTTTACCACCTATTTGCCTCCTGTAAAGATTTCCACACTTTTGGGTATTTACTAATATTGTTACTTGCCTTTGTATCATCCATTTTCTCAAAAATAATAAGATTTAATTCTTCAGGATCGTGCATCTCACTAAGCCTTGCAAAAAGGTCTAGCCCTTCATTAATTCTCTCATGTTTTCCACTAGCATATTTATTAACTGTCTCTTGATAGACCAATGTCATTGTCATTCTAAGAGAATAACTCCAAGTATATAATTGTTTCATCACTGAATTATTAATTGAATCCATACCAAATCGATCTGCAAAAAACAACAAGATACTTTCATAGAGTTGCTTTATATAGTAATCTCCCGGACCCCTACGAGGAATTTCATCATCATGATGATAGTCATTTATTTTCTTTTGAACTTTCTCTAGTAAATCAGCATAATGAAGGGTATATGTAAAAAACCTTTTTCCAGCAATTAATGGCTGAGTTAATTGAAATTGATTCAACGTTTTAGTAGCTAATATTTCCACACTGCCATTATTATTCATTTGTTCTACAAAAAGATTGGAAGCCTTTTGATAAACGGCATAATTGTAAACGTTATTTATTTTTATCCCTTTAAACGTTGAAATCTTTTCACTGGAGTATCCCAAACCATTTTTCCTTTTGTACCATTGAGTTAATGGAAATAGGTAATTCTTGAATAACTCTTCTAGCTTCCGCTGATTTTTATTTTCCCAGCTGTTAATGATCTTCGTTTTTACATTTTCTTCTTCATTATTCATCTCTCTTAAGTGATAAGACTTTAACAAATCATGAGGGTCCAATTCCTTACCACGTGAATTTTGCGAGTCAAAAAATTGGAATGCTTCTTGTTCTTCATCCGTTACAATTTTTACGATCGTACAACTTTCTTTTAAATAAGACTTATATCTTATACGTTCTGTCTCTTGGAGTTCAGCTACTCTCTTTGTTAATACTTCAAAGTTACTCATGATCGCATGTGCCGATAGAGAACTATACTGTTCATTTAGCAAACCTTTCTCTTCATCTCCAAGAACATAAAGTAAAATGGATAATGTAGTGATTCGTTGTTGTCCATCAACAATATAATAATTATTATCTTTCTTATGTAGAATAACTGAGCCAAGCCTATATTCACTAATCCTTTGTTGGTATGCACCATAAGTATCCATAAACAAAGTATTTGTGGAGGCAATATTCCAACTATACGGCCTTTGATATTCTGGAATGGCTAAGCTTAACTCAAATAGATCTTTAACTGTAACAATTGACAATTCATTTTCAATTAGTCCCATTTTATTTTCCTTTCATTAAATGCTTTGTTACGAGAATGCAACCTCATACCTAAAAAGCATTCCCTATATAATTTATCCTTTTCACTTTTGGCGAAAGAATGATTCATTTCTACTTCTTTGTTCTTATGTTTCTATTATATTACAACACCTTTGATCACAAGGACTGTTCTAATTATTTCTGTTGAATATATTCATAGACATAGAACCTTTATCTCATGTAACAACAATATAATACCACCTATGTTATTATTAGGAAAAAAACTCTTTTAGGCCAGTTGGAGGGATTATTTTTGAAAGAAAAAGCATTGCAATTTGCGACTAAAGCACATGAAGGTCAGTTAAGAAAAACTACAAATACACCCATGATCGAACATCCTATACGTGTTGCTAAAACACTAGAATCTGCTGGATTTAAAGAAGAAGTGGTAATCGCTGGTTACTTACATGATACGGTTGAAGATACATACGTAGAGTTTGAAGATATTACAAGAGAATTTGGAAATGAAGTGACCCGAATCGTCGCTGGTAATACTGAAAACAAGGATCACTCTTGGGAAGAAAGAAAACAACACACTATTGACCACATAAAAACAGCCCCTCTTGAAATAAAAGCGCTAATTGTAACTGATAAACTAGATAACCTAAAAAGTCTTGTAGAAGATGAGCAACGATTAGGGAATGATATATGGAAGAGTTTTAAAAGAGGCAAGGAAAAGCAGAAGTGGTACTTCGAAAGCGTTGCAGTTAATATGTTTGAAGGTTTACAGACAGATGAGATCCCCTCATTTTTTTATGAATATGAGCAGTTAGTTAAAGATTTTTTTTAATAAAAGGGGCTAAGCAATTTTAACCCCCTTTCCATTCACATTTTCACCCATTGTACCGTTTCATATTATAATAAAGTCTATGAGGAAATCGGGAAATTGATTGAACATTTTACTCCATAAAAGTAGTTAGATTTAGCTAAGAATTTATACACGAGAGCTTCAAAGATAGGGTTACCTTTATTGTTTTATCTGGCCTAGGAACAAGAGACTCTATTACCATAAAATGGTGGGTCAATGAACCTGTCCCCATGGCTCTATGTTATTCAATATAGATTAATAAATTGTCCAAGCAAGTTTAATTTTCCCACGTATACATAGTATTAACTCTTTCATTTAAGATGAAATACTAGTCGAGGAGAAGGTGTATATGGGGATCATAAAGGAGAATTGTAAAGTTCTTAGACATGAAGCAACATTAGCGATCAATCAAACACCAGGGGAATATACTTATTTTACAGATTTGACCGAAAATCACTATAAGGCCATGATTGATGTGAACATTCAAAGTGCTACGGGTCAATCTCCCAATTCACAACTTATCGTGACGCCACGAAATGGAAGTCCAAGAATCATCAATTTCACAGAGTCAGTGGTGATCCAAATTGAAGATGTTCGAACGGTGGCTTTATCTACAACGAACATCGTAGGTGGAAGTATGAATATTATTAAAGACTTTTGCATTTGCTGCCCAGATTCCAGTGAGGTTCGCAGACATGAAGGTACTTTTTCCTTTAGAAGTGGTAACTTCCTTTTTACAGATTTGACGGAAAACCACTACAAAGCCATGTTTGTCGTAAATGGAACACTTGAAGGGCAAGTGGTTGTTACACCACGGATAGGAAATCCTACAACCATTACTCTCCCACCTGATGCCGAAAGTGCCATTCAAATTGAAGATGCTCAAAGCGTATCTATTAGAACAAGAGCTACTGAATTTGCTCCCAATACGGTCCAAATCATAAAAGACTTCTGCATTAGTTGTCCTTAAGTGCTATCATCCTGCATCTATTCTATTAAATGAAAACTGAAGACCATATCATGATCTTCAGCTATGTATATATGCGTAATTTAGGGTTAACCAGATGTGTTACTGGTTGACCTTTTTATTGGTCTTATGATCGTCATTTAACTGCCATAAACATTAAACTCCATTAAACCAATCAAACCCCCAACCCAGAAAACAAAACCTCCCTAGACCTAACCCCATCCTCAACATTTCTCATCTCCAATATAATAGAAACTTCCTGCTTACAATCTTCAATCATTTTTAATAACTCCACAATAGGCACCGTCCCCTCTCCAACCAAGTTATGATTATCATCCTGGCCAAAATTATCACTTACATGCAAACCAACTAACCAAGGTAGTACCTCTTTTAAACCCTCAACTGGATACTCCAAATGGACAAGGTTGGCATGACCAACATCAAAGACGACACCCACTTTTTCTGATTGGAAATGAGAGCAAACCTGAACTAACTCTTTTGCAGTTACTCCAATTAAGTTGTTTTTGGGCGGTACATTTTCTAACACTAGTTTCGTACCTAAAGGAATATACTGGCTTATTTCCTCGATAAAATGAATACAATTCTTCAAGCCTTTCTCTTGATCTTCATGTTCACCCAGGTGCATTAATACATAAGGAGAATTCCACATTTCTGCTAGATGAAGGCACTTTTTTAGTAAAGTTAGTGAAGTTTCCCTAATCGTAGGATCATCACTAGCCGGATTACAATTTTTAATAGGAGCATGAATGGTAATACTTATATCACTCCAGCTAGCAATAGCTAGCATCTGTTCAAGACTCCAATCCAGACATTCAAGTCCGTTTCCTTCACACATAATTTCAATGTTGGTAAAACCTTCATTCATCAAAGCATCCATCCCTTGTACTAAAGGAAGATCCATAACGGCAAAAGTTGACATACCAATGTTTTGATTCGCTCTCATACTCTACCTACCCCCTATTTCAGTCCAGACTGAACGAAGCTATTAATAAATTGCTTTTGAAATATAAAGAATGCTAATAATAATGGAGTCATGACTAGTAAAGTAGCTGCCGTTACTTCAGCCCACTGTGCTCCTGTTTCATATGATTGTGCAAAAATCGCTAACCCTACTGTAAGAGGACGGTTTTCTTCCGAGTTGGTCACGATTAATGGCCATAAAAAGTTATTCCAATGATAACTGACCGATACCAGTCCAAATGCAACATAGGTAGGTTTTGCTAGTGGCATGTAGACATTCCAAATCACCTGGAATACGTTACAACCTTCTAGTCTAGCCGCTTCTTCTAATTCGTAAGGGATCGTTTTAAATGTTTGTCTTAATAAGAAGATTCCGAAAGCTGATGCAAGATAAGGCATCATAATTCCCGTCTTTGAATCTAGTAAAGATAAATCTCTTAAGATTGAGTAGTTTGGAAAAATTAATATATCGGCTGGAACCATTAATTGCACTAAGACAATCACGAATAACACATCTTTTCCAAAAAAGTTCAGTCTAGCAAATGCATAGGCAGCCAATGTAGCCGTAATGATTTGAACTAGTAAAATACCTAACACGGTTAACAACGTATTGATATAATATTGTCCAAATGGAGCTGCTTGCCAGGCTTTAATAAAATTATCTAATGTAAATTGGAAGTCGAGTGAATAGGAAGTAGCCAGTTCTCTTGGTCGAAAGGCCGTCCATATACACCAAATCAATGGGACACTCCAAACCATCCCTAGTATGGTCATCCCTATCCTAGTCATCCATTGCACGTTTTTCCCCTCTTAACTATAGTGAATTTTTTTATCAACAAAGAAGATCTGGATAATTGCTACAATTAATAAAATCACGAGCATCACAACGGTTAATGTGGCTGCCATTCCTTCATTCCAGAAATTAAAGGCCGTTTCATATATGTAATAAAGTAACAGGTTACTAGCATTATCCGGGCCACCTTTTGTCATGATGGCAATATGGTCCACTAGCTTAATGGTGTTTATAACCGCAATAATGCTAACAAATAACGTGGTTGGCATTAATAAGGGCAACGTTATTTTTCGAAGGGTATACCATGATGATGCACCGTCGATAGAGGCCGACTCGTAAAGCTCTTTTGAAATACTTTGTAAACCGGCTAAATAGAATACCATAAAAAAGCCCGCTTCCTTCCAAATTGCCATGATAATCATGGCTGGAAGAACTGTATTGGCCGTACCTAACCAATTGATATCTTGAAAACCGAATACATCAAGAATTTGGCTCATCATTCCGTAACCTGGCGTATAAATAAATAGCCATATATTGGCTACCGCAATCATCGGTATCACCGTTGGATAGAAGAAAGCCGTCTTTAGCCAACCGGTTCCTCGGATCGCTCTATTCACAAAAAGCGCCATGGCTAGAGCTAGAATCATGCTAATCGGTACTGTAGTAAATACAAACCAAAATGTATTTTTCATAACCTTCCAAAACACTGCATCTTCTTTTAACTGTTGATAGTTTTCTAGTCCTACAAAAAAAGGATCTGGGATGGCCAGATCCGCTCTAAAAAAACTAAGGTAAATCGTTTGTAGAACTGGATAAAACGTAAACATCAGTAAGAAGATGAGTGAAGGAAGGAAAAGTAACCATGCTTGAACATTGGTTTTCATTTTCTTGGAGGTTTTGGTTTCTTGCTTTGTTCCAAGATGAACAACCGATTGCTGTAGGGCTATTTTCTTTTCCATACCTTCCTTCTCCCTCCTTCTACATTATTTTTTAAAAGGGGCTAATAGTTTATTGGCCTCTTCCTGAGCTTTTTTTAAGGCTTCCTCAGGGGTCGTTTGCCCTGTGAGTACCGCTTGTAATTGATCATTGAATACTTTTGACACTTGACCATTGTTATGTGTTGATAGCTCGGCATAAGCATGCTCTAACTGATCTCTTGCCACAGCAGCTTGAGGGAAACCTTCTACATACGCTTTCATTGCCTCTGTTTCATACGCCTTTGGACTTACCGCAACATAACCTGTATCAATACTCCATTTTGCTGCGATTTCCGGTTGAGAAGCCCATTTAATGAATTTCCATGCTGCATCTTGCTTTGCTTTTTCTGTACCTTTGAATAAGTAGAAGTTTCCTCCACCTGTTGGTGAACCGAACCCTTTTCCACCAGCTGGTAAGAATGCCACACCGAAATCAAATTTCGCATTATTTTTCACGTTCGTTAAGTTACCCGTTGTGTGGTACATCATTGCTGTTTTTCCTTCAATAAAATTAGTAGGAGTCGTTGCCCAGTCAATCACACCCTCAGGCATGGATTTGTCTTTAGCTAAGTCTAACCATAACTGTAATGCCTCTACATTTTCTTTCGTATCCAAATACACTTCTTTTCCGTCACTAGACATTAAATTTTTCCCGTTTTGAATCGCAAATGCTTGGAATAACCAGTATGGGAACCCTGATGAAGGAATTTCTACCCCGTAACGAGTCGTTTTATTTCCTTCTGTTTTCGTTAACTTTTTCGAGTATTCTTTCAGCTCTTCCCAGTTTGTTGGAGGATTGTTAGGATCTAACCCAGCCTCTTCAAAAGCCTCTTTGTTATAGTAAAGAACGATTGTACTTCTTTGGAAGGGAATGCTGTATGTACTTCCTTCTGTTTGGGCATTTTCCATAAAACCAGGGTAGAAGCTATTGATATACTCGTCTCCACCGTCATTCTTAATATAATCATCTAATGGAATAATGGCATCCATATCTTTTAAAGTGAATAATTCTGTTGATAATAACACCGCTAAATCCGGTGGGTTATTTCCTTTCACCGCTGTTTGTGCTTTCACCATCGTATCTTGGTAGCTTCCTGTATAAACAGGTTTAACTGTAATGTTTGGATTTTCTTTATGAAAATCATCAGCCATTTTTTCAATGATTTCCGTTAAAGGACCACCTACAGCAATCGGATAGTACATCGTAATTTCAATCGGCTCTTCCTTCTTTTCTTCTTGCTTACTTTGATTCGTTTGGGACTCCGTTGTAGATGATGCGGTTTCGTTTTGCGGTTTACTTGTACATCCAGCAAGTACGAGCATCATTAGCAATAAAAAGTAAATAGACGACTTCATGACTTTTTTCATTTTTTACACTCCTTGAACTGAATTTAATAGTTTAGCCACTTTCCATAATTCTGGTGAACCAGTGGATACGGCAATAGCCCCTGCATGTAACGCTGCTTGTAATTCATCTGCTTGTTTGAATAACCCACCTGCTACAATGGGTAAATCTAGGGATTTCGTTAAATCTTGTAGCACTCTTGGCATCATTCCAGGCATAGCTTCTACTGCATCGGGCTTGCTATTTAAGACACTTTTAATGCCCGAATGGTAGGCACCCGAATCGATTAAAAATAATCGTTGAATCGAAAACAAACCTACCTTTTTCGCATGTTGGATGACTTGACCTCTCGTACTAATGATCCCATCAGGTTTTACAAACTGTGATAAGAATTCCATCCCCTTTTTATCAGGTGAAAGCCCCTGAATGAAATCAACATGTAAACATACCTTCTTGTTAAAAAAGTGAATCCTTTCAACGGTAGAGCTAACGGTTAAAATATCACCATACATGAGAAATAACGTATCAATATGGTTGTCTGATAGTGCCAGTTGAAGAGAATCTTCATTATGTATAGAAGCAATGAAACTACCTTTTTTAAGCACAAGTTTCCTCCTTTCTTTTATAGAGCGACTGATGATGGCATAAAAAATAACCCTAAAGAACGCATACACAAAAATTGCCTAGCTAAAAAAGTATGCCATGCTGTGTATCAATCGTTCCCAGGGTTACTCCGTATTCTCCGCCCTAAAGAATAAGTTAATATTCAGTTGCTATCATAAGGTTCAGTAGATTGACCACGTCAATCACACCCTATGAATCTTTATAGTTTTATATTAAATGGAAATTATTTAGGAATTATTAGATAAAAGTTAACCTTTTGTAAATTTATCCATTGATGGCTTCATATAATTCTTGTAGATCATTTAATAGTCTAGTTGGTTGATGAATGAGTTCGACGTTTTTATATTTTGTAATTCCCGTATGTAATAAAACAGTATCCATCCCGAGTTCCACCCCCATAGCCAAATCTGTATAAGGAGAGTCACCGATAAAAACGGATTGTGACACCGGGTGATGGATTGCACTTAAAATCGCCCTTCTCATCCACTTAGTCGGCTTTCCAACAATCGTCGCTTTTTGACCCGTTGACAACTCTAAGCAGGATAGCAAAGCTCCAGTGTCCGGTACCCTACCTTCTTGCGTCGGGCAAAATAAATCAGGATTCATCCCTAGTAATGACGCCCCGTTGTCTAATGCTCGTACACCTTCTACAAAATCCTTATACGTAATCTCCTGGCTCATGCCCATTAAAACATAAGAAATGGGAAGGCTGTTTGTGTATTCACTCACCACTTGCCAGCCTAGGTTCCGCATTTCTTCCTTAATGCTATTATTCGTTATGGCTAATATTGTTGGCTGATGATTTTGGAAATAGATTTTTAAAGCGTCAATCGGTGTAATGATTTCTTGTTTACGAATCTCAAACCCTATTTGATTTAGCCGTTTACTAATTTCACCTTTCGTTTCAGCAGGGTTGTTCGTGACCAATAGAATTTGCGTATTCGTTTCCCTGAGGTGTTTGAGCGTTTCAACGGCTCCTAGTAAAGCCTCATTCCCTCGAATCAACGTTCCATCAATGTCAAAAATATACGTTCCATACGGTTTCATCCCTTCTACCTCCATAAAAAAAGAGCAACCCAAAGAATCTACACGCTCATGTGTAACATTCTTTGGGTTGCTCCGTATTCTCCACCCGTTTTTATATGAATGACTTTGTTCTATCATGGCAGATGAATATTAAGTTAGTATTAATAGGAAGTAAAAATTAGGAAAATTTATTTATTCTGAAATAACCCCATATTAACCTATGTTTCTAATCAACTGATTTAGCGAACTTAACTCTACTTCAATTTCAGAAAGTCGCTTTTCTAAAGGATTTAGGTTTCCTTTAACAAACTCTAACTTTTCTAAATTATGTTGTAGCTGTAGGTATTCGTCCTTTAATTCTAGAATTTTATATTCTAGCTCTTTTTTATTCATTTTTGTGTCACACTCCATAGGTTTCATTTCTACAAATTCCTTTTATCATAAAAAAATTCCCAACCCTATATCACAAACAGCTCGTCCTTTTTAAGGTTAAGAACTTGGAAAGAGCATAATTTCTCAATACCCTTTTACCGGATCCACCCTATTTACTAACGGCTTATCTTCCTCAACATTCTTAAGTGTTTCTAAAAAACACTCAACCCCCTCATCAGGTGTCGTAACCGCTGATATATGAGGAGTAATTTGTACATTCGGATGACTCCATAAAGGATTTTCTTCAGGAAGCGGCTCCTTCTCAAACACATCCAACACCGCAAAACGAATATGTCCTTCGTTTAATCCATTAAGTAATGCCTGTTCATCCACCGTTGCGCCTCTTCCCACATTGATGAACCCAACTTCGGAAACGTGACTGAAAATCGATTTCGAAAATAACCCTTTTGTTTGCTCAGTCAACGGTAGTGTATTAATAATATAATCCATCTCTGATAATCGCGAAAAATGATGATCTATGGTCATGACTTCCTTAAAATAGTCTTTGCTTTTTCCAGTAAGAGAAACTCCATACACATCCATTCCTAGTGAGGATAGAATTTGCGCAGTCTTTTGTCCAATTTCTCCTGTTCCGTAAATCATGACCTTTTGACTGCCTAATAGCTTCGGAGTCATCGGAGTCCATCTTTTTTGATGCTGGGCCATTTGAAATGTATCGTGGTATTGAAGATCCTTCACAATATAACTTAAACAATATTCTCCAATCCTTTGACCAAACGAACAAATCGTCCTCGTTAATAAAACCTGCTCGTTCCACTGTTTCCCGAATAAGAAACGATCCACCCCTGCTCCAAGGGAATGAACCCATTTTACCTGACTGTAATCAACATTGGATTGTAAATTAAAACAAGCGAGTGCATCTGCCCATTCTAAATCATCCGCTGTCAGTTGTTCTTCATTTACATATCGGAATTGCTTTTGAATGTTTTGCTGCTCTATAATCGCACGAATTTCCTCAAACATCGGACTCACGATTAAAATATGATTGATATTCATAGTTCTCCCTCTTCTGATAAAATTCTTTGGATCCATTCTTTGAATAGTGGATTGGATTCGCCTGATTTAAGACTCCTTCTTGCCATCCTTAGCGACAAAAGAGGCCATTAACCTTCTAACAACTGGCTGTACATCATCTAAAAATCTACTGATTTATGGTTATTGCATCTTCTTCATTTATGATAGCTGTAAGGTAAGAGGTTTGAATTTTTCACTTCCCTTATTACTTAGATATTATTATATTATCAAAATATGGTTTGCTTGAAGTTGTTTTTAAATTAGATCAATGTTACTTTATTAAAAATTAATGAGATGGTTAGTAGGTTGGTAATAGGATGACGATTCAATACTATTAAGAAACTTTTGGTAGGGTTATTCGTAATTAAATACAGAACAAAAATTAAAGGAGGTTTATACGTGTTCGGAGAAAAACCTACATGCTCTAAGTGCAATAAAGAAATCAAAGCTAATGATGTTGTATTTGTAAAAATGCGCTATCCCATGTATAAAGGAATGACTGAAATAACAGCATTTTTGCGAAATGAAGGTAGTTTTATTTGTGAAAATTGCTACAATAAAAAATCGAACTGAATTTATTTATTGTAAAAAAACTATGGGAACTTTCACGATGGTAAGAGGGTCGCCCTTATTGATATGATAAATCAACATTAGTTTAAAAAGCCTAGATAAAAAAGAATGGCTCTATATTGAAGCGTGAATCTACTACATTAGGGCCATTCTTTTTATTTCCTACTATTATTTTACCTTCCCCAACTCATCCATAAAAGCTGGTCTCTTAACATACAAACCCATTAATTCCTTTACCAAGTCCACTTGCTTCGTTTTACCCGCAATCTTTTTAAATTTCTTGATCTTTTGACATACTCCTTGATAATCTCTTCGATTGGATGCATGGCTTGCTACTGTTTCTATAAATCTTTTATAAATATTGATAACTTCATCTTCATATAATTTCACTAATTTCTCAGCGTATACTTCAACCAATCTAGGATTGTTTTTAACAAATTCTAATAATTCTTCTAAGTCATTTTCATGCTCAATTATTT
Source organism: Robertmurraya mangrovi (assembly GCF_034427655.1). Lineage (NCBI taxonomy): Bacteria > Bacillati > Bacillota > Bacilli > Caryophanales > Bacillaceae > Robertmurraya > Robertmurraya mangrovi. The sequence continues at coordinate 46,149 of NZ_JAXOFX010000012.1, forward strand.
TAAGAAATATATCAGTGGTTGCCCGTCCTTCTCCCGTTTTCAGTTCTTTCTTTAAGTTTGCATAGAATTCACTTTGATTTTCTGAAGCTAATTCTTTTAGCTCTTGGTAATAATTGAAGTCACCCTTAAGCAAAAGTTCTTTGGCCAAGTTCCTTTGTTCTTCTATTAATAAGAGAAACTTATAGGCGTCATAGCGATATTTTTTCCACTTAGAGACTAGACCTAAATATTGCTTATCTTGCACTTCACCTTTCTTCGCCACTTCAATCACTTTATGGTAGTTTTCCTCCTGAATGAATTTATTCAGCAATAGCTCTCTAAAGGATGAAAACTGTAGATGCTTGTTTATAAATTGTTCCGCCTCTTCTTCTGTACCATATTGATTGATTAGTTGAAACAATAGCTGAAGCAATCTTTCATTACTATAGTGCGTATAGCTGTCGTTAGAATGTTCATCCAGCATAGTCTCTATTTTATGTGTTAACTGTTCTCTAAGAATGACATCATCCGCAAATTCAAAACAAATCTCTAGTAAATCAACCTTAAAATCTAACCAGCCGTCAAAAATTTTTTTATTAGTCTGAGCTAATACTCTTTCAAAAATTTCGATTCTATGCTGGTCTTGCTCCATTTCGCATGTGACTATTTCCCCTATGAATTCTAGTGTTTCCGAGACAAGATATCCAATATCTCCGTCAGAATCGTCCGCATATTGAAATGCGCCAACCGCTTCTTCTAGTAAAAGCAAGGCAATATCCAATGCCACTAGTACATGATTTGTCTTTCTCGCCTTATCTAGTACATCCTCAAGCTCACCTACAAAATCGCCTGTATCTCGATATTTGATGAAACCTTCTCTGCCCAAATACTTCCTCACAATGGAATGAATTAACTTTTTACATGCTTCAATCTCATTCGAATGGTCACCGTTTGAGTACCTAACAATCAGACTATTTTCTAACGTTGCATCCTTATTGGTGATATTTATAATAATATTAATTAATTCTTCTTTCGATAGATTAGTTAATACCTCTTGAATCGTTGTTCGCTTTGAAGGTTTGCTTTCTGTCTCAGTAGTTACAGCATTTAACATACTAGATAACTGAAAAAAGGCAGCCACTTCATGTTTACAAACCGGTCCAAAATCATAGGGACAATCACACTCAGAATGTAAAATGTCTCCACCATCCTCAATCTCAACTAACACTTCGTAGTCGTCCGTACCTTCAATATAAAAAATATATTCGTTTTCGCCTTTTTCAAAAGCATCCACAACATTTCCTTCAAGGTAATAGCTGTATCCCCTGTCAAAGATTGTTTTGTCTATATAGTTTTTAAAATTATTTATGTTCAAAGCCAAACCCACTCCTGTTTTAAAACCCATTTGAATTCATTATCTAAAAAATATCATTAACTTTCCACACTCAAATATTTTTTTAATAGCAATTCAGCCTCTTTAACCCCTTCATCAGTTAAATAGACTGACTTTGATTTAATACTCCCCCTAATCAAATCCTCATCCGTCAGTTCATCTAAGGTTTCAAAAGGATATCCCTTCCAGCTTCTTCTCATCTCTCCATCTAAGGACTTTTCTTTCCATGATGTTAAGTATAGCAATAGCAGAGTAAGCTCCTTGATTTTATCATCCATTTTATGAACACCCTTTCTAGATAGCTCTAATTGTTTATTTCATTTATATTGTTTTTAACCATTTGACCATTAATAAGACCCCTCATTCTATAGGGGTCCACTTAAACACTATTAATTTTACATCATTCTTATTAATCAAAAATAGCTTAATCTACTATTCATTATATCCCATTCAACAAATCCTAAAACTGATGCTACCTATACTAATATACAACTTCTAGTACAATATCATATTAAAACGGTAAATACTCATCATCAATTATATCGGAAATCACAGGTTTTTCTTGCTGTTTTGGCTTCTCTATCTTTTTTGGAGTCTTCACCGTTCGGTCACCAAACTTATCCTCATATAATTCATTAATCCAAACTTTAACAGGTGCTTTCCATTGCTGTTTAGGAGAAGGGATGTTCTTAATTAAACTCTTTGGTGACATCCCAAGCTCTTTCGCCTTTTGAATATCGGCAGCATTTAACCGGCACCGTTTTTTCGCCTCTGCCCATGCTTCGGCATTCTTATTGTTAGCCATTATAAATCTCCTTTTTGCTGTTATGTAACTCATGGTTGGGTATTTTTATATTATTGGTCGATTTTGTATAGTATCATGAAACAATAAAACTTAAAGTAAAAGCCACTACTCCCTGTTATCGCCGAATACTTATCTACTTATTCAAGCAAGGACAGGCACATCATTATGTTATGAGCAATGAAAATCCAACCCTAAAAAAAGGCTGTCACTACTTACAGTAGTTGACAACCTTCTTTTAGCTATTGATCTTCTGCATTAATTGAACTTAGATATATAAAAAACACTATTTAATAACTAGACTTGTCCAAGTTTCTTTAAGCCATTTACTAAAATTCTTTCCTTTATTGCCTTCATAAGTATCATATAAATCTGTTCTCGTCTTTTTTACTTTTTCTTTGAAATCTTCAAATGTATGATCTTCAGGTAAGCTTTTCTTTATCCTAAGTAAAATCTTGTTTGTATCCTTAATGAGCTCCCCCGTCTTTTTCTCAGGCAATATAGCCTCTTCACCCCATGCAACTAGCTGATCGTACGCAGCTTCCTGCACTTGATAAACGGTGTCGACTCTCAGACGGGACTTTAATAATTCAATCGCCTCTTTACTTTTCCAAGTCCCTAACTTATCAATCGCATCCAAGCGTTCTCTCCAATTAGATGCCCTATTTAGTGATTTTTTCAATTCATCAAAGTTCTCCGGTAAATTTGGTTTTTTCGGAGTTACTCTAATTTCATTTATCTTTTCTTTATTATTTTTCAACTCTGGTCTAGTTGTCTTTTTTCGCGAATCTAATTTCGTATCACTTTTTCGACTATCAATTCTTGTTCCCTTTTTCCTCGTATCTACATTATTTTCACTTTTTCTACCATCTGTTCTAGTGTCTATTTTTCTAAAATCAGTTTTAGTTTCACTTTTCCTACCATCTGTTCTAGTGTCTTTTTTGCTAAAATCTGTTCTAGTTTCACTCTTCCTACTATCTGTTCTTATCTCTTTTTTCTTACCATCGGTTTTACCATCTTTTCCTCTAAAATCCGATCTTTTTTCATTATTACGCGTATTTGTTCTTGTTTCTTTTTTTCTCAAGTCTCGTCCATTCCTTTCAAGTAAGAAACTATCTCTAAACCTTAGTCTCATTTTGCCATTATAAAACACTTCGAATACGTTTGGTTGATTTTTTAATAAAGATAAGATTCTTTTCTAATACTTTGTTGCTCCTCGCTTACTTAAATCCTCTAAAAAAAGTATACATCCCACTTTGTATTTTAAAATGGCTTAACCGGTATTTTCTAATTTTGACTATATAATGGAAACTTCTTGGTGACATTAACAGCTCCTTCACCTATTGTATTTCATCCATCTGTCCCCCCCCTAAATACACTGTTGGAAACAAAAAAGACACCCTGTATAGAGTGTCGTGGATACCTCATGTAATTTCAAAAGGAATATTAATATTCCTAATTTGATTCTCTTTGTTTTTTATTTTGTAAAATCATCAAATAAATCACGAAGAAAATCCCTACGCCCATGTAGTATTCTATGAATAATTATTGATTCATCCATAATTTTATAAAAGACCAAATATGGATGTACGACAATAAAACGATAGCCCCTATCGACTAGAGTGTATTTTTCTTCAGAAAGCATAGTGCCTAAGTTAGGAAAACTAGCAAGGTTTCCAATATGATGGTCAAGATTTTCGAGGAGCCTTCCGGCGGCATCTACATTATCGTATGAAATATAGGAAAAAATCTCATCCATATCATCAATTGCAGCGGGGGTATATTTAATTTGTTTCTTTTGCTGCATTTATTTTTCTCCTGATGGTTCCAATTACATCCTCATGATTTGTAAGTTTCATCCCTTCCGAAACCTGCTTTTCTGAAACCAAAAGCTTGGACTGTAACTTATTTCGCGCTTCCATTCTTCTGAATGTTTCATGACTCATGACAACCAAATCAGCTTCTCCATTCCGAGTGAGCACTACTGGTTCATCTAATTCATGACAATATTTTGAAAAACCGTTATAGTCTTGGCGAATGGTCGTTGAAGGTTTGATATTCATAGGAACGAACCCTCCCTAATAACATTATTCTAACTATATTCTAACATTATTCTATCCGATTATTCCACATATGTTACTTTTACGATGACGATAATCTTTATTTTGTTTAACTCAAATTTACATTTAATGTTTAATTAATAATAGACTGTTTGGTCTCTAAAACCGATGGACGTATTAGTGATTAAGGATAGTAACTAAAACAGGGTATATATTTAGAAGAGCAATGTAATCTTAAGTTTAGGAGGTGTTTTTTTAGAAAGAAGTCAATATAGTAGTTGTAACTCCAAAGCAATTTAGGAGCAGTGGAATAATTTCCGGAGGGTATAACCTTAGCAAAAAAACACTCTTACGTTTCCATCTATTTGTGCTGTTACCAAACAGTTTTCTAAAAAATTTAGGATTTGTTTTTGATCCCATATTTCTCCATTAGTATGTGCTAAGGAATAATCAACGTTCCTATAAATTCGTTTATAAGTATTTAATGCCTCTTCAATTTGGTTTATTTGGAATACAGAAACATTACCCGTTCCACTAACTCCTCCATCAAATTCATTGGCATCAAGTAAGCTGTAAAGGATTGTAGCATTATCATTCCCCTTACTAAATCGTGCATAAGCAATTTCTTCTCCTGCTTTATTGTATCCTGTAATATCGTGACCCATTTATAGTCCTCCTTCAATTTGGTTTTATCAATCCTTAAAATAATATAAAAAGCTCAAAAATTATATTCTCCTTGTTTACCACTCCTTTCAGGGACATTTTTAATACATAATCATTATCCGGAAAACAGGTAGAAATAGAAGGTGTTGAGGAAGCTAATATTAGAAGGAATTTTCTAAAGGTTATTAGTTGTTTTATAAAATTTCAAGTGTAAGATGTAGATATGTAAAAGTGAGTGAAAGCCCGAGGAAATGAGTTTACTTTTATTTTCGCATAACTCTTTTAAGAAGTGTTAATAAGGTTAAAAGCTAGAGGAAATGTAGTTGTTATTATTGTTATTATTGTTATTATTTTTTAAATATATCAAGTAAGGGGCATAAATGCGTGTGAGATCAAGCGGAAATGTGAGGATGTGTATATAGAAATAATTTCATGTTTTGCTTAACTTGTCAATAGCTATCATTACGATAAAAATGGTTTACCCTTATGATATCTCCTACGTTCGTCCTAGCAGAAACCACTTTATACTTTCTGCAATTCTGCAAGTATAAAGATTGTTTCTTTCTCTCCTCATGACTTTCTAGTTCTTCTAGCTTTTAGGAACTCATCTCTACCGCAAGGAATTTATTTAGTCACCTCACCTTTCCTAATTTTTCCACAGAAAGACTTTTTAAGAAAGGCGACCTATATTCCCTTATCACGACGTTCGGTAAGAAAGCATTACTCCGCAAGCTATTCTCTAGTGCTTGACCAACGTTTAGACTGTTCCTTTCCAATCATCTCTAAATAATATACATGTGCAATAAAAATTTAAGAGGTGGATTTCCCTCGCCTATACCTACGCCTTAATCCATCGAGATTCTTCTCTAGTTCATTGATTTCTTACTTTAACCTATATTATTAAAAAAAATCCTTCACCCACAGTTATTAAAACTAATGCACCAAAAACCCCAGATATGTTCACTTTTATCGGTACCTTCTATCCGGGGTATAGTTCATTTACAACAGAGGTTATAATATTTATAAATAATTTTATTTGAACACATTCGTAAATCCGTTAAGCATTAAACCTAATTTATTGTATTTACTAGCATAATAACTCCTTCTTACTAGGTACCAAACCACGATAATTCCTATAACATTTTTTATCATATCCACTATAGAAAAGGAACGATGCGGAACAAAGTATTGATGGGTCTCATCTACAAACGAATATACGAGAGTAATAACTAATGCAACTATTTCTTTCTTAGAATTCAATCTTCCAAATGTGAGGAAAACCATAATAAAAAGAAAATATAGGAGTCCGAATTCGACCAAATGGAGAAGTTCAAATGTTATGCCTATTAGTACAAATACGATCTGTGGAAGTTCAATAATGATTATTTGTGCAATTTGACCGGGATTAAAATAATGTGATTGTAACCATATTATCGCCATGTAGCTTACTGGTAATAAATAAATTAAGATTCTTAACACCATATTTGTACAGTACCTGCCCTTATATTCATATTTATTTCGTTGATAGTTAGTTTCACTATAATCTTTTTGCTGGTATCCCAAAAACAGTTGTTTCAGACTTTACTTCTCTTACTACTACACTTCCTGCCCCAATTTTTGCAAAGTCCCTAACTTTCATTCCTGGCGTTACGACAGAATGACTTCCTAAGAATACTCCTTTACCAAGTTCCGTATAACCTGTCACATCCGAATGAGCATTCAAGGTACAGCCCTCTCCAATTTTTGCGTCATGACCAATTGTTGTATACAAATTAACAAATACAAAATGACTCATTTCAATATCACATGTTAATACTGCGCCTGGGGATACCACACAACCACGACCGATGTTCACATTCCGTCCAATCATAGCTTTTGGATGGATTAAAGTCATAAAACTAGCACCTCGTTGCTCTAATTCTTTGCTAATTGAAAGTTTTGTTGTTGGGTTGGCAATCCCCATAATGAGAACATCTAATTCCTGTGGCATGTAATCTTTTATAGTTGATAAGATTGGTTTATCATATGAGCCATTCTCAAAATTTTTTAGATTGTCATCTAAAAAACCAGCAAACTCCCAGTCCCATTCTTCTCCCTCTAGAAAAGCTGGGAGCCAACTGAAAATCATTCTAGCTAATCCTCCTGCACCTACAATTATCACTCTTTTTTTCACGTTACACACCTAAGCTTTCATATGTTGGTATATTTCTTATTACACTTTCGTTTCATTAAGTTTATTTTCAATGATTGAATATAGGTCCCTAATATACATACAGTTTTTTATAACATCATTTTTTAAACTAATTTGAAAATGTTCATCAATCATAACAACAACAGAAACTAAAGCAAGTGAATCCCAATTTTCATTTTCAGCCAACTCATAGTCTTCCTTAAGTTCTGTAACCTCTAATTCTAACAAATCAGCTAGTTCTTTTAAGAAATTTTCATTCATCATAATCAACCCTTTCTCATTTTTTTAAATCGATCATTATGCAACCAATTAGTTACAATTACTAGCTTTTGCGGTATCTTATAACTAGGTAGCTTATCTCTACAGAAAAGATAGAGTCGCTTTCTAAACTCACTTAAGCTTTCATTCGTTGATAACTTAACTGACGCCTTAATCATCTGCCCAGTTATAGGATTTGTTTCACTACTTACGGCTACTTCCTCCACTCCTTCCATCAGTTGAACCACACTTTCAACCTCAGCAGGATACACCTTTTCGCCGCCAACATTAATGATTTCTGATTTTCTACCTAATATTTTCATATATTCTCCATCAACTAAGACTGCGTCATTTGTCATAAACCAGCCATCTTCAGTGAGTGGTGAGGGAGCATTTAAATAACCCAACATAGCAGACTTTGCTTTAATTTCAAGCATTCCATCTATCACTCTTGTTTGATATTCTTCTCCTCCTACTTTGACCCAGAGTGAATCAGAAGATTTCGATTTGGAACGTAGTATACCAACTTCAGATAGTCCATAAGTTTGTAGTAATCGAACCTTTGGGAAAAGGGTGTGAAATTTTTTTAAAGTGGTTTCTGGCATGACCTCAGTACCGTAAGTGACTAATTCTAATGATTCTAAGTTTCTATTTTTATATGCTTCACTTAGAATAAGAAGGTTTATAAAGGTTGGGGAAGTTGGTAGGATTTGTACATGATAGTCTTCTATTGCTAAACAAACATTCTCAGGGGATCTTTCATCAACGGTTACTAAACATCCACCATTAGAAAAAGTATAAAACATAGTGTTGAGACCACCGATATGATCAAATAATAAGAACGCCATTGTTCTCTTTGCATGTCTCTTTACTTTAAATTTATTCAATAAAGGGACAAAGTCATGAACCGCTGCCTTACTTTTCCCGGTAGAGCCAGAAGAAAATAAAATTACTCCTGGATGATTGAGCTCTCTGAGACTAGTTAATAATTCATGTTGTGCTATTTTCCCTGATTGAATAAAAGATACTTCATCGTTCTTATTTAAGGAAATTACATACTCTGCCTCAGCAATTTCACAAAACTCATCCTTCATATCTCTAACTGCTTTACTTAAGAGTGCAATAATACAATTAGATTCAATTAAAGCTAATAAAAGTGCAACCGAGGTAGGAGAGAAATCTGCATCTAGGGCAACCACACTGCCTCGAGGAATTCCCTCATTGATAATTCTCCGTTTCCAACTATCATAATTCTCTAACATACTTTTATAGGAATATCTTTTATTTCTCCATATTAGTCCATCAAGATTCTCATTTTCTTTAAACTGATTAAGAATAAAATCTATATACATTATACTCCTCCTAAAAATAGTGTTTGCCCTGTAATAAACGAACTACTTTTCTGTAGAAAGAAGTCAATTGCATTTGAAATATCTTCGAAAGTACCGTACCTCTTAATGGCTTGCCTATTAATCAACTCTTCTAGTTTTTCTTTTGGAACAGACCGGATTAAATCTGTTTCAACTGGTGTGGGACCAATGGAGTTTACCGTAATTTCAAATGGCGCCAATTCACGAGCAATCACTTCGGTTAGGGAAATGACAGCAGCTTTTGATGCTGCATAAATCGCCTCCCCTTCTAGTTTCAAAGGAGTCGCTACTGTTCCGAAATTTACAATTCTTCCGTATTTTTGTTTTTGCATCAACTTAGCAGCCTCTCTACAAAGTAAAAATGTTCCAATTACGTTTGTTTGCAAAACATTATTTGCAGTAGAAATTGGGGTCAACATAAAATGATTCATTGATGCAATACCAGCATTATTAATTAAATGGTCTATTCTACCGTGTTCTTTTTTAATTGAAGAAAACATGGCTTTAACTGATCTTTCATCAGTAACATCAACTTGAAAATGGATATAATCATTAAGTTCCCAGTTTATTAGGCTTCTACTACATCCAATTACTTTATGTCCCTTTTGTACATAGTGATTAACTAAATGTTTCCCTATCCCTTTTCGTGTTCCGGTTATCAAGGTTATGGGCTGTTTCAAACCTGTATCTCCTCTTGAATCAATTTATTAATATAATCTATCAGCAAACCAATTCTTAAAAATGGACTCGTCTTTTGAGACATAGCCCTTTCATCTGCTAAAATAAGGGACACATTTAATTCATCTTCTATTGCTTGCTCTATCATAACAATGAATGAAACTAAACCTAAGGAATCTAAGACTCCCTCTTTTCCAAATAACGGTGTATCCTCACCTTGATGAGTTGGTATATCCTTTTCATAAGTTGACCTATACTCCTCTATTACTCTAAAAACCAGGTCTTTTATAATCTCCCGCATTTAATTAACCTCATTTCATTATTTATTCACACTCTATAGGATCTAATATAGTGGTAGAAGACAGATTAACCGTACATGAAGCCCAAGAGAGACCAACGCCAAAACCACAACAGATTACTTTTTCTAACCTTTCTTTTGGTAAAACTTGATTCAACTGAGAAAGCATCAATGGAATGGAAGCGGGTCCAGTATTACCTACAGAGGAGACGGCAACAGGAACAGCGTCTTTATTAAGCTTCATTTTCTTTCTCAAATAATCCAACATAAACTTATTTGCCTGATGCAGAGCGTAAATACCGACATCTTCCTTACTCCACCGTACTTCATCTAATAACTCATTTATCATCGGTGGTATTTCCCTCAAGGCAAATGACATAATTTCCATTCCGTTCATGTAAATATTCTCTTCACTTCGGATGTTTCCGTTTTCCGTTTCAAAAGGAATTGATGTTTTCTCGCTTATAGGTTTCCTCGCTCCGCCGGCAGGAATGATTAGGTGTTCAGCTCCGGAGCCATCTGTTCTCAATATAAAATAGGAAGTTTCCTCACCTCTTTCAATAAGAGTTGCACTTCCTCCATCTCCAAATACCATTCTCACAGAGCGATCTCCTGGATGGACAAACTTAGTCGAGGTATCCCCCACACAAACTAGTACTCTATTGCATCCTCCCGATTGAATGAGCATAAAGGCTTGATATAACCCATACACATAACCAGAACATCCATAATTGATATCAAATGCTACAGCTGTTGTCGGAAGGCCTAATTGATGTTGAAGCAGAACACTCGTTGCTGGCATTTTATAGTCAGGTGTTTGGGATATAAAGATAATACCATCTACAGATAATGGATCAATCTCGAGCCTTGCAAATAATGCTTTTGCAGCTGTTTTACAAAGGTCAGAGGTGCATTGATTATCGCTAGATACGCGTACACTTTCTATTCCTGTACTTGCTATAATTTTTTTAACTTCTCCTTCTCCATATATAGCTTCAAGTGAACCTAGTTCTAATTGACCCTTTGGTATAGCAGATGAAATTCCCTTTATTGATACATTCGTAAACCTCGCCTTCACCTAATCACCACTTTCATCATTGATCATTTATTGTTCAAAAACCACATCGTTCTTATTAAAGAACAACAAAACAATAAAAAACCCTTCCACTAGCTGAGTTTCTGTTTATCCACTATGGTTTGAGATTGTATATTTATCAACTTTTTGGAAAGATAATTCCCTAGTTTTATAGAAGGATTTTCAACAACGGTCCAAGCTAATGTTGATATACCTATGGTTAAAATAATGGATAGGATTGCAATAATTAATATTGGTACTGCTCCATGAAGAATGTAAAAAAGGCTGAGTAAGATTGGAAAGTGGTATAAGTATAAACTGTAGGAAATTTTACCCATAAATTGTAACGGTGACCATAACAAAACCTTTGATACTAATGTTGATGAAATAGAAATAATTAGTAGGATTGCAACTCCTAGTGTAGTAACCCAATCTGTTAGTAAAGGTAGCTTAATAAAGTCAGCATATATAAATAATATTGTCCCGACGAGAAATAGAACAAATTTGTTCTTTTGTGATAAAGCATTGTATTTACTTGTTAATATTATGCTATTTTTACTAAGTAAAATACCTACCATAAACATTAAGATATAAAATAACGTCTTATAAATTGGTTGATAAGGATCCTGTAAAAAGAAGTGCACCCCTCCACCCAACATTCCTAACATTGCTCCAATGGCCAAGTTTATTTTCCAGCCATACCGAATAGAAAGTAAGACTAGTATTGGAATAATGAAAGATATTCTCATTTCATGGATTAGGGTCCAGATTACAACATTTATTGCATAAATGTTATAGTTACCAATAAACAGGTAATGTTCGAGGATTATTTTTTTATTTAGAGGCTCTACCCAAGAAGTATTTAAAAGGTTACCTAAAGTTGCAATTCCTCCTTTTGACAACATAGAACATAAGAATATAGCAACAGTGATTGCTACAACATACGGAATAAACAACCGAATTACTCTTTTTAATATAAATGGGAAATAAGAAATCTTATTTCTGGAGAAAAAGACTAGTGAAAGAACATAGCCACTTAGAACAAAAAATAGGATTACATGTTGCTTTCCTGTAAAAAAGAAGTGAAGTGGAGAGAGGTTTAAGACATTCCACGTTATTTTTTCTCTCCATGAATCTGGAAAAACCATTAGAATATGGAATACAAATACACTGAATGCTGCAATTCCTCTTAGGGAATCAAGTTCTTTATACCGTCTAATCATTACATATTCCCCCTATCTGATATAGATAGATTTTGAACTGTTGGAACGCAGGTAGTTTAATTCAGTACATATTAGATTAATATTTTTAATTTTTGTTATTATTTATTATTAGAATTCAATAAAATGCTAACACTTATCTTTCTAGGAATAAGGAATACTGAGGCTTATCACGATAAGACGGAAAAAAGTCACCTGTAACTTTTGTTGAGTAATACTTTTCCCAGTTTGCAACAAGTAATTGGTATATAGAGAGATTATGAATCTTTTTCCCTACATAATATTTACGTAAGCCTTCTTGATTAAATCTATATTTAAAATTGAATAATGAATCTTCCTTTTCATACCCCCCACCTAGATAAAATGTATCACATCCATTAGATTTTCCCCAAAGCGCTAAATTATGGAATAAGAAAATATTTGAACCTAAATTTAGATATGTTTCATTAGAACAGCCTAAATGGTAATGTAATTTGCCATTCTCATACATGCATAGAGCTGCAGCAACCATCTTATCCCCCGTATAAGTGGCAGCTATTAGAGAGTTACTATTTAGTCCAGTCAAAAGTTCTTTTATATAAATCTCTGAGAAATAATAATAGGGGGAAGCCTTAAGTCTATCCATAGTTTTTTTGTATAAATGATAAAAATGATTAACTTGATGTACTGCTTCCTCTTTTTCAAACACTTTAAAATGCAAATTGTTTCTTACAGCCTTCTTAATATTACGTATATGATTTTTATGATAATTGCCCAGAATTTCCTCTTCACTTAATTCTAAATTTATATATACTGTATCCCTATCATAATTTATTTCTAATAAATTATTAAAATATCTATGATTTTCTAAAAGGGGATGAAACCTTATAAATTCACTAATTATGTTTTCATTCTTACAGTAATGATCAAACTCCTTTCTAAATTCCTTAATTTCAATGTCATTTGTATCCTGAGTAATAGGCCCCCCATAACCGTAAGGAGTCATGATATCATACAATTCTTTTTTAGAAAGATTAGTATTGATAAAAGGAAGTTTTATCACTCTTTTTATAAATGGATAACAGATCATCCCGTCATTGTTTTTATATAAAAACAAATAGGGCTCACCTTCTCCATTTAAATATGACAATTCACAGTATTGTTGAAAGTAATAAACATCCTTTACTCGAAAAAGTTCAATCGTCCTATTCCACTTTTCCTTTTCATTAATTGAAATAACTTGATACAAACTAGTAACACATCCTTCAAATAAATTCGTTGGTTCAAAACTATGGTTCAAAAGAACATAACCTCTTCACCATAGATACATCAGCTTATTTCATGTTAATCTATTTCAGAAATATACCTGGTTCATCAAGTCTCAAACACTTTTTTCTATCATCCATGTGACAATGTGAATAGCCAGTAAATGAACTAACTGAAGTGATTACCCATAATACTAAGCTCTTAAAACACTTTTAACCTTAGTATGCAATTTTAATCTTCTAAGTAAATCATATGAAGCCCGAAGATCGGAAACTACATTTAGTGAAACAATAACTAAAAATGTTATAAGAACCACTTTGATAGCTAACTCTAACCAACTGAACCATGAGTCAATGGCTGTAGTAAAAGGAATAAATGTAATAATTAAAACGGCCACCATATTCACAAGCAATCTAATTATTACTTTATGATGGGAACGATTTAAAATGTTTTTATGCGTAAAAACTATAAATAAAATAGTCCTAATCATTCCCGTAATAAAGCCTGCAATTAAAACAGCCAATATTCCATAATATCTAACCAGTATTAAAGATAATACAATATTTAAAATCGCCTCATAGATGTTCAACATTTTATTCTCTTTGTATTTCCCAGCAGCTTCAACAAGTATCACATATGGTATTCTCAAGCTGTATGTAAGTCCACAGCAAACAAATAGAACACCTAAGGTTGGTAAAATATAGTTAATATCATTAATACCTTTTGTATATAAAGAAACAAAAGGGATAATTAATATTAATGCACACAAATAACAAAAAAATGTAACCATAAAATATAAATGTTCATACGTATTAAAGCTTTTGATTAATACTTTTTTCTCATCTGAAGCAATTATGTTTCCAAATGAAGCTGAAAGCCCTGCAGAGAATATTGACACAATCATAGTTAGTGAGCCAAATACCATATTATAAATTGAATAGACACTAGCCTCTTTTAGACCACAGAAAATTGATATGATTACTACTGGGCTATACACTGTAATAATTCCAGAAATTTGGTAACCGAAGGCATCCCATCTTCCTTTGATAGCATCCATAGATGGCTTTACATTAAAGTCAACCTTCGGATAGTTCTTTCTTATATAACGCTTCATTAATAATAGCCGCAAATAAAAAGTTAGGGTTGTTACCAAGAGGATTGTAAGCACAGAAAAATTAAGTTTTATAAACAAAATAGATACAACAGTATTTATAATAACTCCAACAGTTGTTGTCCTAGAAATAATATAGTTTCTTTGATCTGCCACTAATAACACTGTGAATTTATTTACCAAGACTTGTTCCACAATTGCTCCTAATCCGATTATAAAAATGGCTAACATGATAAAGGATGAAGAAAGATTGGTTTGAATGATAAAAGGAAAAGAGGCAATGAAAAGCAATAACAAAAGGCTAAAAATAAACCCTGTTTGGTAAAAATAAGCCTTAGTTGCTGCCAAAATACCATTTGTTTGATTAATATCTTGCTCTGCTAAAGGTTTGTATAAAGCTGCATTAGAAGCTACTGCTATACCTGCACCTGCTATACTAAAATAACCAAGAAATTGCTTTATTGAAGCTACTAATCCATTTACCTCAGACCCATATGCTTCTAAAAAAAATCTAGGTAGAAGTAGACCCGAGAATACAATTATTAACTGAAGGAGGGTACTAGACAGAACGATTCTTATTGCTCTCTTTGTCCGCACAACTTAATCACCTCCTACACCAGAACGAAGCTTATCTTTAGAAGCTTCAATTATTCCCTCAACCGCTTTATCATAATATCTTTCCCATGAGTAGAGTTCTGCAGTTTGTCTTGCATTTTTACTCATTTCAGTAATATAGTCATAATTGTTTAAAAACCAAATAACCCTATCTTGAATAGCCTCAATGCTTGCGCTTTCAACAACGAAACCATTCTTTCCATTAACAACAATATCACTAGCTCCAGTACTCTCGCTAACAATAACAGGCAACCCACAACTCATAGCTTCTAATACAACTAATCCAAAACCATCTGCGAGTGATGGTTGAGTGAGCACATGAGATTTATTGAACAGTTCTACCATTTTGTCATGTGTGACTAATCCCACAAACTCACAGTATTGCTCATAAGGTGTATAAAGCTCTTTATCTCCGTGAATATTGCCTACAACTAGAAGTTTCAATCTTTTATTATTCAATCTTTTAAATGCTTCTAATATATAGAAAATGCCTTTATGTTGAGATACTTGACCTGCATAAATAAAAGTTAAAGGATCTTCTCTGTCTGTTAGTTTTTTCTTGAAGTTGAATTTCTTAATATCAACACCATATTGTAAATTGATAACCTGATTTATTCGAACACCATTATAGAATAGAGATTTATTTACAAATGAGGAAGGGCTAAGGAAAATATCTGCATCCTTAATCTCATCTATATATTTATTAATGAGTTTATGGCCACCAAAATTGGGTAATGTATCTGAAAATCTACCACACCTCTTCTGATCCTTATCAAATATCTCTTTCTGAAAGTTTCTCGCTGGGGTTGAAACGTCCATTACTCGTTTAATATGTGGGGCTTTTTGTTTTAAAATTTTAAAAGCGTTTGAAGAGTTAGAATCGTACATAATAACAACATCGACATTTTGCTTTATTGCATATTGTGCGACCTTCTTCCCAAAACGATTAAAAGTAAACTCATTCCACCAATTATAAATCTTCCCTGTTTTATCAATTCTAGATAATAATAATGTTATTAATCCTTCTATCTCACAGAATTGCAATACATCATGATCTGAGAGTGAAGCGCATTTTCTACTATTGGCTCTTTTTAAATTTTCTTTACTTAAGAACTTTTTAGTTAGTTTCATTAGAATAGAAGAATCTTTGTCATAAACAGTTGTAATGTATTTGAACAATAAATCACCTTTTTTTAGAGCCGTTGCTAATTGGAAGGAATGTTGTCTACCAGGATGAGCTAATAGTACTTTAATTTGATTTTCTTGAATGCTCACGGTAATCACCTCCTTTTTTTGTTAAACTTTCAATAATTATTATTGGCAGCAATAAAAAAACCATCAAATAGAAATTTGATGGTGTATATCCTCTAATAATTAACTGCATTAAGGATGGGAGAAATATTGAATAGGCAATCAATGAATGAACTGAGGTGTTTTTTCCTTGATATAATATTTTAGCCCAGCCACACAGCTTGCCAAAGAAAAACATGAATACAATACAACCTACTATTCCAAACTCCAAATAAAACTCTCCGATATTAGGAAAAGCAATACCTGCATCTGATGCATAAGGAGTCACTGATTTTGCCAGCACCTCATCCAGATTAGAATAAGGTTTATTTGGCCAAATTGCTCTTGGTATAAACATAATTATCGTGTAAACAAATATTTGTGCTCCAAAAGAGTACCCTAATTGATCTGGAATGACCTCCACCATCCCGTAAAAAGGCTGGTATAAATTAAAGTTTCCAATAACAGCATCCATTACGAAATCGAAATTAAAAGAATCCCATTGTGTTTCATTACCATACCTAACATCTCCACGCATAAATCCTATTAACCCAATCATGAACATCATAATTACTCCAAGGAAAATAAGTAATATAATATTAGGAGTCTTTTTATTCTTTATATAGTAATAAATAATAGGAGCCATTATTAAAATCACAATAACAAATCGAAATCCTATTACAATAAAAACAATTAAAGTCAAAACGTACAAGACCTTTTTTAAAAACGAATTTTTACTATACGCGAAAATGTACATCCATATAGGAATCATTGAATATCCAAACATTGAAACAAAGCCTGTAGGAGCATCTATTTTTCTACTTGAATCGATATCTCCAAGTGTACCTATTGTGAGAATGTATAGTATATTTTTTCCACTGATTATCAAATCAATTAAGGAAAGTAAAAAGAAAATAATCCAAAATATTAATGAAATAAGTGTAATTTTACTTTCATCGTAAGATATTCTACCAATACTCTTCTTATCAATGTTCTCTTTCATTTTTGGAGTATTTTTCTTAAAGTAATAGCCGACTAAAAATGCTATATATGAAGTTACAAAAATCCAAGTAGCCTTCTTTGCCCCACCCATAATATCTTTTCCAAAAAATAAAGTGTCACCTTTAATTATATTTATTATTGGAATGATTGAGAAAATCATTAAATAGAGAAATGTCACAAAGATAATCGGTTCAAAAAGGTTCATATTGGTTGCAATATAAGATAGTAAGAATAATCCCGCAACAATAAAGTAACACATCGTTAAGGTAAGATAATTAGCATACTCACTATCTGTTAGATGATGTGGAGTAAATATTATGATGCTAATTCCAATAATTAAGTAGACTAGTGAAAAGATTATTGTTCCGACTATTTTACTTTGCTCCACTCAAAGACTCCCCTTTTAAAACTCAGGTTAATTAAAGCTGTTAATCATTTCTTTAACACATTTTGCTATAGCTCTCTCCGGGTCATACAAGTTTTTTGCAACCATTCTTGAAGTATCTTTTGCCGAATTAATCCAATCCAGATTACTGTCAATTGCTTTTTCAATTTGTCTAATTGTATTTTCAGGATCTTTATAACTAAATAAATATCCGTTTTTGCCCGGAACTAATACTTCAGGGTAATTCCCGACTTGGTCTGATATTAATAAAGGTAACCCACACCATAATGCTTCAATACACGTTAAGGGATTGGGATCATCAACTGAGGGTAACAAAAAGAAGTCCGCAATCGAGTATAGTTTCAACATCTCATCTTGTGATTTAAATCCCAAAAGTCTAATATCTAAATGTTTATTTTGTTTAATTATTTCTTCAATTTTTTCATTTAATTCTCCATCGCCAGCAATCAAGATTGATGCATTTTCGGCATTTCTACAATTAATAAATAATGATAAAAACTCTATTATGCCTTTTTGTTCTGACAATCTAGCTGGACAAATAAACAACCTTTTACTAATATCTAAATGATAAAATGTAATGATTTCATCAAAGCTTTTCATTTTTATTTGATCGACACTTTCATAAAGGCTGTTATCAACCAAGTTAGGCAAAAAATACATCTCCTTACCTTTTGTTGTATATTTCTCAATAAAATCTTTAGAAAGTTCACCAGAGTACCAAAATCCATCAAAATTTTTATACGTTACAAATCTAACCATTTCCCTAATTGTTTTCTTTATCCCCTTTAAATTTTCTCTTTTAACTAAATTAGATTCTGACCAAAATAGTAGTTTAAAATTTAAAGTTTTTTTTAAGGTCAACAATCTTAAAACGGTTGGCATATTATAACTACCTGCAGCAATAACTAAATCAGGGGAAAAAGATTGCAATGTTTTTTTAATAAACCTGTTTATAAATAGATCTTTTTTTCCTAAGTTAATTTGATCCATTAATACCGTAAATGATTTTTTATATTGATGATAATACCAATTCCTATTTGATTCTGTTTCTGCCATTACAAATACTTTAAATTCGATATTTTCACTTAGAAGATAGTTATACAATTTCTCATAAAAAAAAATACGATAAGGTGTTAAAATATTGGTAACTAGAGCTATTTTCACGAGCTTCAGTCCTTCTATATGATATTATCTATACCATTGAGGTAGATATAATAATACTTTTATATAACTCCAGATACTCTTGAAATCGCAAATTTTTATTAAATAGCTTACTTCTGTTTAGACATTGTTCTCTTAAATTATTCGGTTCTCTTTCTTTTATCTGTTCAATGGCTCCTACAAGCCTTTTCATATCCCCTTTTTCGACTACCATTCCACATGTATCGTCAATACTTTCTATGCTACCACCTGTATTAAATGTGATTACCGGGGTCCCACATGCTAAAGCCTCTAAATTTGTGGTTGGAAAATTGTCTTCTAAAGTTGGGTTTACAAAAACGTCTGCTACTGAATATAAATTTGTTAATTCATAAATACTTTCTGTTTTCTTAAATCCTATAATGTTTTTCGGTAAGTTCTTAATTTGTTCCTCATTTAAACCTACAAGAACCATGATGTCATTCTCACTAATCTTCTTTGATAATTCCAGAAAAAAATTGAAACCTTTTCTCCTATCCCAAATATTTGCGACTCCCAAAATAATAAACTTATTTTCCAAATTGTGAGTTTTTCTAAAATCACTATGCGTAGGTTTAAAGATTTGTAGATCTATTCCATTATTTATTACTTTTATAGGATGTTTTCTTAAAAAGGATTGCTTGACTAGTCTAGCTAGCCACCTTGAAGGAGTAACGATACTAAGATTATCCAACTCACTAGTTAATTCTCTTTTCACCCTATAATTCTCACTTGAGTTATCGAATAGGAAGCTGCTAGGATAACTTTCCTTCTGAGGACAACTAGAGCAGCCCGTTTTCCATTTACTACAGTCTACAAAATCAAAATATGCACAATGCCCAGTAAATGCCCAACAGTCATGAAGAGTCCAAACTACAGGTTTCTCGGAAGACTTTAAATAGTTAAGTAAATATTTAATATTTAAATAGTATCCATGGATATTATGCAAATGAATGATATCTGGATTTAATTTTTCCATTGTCCTAATGAATTTTTTTGTAGCATTAATAGATCCGAGTCCATGTCTATCAAAAATTCTTGTCTCAGCAACATGAATGTAGTTATCAAGTTTACTCCCAATTCTTATCGCCGAATCACAGTTCTTTGCCATATTCCTTCCATAGGCTATAAAACTGTCATGACCACTTTCTTTTAAGAATCTATCTAGATCAGTGGCAATTCTGCCTGTGCTTCCAATTCCACAAACAGAATTGATTTGAAGTACACGCATAGCTATTGTTTCCCCCATACAACCTTATTAACAATCTCTGTATAGCTTTGAATAATTTTAACAACTTTCACCGATATATTGTCATCCGCATAGTCATTAGCAAGATACGTCTGCTCTTTGTCAAACATAGTTCTGCTTAATTCCACTGCCTGAACAATGTTTTTTTCTGTAATTCCACCAATAACTACGGTTCCTTTATCCAATACTTCTGGTCGCTCCGTTGATGTTCTTATCAGTATTCCTGGAAAACCGAGAATAGCGGATTCCTCTGAAAGTGTTCCACTGTCTGAAAGCACAGCAAAAGCATTTAACTGTAGTTGATTGTAGTCAAAAAAACCAAAAGGTTTTAGCTGTTGGACTAATGAATGAAATGTAAAACCCCTCTCATCTATTCTTCTCCAACTACGTGGATGAGTGGAATAAATAATAGGAATTTGATAAATCTCAGCTATTTGATTGATTGCATCCATAAGGGATAGGAAGCTCTCTTCATGATCGATATTTTCTTCCCGATGTGCTGAAACAAGAATGTACTTTCCTTTTTTAAGACTGAGTTCTTTAAGTACAGTACTGTTCATAATTTTTTCCATGTTTTTGTTTAACACTTCTGTCATTGGTGACCCCGTAACAAAAATATGCTCTTTTCGAATTCCCTCCAATAATAAGTAACGTCTGCTATGCTCCGTATATGCAAGATTGATATCTGATACATGATCAACAATCTTTCTATTAATCTCTTCAGGAACATTTTGATCAAAACAACGATTTCCTGCTTCCATATGAAAAATTGGTATTTTAAGACGTTTGGCTGCAATTGCACTTAAACAACTGTTTGTATCCCCTAAAATGAGGAGAGCATCCGGTTGGACTTGCTTTAAGACCTTGTATGATGCAGATATAATGTTACCCATTGTTTCACCAAGATCCTCACCAACAACCCCTAGGAAATAATCGGGTTGCTTTAATCCTAATTCTTCAAAAAAAATATCATTTAACGTATAGTCCCAATTTTGCCCAGTATGAACTAAAACATGATTAAAATATCTATCGCATGCTTTTATTACTTCTGATAGTCTAATAATTTCAGGTCTTGTTCCAACAATTGTCATAACCTTCAATTTCTTCACTACCTATACCTCCACGAAGTAAGTATCCGGTTTTTCAGGATTAAAGATTTCACAGGCCCAAAATAAAGTAATCATATCTTCAGTTCCTGTATTTTGAATGGAGTGGGTATATCCTACGGGTATGTCTACAACTTCTGGAACTTCGCCACTTACTTTATATTCAATGATCTTATCTGAATGAACGTTTCGAAACCTAATAACTGCATCTCCCTGTATAACTAGGAATTTTTCTACCTTAGTGTGATGCCAGTGATTTCCCCTTGTAATACCGGGTTTCGTCTTTGAAATAAAAATTTGACCCATACTTTTAGATTTAATGAATTCTGCAAGCCAACCGCGATTATCAACATTCTTCTTTAATTTATATGAAAAATTATCTTCCTCTAAATACGATAAGAAAGTACTATATAAACCTCGATCAAATTCATCTTCTAATGATGGCATTACTAATGATTCTCTATTATCTTTAAAATGATAAAGTTTCTCTGCTATCTCACCTAATCTAACTCTATGTGTGACCGGAACATAGCAAAACTCCCCTTTTCTTGACTCTCCTCCTTCTATTGCTCTCAAGAATTCATTTATGACATCATCTATATAGGCTAAGGTAAGCTCCACATTTGAATTATGGATTTGAATATCTATGCCTCTAGCAATATTGTGAGAAAAAGTCGCAACTACACTGTTATAGTTTGGTCTACACCATTTTCCAAATAAATTTGGGAGTCGGTATACCAGGACTTTTGCACCTGTATCTTTACTATATGAAAACAACAAATCCTCTCCTGCTTTTTTGCTTTTACCGTATAGATTATCTTTTTCAGCTTGAATAGAAGATGTTAAAAGAATAGGCGATTTATTATTATGTTTTTTTAATAATTCTAGTAGTTCCAATGTATAATCACGATTAACTTCCATGAACTCATTTTCATTTTTCGGTCGATTCACTCCAGCGAGATGAAAAATAAAATCACATTCTGCAATATAACTCTCCATTAAGAATGATTCTGTTTCTTTCGTAACCTTAAATATATTTTTATACCCTCTATTAATTAATTCAGCAATCAAATTCTTCCCTACAAACCCATTTGCACCTGTAACTAAAATTTTCACTTGAATCACGCCCTTCATAATCCTAATGAGACACCATAGCGTTCTCCAATTCCCTTTGTATAAATTCTAAATTTAGTAGTTTCTCTTTAATTTGCTCAATATTTAATAACTCAGTATTGTGAGAGTTATATTCCTTCTCTATTGATAATTTTCTATTTCCTAGTGCAAAGTACTTTTCATAGTTCAAATCTCTCTTATCTGCAGGAATTTTATAAAAATCCCCTAAATCTTCTGAAACAAAAAATTCTTCCTTTGTCAGAAGTGTTTCATATAACTTTTCACCATGGCGAGTTCCAATTACTTTAATTACATTTTTAGCCTTAAATATCTCTTTTAGAGCCTGTGCTAAGTCACCAATTAAGCAGGACGGAGCCTTTTGAACCATAATATCGCCAGTCTCAGCATTCTGAAATGCAAAAACGACAAGCTCCACTGCCTCTTCAAGGCTCATAAGGAATCTTGTCATTTCTGGATTTGTAATAGTTATAGGCAGACCATTTTTAATTTGTTCGACAAACAAGGGTATAACGGATCCACGGGATGCCATTACATTTCCATATCTAGTTCCACAGATTAGAGTCTTTTCTGGAGAAACCGTTTTGGATTTCGCTACAAATACTTTTTCCATCATTGCTTTTGAAATCCCCATCGCATTGATTGGATAAGCAGCCTTATCAGTAGAAAGACAAATTACCTTCTTTACGTTATATTCAATTGCTGCCGTTAGAACATTTTCAGTACCTAAAATATTTGTTCTTACCGCCTCCAAGGGGAAAAACTCACAGGATGGCACCTGTTTTAAAGCTGCAGCATGAAAAATGTAGTCCACATTATGCATAGCATTTTTTATGCTCGCTAAATCTCTTACATCACCTATATAGAATTTTAATTTGTCATTTTTATATATGTTTCTCATATCATCTTGTTTTTTTTCATCTCGAGAGAAAATTCGAATTTCCCTTACATCTGTATCAAGAAATCTCTTCATAACAGCATTACCAAAGGAACCCGTTCCACCGGTTATTAAGAGTGTTTTATCACTGAACATATCCTCACATCTCCGTTCACAAATGCTTGGTAATGATACTAACCGTTTTTCTTATATCGTAGTTCTCTTCTAGGAACTTTCTTCCTTTAGCCCCCATTTGCTCCCTAAGTACTTTGTTAGTAGATAGTTTAGTAGCATTTTCGATAAAATGTTCTAAATCACCACTCTCTGACCATAAACCACTGTCAGACTCTAATAAGATATCTCTTAGGTCGGTATATTTATCTGTTGCAGCAAGTATCGGAAGGGAAAATTCCATGTATGCTGTTAGTCTTGAAGGAAAATTAGGAATCGTAAATCTCTTATCTAAAAAAATAAGACCAACATCGGCCATTTCCAGTAAAAGATCATATTCATTCTTGGGTAAAAATTTAAATAAACTGACATTCTTTGGACTAGAGAATTCTATGTGATTCTTTATGGTTTCGTATTCTGTTCCAGAACCAACAATTAGTAGATACCCATTTTTCACTTTATAAAAATGGTCAATTACATCCAATAAGAAAGTGATCCCTTGAGGTTTTCCTAGATTACCGCCATATACAAATAAAGTTGAATCTTTAGGGATGTGGTATCTTGCTAGAAAGTCCTTACTTTGTTTTGGCTTTACTTCATAAATCTCGATTGAATTCGGAAAGATCTCAACCCTATTACTTGGTATAAATGTATTATTATCTAACACGTACTCTACATTTCTTTTTGACATACAACCAATCATATCTGAGACTTTATATAATTTTTTCTCTTTATTTCTAAAGTATTTCCAAATAAAGCTTCTGTCTTTGAGTATTCCAATATCCACAGCATTTTGAGGAAAGATGTCTTTAAGAATTAAGTAGGTTTTACTTTGGTGATTTTTTTTAAAATAGCTAACAATTCTCTCAAAAGTAATTGGTGGGGTTGAATACATCACTAAATCAAACCTAACATCCGGGAAGTACTTTTTAATAGCATTAAGAAACTGATTTTCTATTGTAAGTGTTGAGATTCCCTTTTCAATGAAGTTTGTTTGTGTGATGTTTCCAGTCCTTACTTTTAAAAGTTTAATATTTTCAGAAGCTTTTAACTCGGTAAATAAACCTCTTCTACGTTCCCTTGGAAAAATAACATATACATTGGTACCTCTTCTTGCAAGTTCTCTTACTAAGTCTGTATAAATTCCTCTTTCACTTATATTTTCCATATTTGCTAAAGTTAGGAATAATATATTCAAAATAATCACCCACTATATTCACATTTACACTTAAAATAACCCCATATCTATTTCTTAATCATGGGGTCCAATCATCTCCGTAATCATTTCGTATGTCTCTTGAAAGATAAAATCCCTTGAGGTTGTATCATGTGCATTAGTTACAATAAAGTGAGTTAGTTGATGGTTGATGATACTGTCCATGCTATCAAACTCCATATGGCTCCGAGGACCAACATCCGTATAAGGTAGGATATGGAAATGTGAGACAATCAATCTCAATCGACATAGTCCTTATAATTTATTTGCTCTCTTATTTATATTGACTATAATATTCACCTTTTTTGGAATTCACTCCATTCATAACTACACCAAGTATGTGCGATTGAGCTTTTTCTAACAGCTCTTTTGCTTTCTTGGCTCTCTCCTTTCGGGTCTTTCCACTCCCCACTACCATGACTATTCCGTCACATTTATTTGCTAATATTTGTGGGTCAGATACTGCTAGGACGGGTGGTGTGTCAAATACGATATATTCATACATTTTCTCTATTTGTCTAATTAGGGATTGCATTGGTTCAGAATTCAATAACTCGGAAGGATTAGGTGGTACTGGACCACTTGTTAGAATATCTAACTTAGGTATATGTGTTTTAATTATGGTGTCTTCTAAGCTACTATTCTTTGTAAGTACATTAGTTAGGCCATTTAAGTTACTAATATTAAAGGCATAATGAAGAGTTGGTTTCCTTAAATCAGTATCAACTAATAAAACCTGTGTTCCCTGTTGAGCCAATACAATAGCAAGGTTTGTAGCCGTTGTCGATTTTCCGTCAGCTGGCTCGGACGAAGTAACCATGATAGTTTTTATTTTTTTTTGGACTGAGGAGAATTGTATATTGGTTCGAATAAGTCTATACTGTTCAGAAATCAATGATTTGGGATGGTAATGGGCAATTAAATTAACACCTAGTTTCTCTTTATGTCTCCGCTCATACACCAAGAGTTTCATCTCCCATATTTGGTATTGAATGAATGTTAATATCCTTTTGTTTTGGTAATCTTTGAATGGATCCTAGGACAGGTAATTCAAGATATGCCTCCACATCTTGACCATCTTTTAATGTGTTGTCTAAAAACTCTAAAAGGTATGAAATTACAATACCTAACATTAGACCAACAAAAGCAGCCATCGCTATGTTCATTAAAGGCTTGGGTTTAACAGGTATTGGTTCTTCTTTTAATACCGCTTTTGCTAGAATACTAACATTATCTACATTCATAATGCCTTTTATCTCTTTTTGAAAAGTTTCAGAGACAGAATTAGCTATCACAACTGCCCTTCCTGGATTAGTATCTTGAACAGTGATAGAAAATACTTGTGAATTCTCATGACTATTAATCATAATATTCCTATTAAGATAATCTGCATTGTATGGCAGTTCAAGTTCTTTTATTACCACATCTAAAATGGCTGGACTTTTAATGATGACACTATAAGTATTTATTAAATCTATATTTCCCCTTAATTGGGTTACATCAAGTCTTTCTGAGTCTTTCTGATTTACTAATATTTGTGTTGAAGCTTGATAGATTGGTTTAATTAAAAAAAATGTAATGGAACCACTAGTAGTAGCAGTAAACAATATTAAGAGTAATATTAATTTCCATCGTTTCAAAAGAATGTTAAAAATGGTTTTAATGTTTAAAATATCATCCATTAGGTCCTCCATCCTTCATTCAAGGATTCATTATACCTATTTACTCTTTTCTAAACTTTGTTAATCCAGGTTTTTTAGAAGATTACCTATTGATTTGTGTTAAAGCACCCATTTCTTTGTAGCATTTTTAACCAAAGAAATAAAAAATTAATTTTTAAGGTTATCCTCCTTTAAATAATCGAAAAAACTTTCAAACCATAAGTGATTCCCTCTATCGTTAAAATAAACATAATCACTTGCTAAAATATCCACTAGTAAAACATTTTCTTCTCTTAATTTATTAGCAATTCTCTCAATGGTATTAAAATATAGCCATTTTTGTTCTTTAATAAGTTCCTCTGAACCTTTAATATAGTCTAAATACGATAATCCAACGCTATTAAGGTCTTCACTGTTAGCTATTGGATTTGAAGACATTATAATTATTTTCGAATTGGGGAGTCCTTCTTGTAACATTTTCATGATTTCTTTTAAATTCTCCTGTGTTTCAGCCATACTGGTTGCTTTCAAATAGTTATTAACCATTGCATTTTCAAAGATTACTAGATCAGGCTGATTATTAATAACTAATTCAATCTTTTTCCCCTCCAGTAAATCTGTTGTAGAGTACCCGCTATTTCCGTGCCTAATAAATTGTATTGAATCAAATTCTTCCCTTTCGTAGGGGAGGTTTCTTTTTAAGAGCTCAGACCAGCCATTAAGAGAACTACTAGACCCTCCCTCAGCAGCGCTACTTCCAAATACAGTAACAACCACTTTTTCTTGTGTAAGAGCCCTATACTGTAAGAAATCAAGGATTGATTGCGATTTGTTACTCCCTGGCCTTAAACTAGAAATTAAAGCTTCTTTCTCTTCCTGTTCTTTTCTATTAATATACTCAGTAGCATTTTTCCCATCCGAAATAGCTTTTCTATTGGCATTTTCCCAATACTTATAACCAAATATTAGGATTCCTATACAAATAAAGGGAATTAAAGTTGCAACAATATACTTAATGGCACTTGAGCCTCCTTCCCACTTTGAGAGTGTTTATTTTTTTTCCGAATGATTATTCTGCCATCTGATAAATTCAATCAAAGTTTTGTAATTCTTAATTTCTTCCTTTTCAATCCCTGCTTCTTTGAGCTCTTCTAGAAAATCAACCCACTCTTTCTCAATATGTGGATGTTCTCTCACTTCCGCTCCATTTAATAATGTTAATAAATCTACATTTAGTACGGATGCTATTTTTTGCATAACCTCCAGGGAAGGATTTTTATTTATACTTCGTTCAATATTACTTAAATATGACTTTGAAATATTAGCTAGTTCCGCTAATTCAGACATAGAATATCCTCTGTTTTTCCTAATTTCCACTATGTTTTTTCCAATCATTTTTCTACCTCTTTATTTTTCATTTAGTTACATAAGACTTTTCACTTTCCTTTCAGATAACGAATACATTTACTTATTATTAATAATTTTATTTTTTATACATTTAATAACTCTCATTTGATTTTCAAATGTCATATTTGATCCAGATGGTAAGCATATACCTGAATAAAATAATTTGTTAGAAATGCTCTCTACATCGTAATGAGAATAATATTTATTGTTTTGGAATAGTGGCTGTAGATGGAGGGGCTTCCAAACTGGCCTTGCCTCTATATTCTCTTCTTCCAAAGCAAAGAGTAACTCTTTAATCGAAACTCCGGATTCTAGTTCGTTTATTGTTAACGCTGATAACCACCGGTTGGAGAAGGTATTCTCTAATTCAGGCATAAACTGAACACCCGGAAGGTCACTTAAGTTCTCTTCATAAGTTCTAAAAATCCTTCTTCTTGCTAGTATTCTACTATCTAACACTTCTAATTGACCTCTTCCTATCCCTGCTAACACATTGCTTAAACGATAGTTATACCCTGTTTGACTATGTTGGTAATGAGGAGCCGGATCTCTAGCTTGTGTGGCTAGATACCTAGCTGTTTGTAATTGGGAAGCATGATTAGAAACAAGCATCCCTCCACCTGATGTGGTGATAATTTTATTGCCGTTAAATGAGAAAACCCCAAAATCTCCAAGGGATCCACTAGCTTTTCCTTTATAGGTTGAGCCAAGTGATTCAGCCGCATCCTCTATTATCGGAACATTGTACTTCCTACAAATGGGAACCAATTCATCCATTTTGGCTGACTGCCCATATAAATTTACAATAATAACTGCTTTTGGAAGAGTATTATTTAGATTTGCTTCCCTGAATGCTTTTTCTAATGCTTCTGGTGACATATTCCATGTATCTGGTTCAGAATCAATAAATACTGGTTCAGCACCTTGATAACGAATCGGATTTGCAGAAGCTACAAATGTTAAAGTTGAACAGAAAACCGTGTCACCCTTTTCCACTCCTAATAAAATAAGAGCCAAATGAATGGCTGCAGTACCAGAACTGAGGGCTACAGCTTCATTGACTCCTACATAACTAGCTAATTCTCTTTCAAAAGCATCTACATTTGGCCCCAGTGGTGCAATCCAATTGGATTCAAATGCTTCGTTAACGTATTTAATTTCTTCCCCGCTCATATGTGGTGAAGAGAGAAAAATTCTGTTATTGGTTTTCGTTTTGACCATTTAATCACCTTCAATACATTTGTTATGTTGAATGTATAATGTGATAACTATTATTGCGATAGACTTTTTCCATTCTGCTTAGTTGTCCCTTTAAATGGAATCATTGTATTTTGCTCATCTTGATCTATGCCTTCCGACTTAACTACTTTTATTAATGTTAAACCTAAAATTTTCATATCAAGTAAAAAGGTCTGATGATTGACATACCATACATCTAGCTCGAATTTTTCTTCCCATGTAATGGCATTTCGACCATTTACTTGTGCCCAACCGGTGATACCTGGTTTCACTAAGTGCCTTTTAGCTTGTTCGTTATTATATAAAGGGAGATATTCCATTAATAAAGGGCGTGGTCCGACTAAGCTTAAATCACCTTTTAATACATTAATTAATTGTGGAAGTTCATCCAGACTAAACTTTCTAAGCCATTTACCGAATGAAGTTAACCTTTGTATGTCCGTTAATAAAATCCCTTTACTATCCTTTTTGTTACTCATACTTCTAAATTTATATAGGTTAAAAGGAGTTCCATTTAACCCAGGTCTTTGTTGCTTAAATAGTATAGGTGTACCTAGTTTGAATTTTACCAAAATAGCAATTATGATTATTACTGGAGTTAAAAATACTAACCCAAAAAAGGAAATAATTATATCAAATGCCCTCTTCATGGTTTCACATCCACAAGGTTAATAGTGTACTACTTTACAAAATGTTATCAAAATATTTTAGTTTTAAAAGAGCCCAATCATTGTTTTGCACAAAAACACATCCTCAAACTCTCGAGGTTCTTTGCCTTCCTAACCCTCATGCATTTTCCACCTTATAAGCGGCTCGATGGCATTAATGATTTCTGGTAAGTCTTTTTATTGGCTAATTTTATAAGTGTTTCTCTTAACATCTCTCTATCCATATTTGAAAAAGTATTTATAATGTCTTCAATTTCTTCAATAAAAAGTTCTGCCGGTTTGCCTATATATATTTTGGGATAAACTTGTTCTTCAAGGATTTCTTCTTCATCAAGTAACTCTTCAAATAGCTTTTCACCTGGCCTAATTCCTGAAAACTCAATTCCAATATCTTCAATTGTATTCCCGGAGAGTTTTATCAAGTTTTTAGCAAGGTCCATTATTTTTACAGGCTCCCCCATATCTAAAACAAAAATTTCTCCACCCTTTGCAAGAGCACCGGCCTGGATAACTAATCTTGCCGCTTCAGGTATTGTCATAAAATACCGAACCATATCTGGATGTGTAACCGTGACTGGTCCTCCTTTTTCAATCTGCTTTTTAAATAATGGAATTACACTACCCCGGCTACCTAATACATTTCCAAAACGCACAGCAACAAATTGAGTTTGACTTTGTTGATCCATGTACTGAATGACCATTTCCGCCAGTCTTTTTGTAGCACCCATTACACTGGATGGTTTAACAGCTTTATCAGTGGAAATCATTACAAATCTTTCAACATTAGATAAATTAGCTGCATTTGCTATGTTAATTGTTCCTAGAATGTTGTTTTTGACCGCTTCTTCTGGGTTTCTTTCCATTAATGGAACATGCTTATGAGCAGCTGCATGATACAACACGTTTGGTTTGTGGATATTCATAACAGTTTCCATCTTATTTGCGTCTTGTAAATCAGCAATTTCTGTTACAATTTCTATACTTACGCCTTTAAATGTCTCATTCAGTTCAGTTTCTATATTATAAATACTGTTTTCACCATGTCCCATCAAAATTAGCTTTCTAGGATTAAATTTAACGATTTGTCTGCAGATTTCAGAGCCAATGGAACCACCTGCACCGGTAACTAACACCGTTTTATTTGATATATATTCTGAAATACTATTAATATCTAACTCAATAGGTTCTCTACCTAATAAGTCTTCTACTTGAACATCCCTAAATTGACTAACAGAAACTTTTCCGGTTACTAGGTCTTCTAGCATTGGTAGGATTTTTGTTTTTGCATGTGTTTTCACACATTCTTGAAAGATAGTATTTAATTCCTTTTTATTAAGAGAAGGAATAGCAATGATGATATTATTAATTTCTAAATCCAAAACAGCTTTTTCTATGTCTGTAACTCCTCCATAAACAGGAATTCCGAGAATATCTAATTTATGTTTTTGGGGGTTATCATCTATAAATGCTACAGGAAGTAGTACACATTCATGGTTATTTATTAGCTGTCTTGCTACCATTGTACCCGCTGACCCTGCTCCGATAATTAAAGTACGCTTTCTTTTGTGATTATATTTAATAAAAGTATCTCGATAAACACGCCAACAGAATCTGGACCCACCAATAAACAACAGATTAATTAACCATGTAGTCGCCAATAGCCTTAAATATATTTCTCCTAAGAATAGCTGTTGTACTAGAAAAGTGATGAGTATAGAAAAGGTGACTGCCTTTAGGATAATCACCAATTCTCCAATACTGGCATATTCCCAGGCTTTTTTATAAAGTCTGTAACGGATTGAAAAATAATGAAATAGGAGTAGTAAAGTGAAGGAACTTGTTAGGAGTGGTATAGAAATGAGACTCAGTTTACTAGTTACTAATAAACTGCTAATTAATATTGCTATCAAAATCATAAGGGAATCAATAATGGTTAAAATGGTTACTCTCTGCTGATATATCATATGATGTCACCTACCTTCTTTATGTAAACCCTTCGAAGTATATTAAAGATGAAAGATAAATGAACTACTAAATATTTAACTTAAATAATGATATAACAAATATGGGCATCTAACCCTCCCTCACATCATACTTTCGACGACTTGCGTCTAAGGTCTTACAACCCACAGCATGACCGAGTGCCACCTTTGATATCGGCAAGGTGACATCACCAAGATCTCCTTACTATAACAAACAAACCATTCTTAATTAAGAACAATCGGATAAAAAAATATTTTTCTTCTTTTCCTTTAAGTACAACGCATTATTTATATGTTACCTAATGTTTATTAACCCTAAAATTTATTGTAAGAATGAATGGTCCTTCCCACTATTGCTTTTAAATTTATACTCATTTTATTTATTTGACCTCTTATATAGAACGATAAATTTCATAACTTTCTATATATTGCTTGTATATTTATCTTTTTGCAGTCTCTGCAGTTTAGAATTTTCATATCGAGATATTTGTTAGTATTTATCCCACTGTTTTTTACTTTCAAAATCACATCATTTAAAAACTTTTATTCAAATTTCCGCCTTCATACTTGTTGCTAAAAAAATGGATAGATCTAAACTTCTCTAATGACACACCCTTATAGAGTTAAAGCTTCTATTTTTTTTTTCCTAAGTAGTAATTTCTTCGTTAATCTTCTCTATTACTACACCAACACCTTATTCTTTACTCTGTATTAATATCTGGTAGCTTAAGATCTTAGTTAATTAGATTAATTTTACTATGAAGAAACTAAACACTTATTAAACAAAACCATTTTCCTAGGTCAAAAATAATGTTATTTATATAGAACATAATCGTTTTTTATAAATAACAAAAAAGTAAGGAATTGGGAGATATTTTAAGAAATAGAGAACAAATAGTTCGTTATATGGTAAAAATGAACAAATTTAAAGATTTTCAGTATAAGGAAAATGACATATACTCAAGTTGCGGGTTCAATATAAAGAACGAAACGAACGCTAGAAAGAAGAAGTTTGAACATCAGCATCAAATACATAGTAAAGATCCTTTATTAACTTAAATTTTTTAAGAGTTGAATACTATGTCATATTACATTGCTTGTTCTTAATAACTTACATTTCTAGCTTCGGGATAATTCTTGTCACATTGTCCCTGAAAGTAACACTGCCATTATTCTTACTTATTAATGATGAAAACAAAAAAATTATTAAGGGAGAGAACAAAATGAAAAAAATTCAAATCAAATCAGTTAAAGGTAAAATTGTAGCAGGAGTGGTAGCAGCAAGTGTATTAAGTACTTCGGCTTTCGCGTTCGCTGATACGAACGCAGGAAAACAATTTACTGCTTGGGGTCAGCTGCAAATTGATGCTGCTAAAGCAGCTGTTCAATCTGCAATTGATGGATCACGTACTACAGCTCAGACTAAAGTTGAAAACGATGCAAAAGCTGGTCGTGATGCAGCTGAAGGACAGATTAATTCAGCTGGTGCGGGTGAAAAAGCTGATACTAAAACTAAAATTGAAGGTAAGTTAGCTGAGCACGTTGCTTCATTAACCGCTGCTTTACAAACTTTCATGGATAACATTGGAGCTGATTTTGATGCAGTAGTTGCAGAAGAAAATACTGAAACAACTACTAATCTTAATAACCAATACAACACATTAGAAGCAAATATCACATCCGTGCTTACTGCAGCTAAGAATACTAATGTTAATGATGTAACAGAACAATCTCTATTAGTTAAAGGTAAAGCAACTTCTGACTTAATTAAAAAGATTAATGAAGTTAAGAGTGCTTTACAAGCAGAGATTGATCGACAAAAAAAGGATGCAGATTCTGAAGTAAGCGATCACCTGGCTTCTGAAGTGGCCCGTATCAACAACGCGATAACTGGTTTAATTTCTGGACTTGAAACAGAAGCTAAGACAGCTATTGCCGCTGCTGGTCAAAAAGTTGAGGATAGTGCTATTGCTAATTTTGAAAGAGTAATTAATAGAATTGGTGTTGAGACTCCAGTAGTCGTAGATCCACAAAGATTAGACTGGGTTGTAACTAAAAAATTCGGTGGCGCTTTTGATGGGAAAATTAAATTCAAGGTCACAAATACTAACGAATTTGATGTAGTGTTTAGATATCAGTTTAGAGACCTAAAAGGCGCTCAAGGAGGAGTAACTGAAACTCCATTTGCAGAAAGCAGTGTTAAACCAGGAGTGGAAGAACTAGAATTTAACAACATCCCTGTTCCTGTATTAGGTGCTGGCACTCTGTATATTGAGTACATGGATGAGAATGGTGACTTCCAATATGCTGCAGAATTAGGTTTATGGTAAAAAATATTTAGGCAGAGGATATTCTTCTCCTCTGCCTTTTTTAGAACAAACAAATGTTGTTCTGATTTTCATAGAATAAGAATACTATATCTCTGTATGTCATTCGGGCTATATAATTAAAAAATCTTCATTCCTCTTCTACTCTCTCCCCTGTTTTAGCATAGCCTTATCAAAATAACAATAAGGAGGCACCCAGATGAGGCTTTCAAGAGTTAATAAGTACAGAAAAAAAAGAAGAAAAAAAAATTATTCAATCATTTCAAAAATTAAAAGACAGTCTAAAAACCCAATGAAGAAATTAATAATTAGTTCTACTCTTATAGGTACAGCTCTATGTTCTACATCTGTAGCCTATGCACAGATAGGAATTTCTGATCACATAAGAAATTGGTATATAGAGCGCCTTTCTGAAGTAGAGGAGTTTTTAACCACTTCAATTAAAACAGATGCTACCAATCAAAAGGCAAACTTATTACGCCAAGTTCGTGAACAAACTGAATTATCTGTAAAAGAACTTCAGGAGTATGCAGCAGATAAGAGAGCCTCAATAAGTACCAATATCGAACGAAAAGCTCAAGAAACTGCTACTATTATTGATTCTCAAAATCAGGAAGATATGCAGAAGGCTAAAGAGAACATTGATGAGCAAGTAAATAAAGAAATGGAAGATGCCGCAAAGGATCAAGCAGAAAATCAAAAAGAAAATCCTCCTGAAGAAGACAAGAAACAAGAAGAACAAGAATCAGGTAAGGAAACTGAACAATCAGAACCCACAGGAGATTCTAAAGTTGAAACAGAGCCTTCGGAATCCACAAAAGATTCTAAAAAAGAGGAATCTCCAAAAGAAGATACTACTGAAGAAAATTCTAGTGATAATAATGAGTAATGGAGTTGAAACGCATGGAAAATACTGCAATAAACGAAACCAACATCGAAGTTAAGGATACTACTAAAAAAAGTTCCATTATGGAGTGGGTTAAATTTATTCTAATGCTAGCATTAGTAGTTATTGTAATCCGTAATAGTATAGGCTTTACAAAAATAAGTGGATTGTCTATGTTTCCAACGTTTCAGGATGGGGACTTCATATTAGAAGAGAAAATTAGCAAATACTTTTCATCTCCTGAAACAGGTGATGTTGTCATTATTAATAAACCTGAACAAGGTTATAAAATTATAAAAAGGGTTATTGCTTTAGGTGGAGATACAGTAATGATTAAAGATGGTACTGTATTTGTAAATGATCAACCCCTTCCAGAAATTATGACATCAGGACAATCATCAGATATGGAGGCTACCAAGGTTCCAGCTGATCATATTTTTGTTATTGGAGATAACAGAACTCCTGGAGAGAGCATTGATAGTAGAGATCCAAGTGTGGGACCTATCCCCCACTCAGACATAGATGGTTACGTACTTTTTTCCCTAATTCCTTTTAAGTCAATTCCAAAGCCTATTGAAATTGAATAGATGAACTGAGGGACATTATATGAAACTCATTAAAAGACTGATAAAGAAGCCTTTAACATGGATATTAATAGTATTTATTTGTAGTATTAGTACAGTGTATGCCTCTACTGATACTTATCACCAAACACTCGCTTGGGCAGAAAATCAAAAAAAGATAGCACAGTATCATCTGAAAACCAATCTATATGAAACTGTTAACAACCAAATAGCAAAATTGACTTATAATACTGAAGAATCTTTACAGTTATCAGAAAAACAACTAGAGGATTTTAGTAAATTGGAGTCCCTAGGAACGAGTGACTCAATCACAAATGCACTTAAAAAACATGAAAATGAACTTGAACAAACTGCTCAATCTATTGTAAATAATACTAGCCTAGACTTTGATAATATTGTTAGTAGGGTGAATCATACAGGAAATGAAATTACAAATAGCGTAGAATATGATTATCTAGATGAATTAAGTAAATTGTCTTCAAATCAATTACCTGAACATAAGATACATTCCTCTCAATCTAACGAACAATTAGATAATGAAATACAACTTACACTAGCCACTATCCATCAACTCGAGATGATGTTAGAATCTGAGTCAGATCCTGCTATAAAAGAATTTATACTAAAAAAAATAGATTTATTAAATCAATTAATCATCATACTCACTGATGATGATATATAATAGACCTCTAAATGCGATATTGGTTTACATATTCAAGTATAGAAACAGATTCTATACTTGAATATGTAGTAAAAAATATCAGTTATAAAAAATCTTCTACAACTCAAACAGGTAACAATATTAATTCCAAATCTACTGCTTAGTTATGTTGTTTTTTTCTTTTTTGATTCTTCCCAGCCCCTGATGCTAACTTTATTTGAACCCTCCCATTCTTCTACATGATGAGACCACGAGTAACACCAAACTCAGTTTTATATACTATACTAACAAAAAGAGGATCACATAGATTGACCTTCCTCTTATTTCTCATGTTTTCCTTTTCCACATTAGTCAACGGGACAAGAAAGTGAAGTCACCTCCAAAAGCCTAGGTACTCACTCTACCTTATTAGATGCAATCCAGACTTCTCCCCTACCCCCATATCTCCCGAGAAAGCTCCACAATATACCTTAACTTATCCCATTGCTGCTCCTCAGTTAATATATTCCCATGATGAGTAGAAGCAAACCCACATTGTGGACTAATACATAATTGCTCTATCGGCACATATTTCGTTGCTTCCTCCACACGTGCTTTAATGTTTTCCTTGTCTTCTAGCTCTCCATGTTTTGATGTAAATAGTCCAAGGACCACTTGTGGACCTCCATTTGGAATGTGTTGTAACGGTTCGAAGTCGCCAGAACGGTCATCATCATATTCTAGGAAAAATCGATTTACTTTTTCTTTTGCAAATAAGGTTGGCGCAATTTTGGCATAACTACCTTCAAACGCCCACTTTGAACGATAGTTTCCTCGGCAAAGGTGGGTAGTTACGAGTAAATCTTCTGGTTTATCTTCTAAAATGCTATTCACCACATGTAGTGCTAAATCAATCAACTCTTCGCGGTCTAAACCACTATCATTAAAAGGAATTTCTGGAGCATTAAGACCTGCAATATAAACATCATCTAGCTGCAAGTAGCGACAACCCGCATCATAAAAGGCTTTAATCGCATCACAATAGGTTTGAATCACATCGTTTGTATAATCCTGTAGATTTGGATAGATTTCCAGATTTCGAATACCCGCGTTAAAAAGTTGGTTTGGACTTGGAATCGTTTGTTTGGCAACGGCACGATCACCAACAATTTCTTTAAACAAGGTAAAATCCTTTACATGTGGATGATTCGGATTAAATGAAATTTTACCCGTTACACGTATATCGTATCTTTCCGTTTCCTCCCCTTTAAATTGAAAACCGTGATCTGGAACGTAACCCTCTACTCCGTTTAAATGCTCTAAGAAATCTGTATGCCAGAATCTGCGACGAAACTCCCCATCTGTTACAGCTTGTAGTCCTACTTCAATTTGTTTATCAACAATTTTTCTAATTTCTTCTGTTTCAATGTCATGTAACACTTGAGCTGTGATCTTACCTTCTTGAAATTCTTTTCTAGCTGTATGGATTCTTTCAGGTCGTAATAAGCTCCCCACATGATCTGCTCTAAACGGAGTATGTACCAATGTGTTAGTCATAAATAATTCCACCCTTTTATTAGTTTTGTATTTTTCTTACCTTCTAAACGCAAAAACCCCCTCTTCTACAACATAAGAAGAGGGGTGAAAAAACAAAATGAATGTACCTGCTCTTCTTATCTTCTAGCAAAATGCTACTGGAATTGGCACAGTACTATTAAAAGTCCGCTGCCGAGGTATCAAAGGGCCAGTCCCTCCACCTCTCTAGATAAGAAAGTTTCGAATATTAAATTATTTGAATTCAATATAATATTAAAAAGTTGTTTTGTCCAGTATATTTTAACATTTTTATTTATCTTTCTTAAGAAACTACTCTTTTAGATGTTTTATTTTTTCTCTATAAGTTTTATTTTTTGCTCTATTTCCACAAGCGCTCATAATACACCATTTCCCAGTACCTGGCCTTGAATAATCAATAAAAACCCACTGACAATCTTCAGCAGAACAAACCCTTATCCGATGCCATAAAGCTTTCTTCCTAAGCTCAAAAATTAACAATATTAATCTTCCTATTCCCCTTCTTCCACCCTCTCCATGAGGAATGATTTTTTCAGAATCTAAGGAAAATTCAATTGAAAATGTAAATGCATCTATTAATTTGTTAATTTCTTCTATAAGATTATCATCCGTTTT
Organism: Robertmurraya mangrovi; assembly: GCF_034427655.1. Lineage (NCBI taxonomy): Bacteria > Bacillati > Bacillota > Bacilli > Caryophanales > Bacillaceae > Robertmurraya > Robertmurraya mangrovi. Next base: position 84,318 of record NZ_JAXOFX010000012.1, read on the forward strand.
ATTGTAATCATTATTGACAATCATTTTTCGTGCTTCGTTTCTAAACTTAATAGCATGAATTAAGTCCTCATCCGTCACTAGATCTTCTTCTTGAATAAAATGATACTTTAATAACCATGAATAGAGAACCTTTGAGGATGTAAGATGTTCAACACCCTCGTCCCCTTCAAAGCGGGTCCGTTTATCATGAGTATTAAAAAAATCAGCAATAATCTCAAGATCATAATAATTTTTTTCCATAAAAACACTCCTATTGACTATATTTACCATAACCATTAATATAGTTTTAGTGGTCATCGTGACTATTAAACAATTTTTAAAGGTCACCATAGAAGATAGAATACTAGAATAAAGTACATGAACGAATACTTATAAAATGTTCCATTCTTTAATTATATCTTTATCTTACTATTTACTTAATAAAATTATTGGAGGTATGAACTTATGGATATAAGACCATTTTATTTGAATATCAATGAGGAAGAAATTTTGAAATTGAAGAATCGATTAGACTTTACAAGATGGCCTGATGAAGTTCCTGGATCTAATTGGGAATACGGTATCCCTTTAGATTTTATGAAGGATATAACAGACTATTGGAAAAATGAGTTTGATTGGAAAAGAGTGCAGAATAAAATAAATTCATTTTCAAATTTTCAAGTAAGAATAGATGATGTAGATATCCACTTTATTCACGAGCGTGGAAATGGATCTAACTCTCTACCTATCATTATTCCTCATGGTTATCCAGGGTCTTTTTATGAACTGCTAAACCTTATTCCCTATCTGACAAACCCGGAGAAATATGGTGGAGATCCTGAAGATTCTTTCGATGTCATTATTCCGTCTATTCCTGGTCATGGGTTTTCAGGTACTCCATTAAAATCAGGCTTTGAGGATCGACAAGTTTCTCATCTATTGGTGAAATTAATGGTGGATAAGCTAGGATACGAGAAGTTTGCAGCCCATGGGTATGATCTTGGAGCCAGTATTTTAGGATTATTATGCTTAGACCATCCAGAAAAAGTAATTGGTTATCACACTACTACACCTGGAAACCCTAGTCCGTTTGTTCCTGGAAATGCTTTATTAACAGAATCAGAAGAAAATTACCTTAAGCTTTCTAGAGAATGGTATAACGAAGAAGGTGCCTACGCTCATATGCTTGGTACAAAGCCACAAACGATCGGTTACTCACTCACAGACTCTCCGATAGGTCTTGCAGCATTTATTTTAGAAAAATGGTACTTATGGACAAATCCACAAAACGGGAATTTATATAAGCATTTCAATAAGGAAGAGCTACTTGCAAACGTTACCATTTATTGGCTAACCCAAACTATTAATTCAGCAAATAGATTATATTTCGAAGGTAAACATACGAAATGGCCAGGACCGGAAGATATTACTACCGTCCCCATTGGAGTATCTTTAACAGCCACTCAACCAAATGAACGACCTCCAAAGGCATATGTTGCAAGAATGTTCCCGAATATTCTAAGTTGGGAAGAGTTAGGCAAAGGCGGACACTTTGTTGCCACCGAGGATCCTAGGTTAGTTGCTGAACGAATACGTTCTTTTTTTAAAAAACTGAGGTAAAAGTGCAGAGTTATAGAATAGTAAACTCTGATATCCCCTCACTTTTTATTGTAATTATGGTAATTAATAATAAAGATATTGGGATCTATTTTTACAATTCCTTCGACTACTATAACCCTTTTTGAAGTTTGCTAGTCAATTAAAAAGTAAAAAGTGTAGATATGAACTCCTCCTGTTTTGAATATGATTTAGAAAGAATGGTTTTCGTAATTCTTATTAGACTGAAAAAACAGGAGGTAACCCATGACTACAAACAACGGAACGTATATCGAAGTAGAACCAGGAATTGAATTGTATGTTCAAGATGTTGGAACAGGAGACCCTGTTGTATTTATTCCGGGGTTTACTTTTACGACAGATGTCTTTTCCGAGCAAGTCCAACACTTTTCACAAACTCACCGTACGATCGTGATTGACCCTAGAAGCCATGGGCGCTCAACTATGACGGTACATGGGAATGACTATGTTACACATGGCACGGATTTGCAAAAAGTTTTGACTGCATTAAATGTAGACAATGCCACCCTGGTCGGCTGGTCATTTGGATGCTTAACCGTATGGGAATATGTACGCCAGTTCGGAACCAACCATATTAAATCACTAGTTTTAATTGATATGCCACCAAAATCTTTATCCCTTCAACAAGATGTGGATTGGGTAGAAGGAAATCTTGATGACTTGGCTGCGGCCTATACGAACTATTTGCGGAATTCAAAGGGGCAACGCGATTTCATTTCGGCATATGCAACTGGAGTCATGGTTCAACGCGATCTCAAAGAAGAAGAATTAACGTGGATTGTAGACCAGTCCCTTAAAACACCATATTACATTGCTGCCAACTTATTTTCTTCAGGTCTATTCTCTGATTATCGAGAAGAGGCCACTAGTAGTAGTGAGTCCCTCCCTACTCTATATATTGTCGCCGAACATTGGGCAGAGAGAGCCACCAACTATCTAGCAAAGCTCACCCCAAAGGCCTCAGTGAAGGTACTCGGTGGACATTTCATGTTTTGGGAGCATAGTCAAAAGTTTAATGAGATCGTCACGAAATTTTTAGAAGAGAATAAATAAAGAAGATTTATATTAATCTAGCAAAATAGTAAAGACTACTCCCTATTATTAAGGAGTAGTCTTTACTTATTAAAATACAATGGTTTTCTTTATCCAAACTTTACTCGTGTTAATTTCGGAACATACAACCATAAAAAGAAGGATCTGCCCGCGCTAAAAATAATAAACGATAGCCAAACCCCATTATTATGGAGATGAGGGATGAATAACCAGTTGGATAATAAAAAAATGAGTAAAGCAAATAAAATAGAGTCTCTAATAAAACGTGCCTCTGTAGCACCTGAGAAAATTCCCTCTAATTGCAGCCCCCAAAATCCTACAAAAGGAAAAATCAACATCCAGATTAAGAGGTCATATGCGGTCACTTTTACTTCATGAATGGTTGTGAATAGAGAAACGACCTGTTCCCCAAAAAAGACTAAACACAAAGATAAAACAATGGCTGCAAGGAAGCCCCATTGTGCAGACAAAGAAAGGGCTCTTTTAAAAAGAGACTGGTCTTTCCCGCCTATTGCCCTGCCCACAATGATACTGGACGCATTGGCAAAACCTCCTAATAAGTAGGCCATTAAATAATGAATTTGCAATAGAACAGCATTGGCTGCTAACGTGACTTCACCCATACTAGCCCCTTTTGCTGTAAAGATCCCTGTCATGGTAAGTAAACAAACCGTCCTCAAAAATAAGTCTCGATTTACCTTTAACATTTTTATTAAAGGTGCAGGATCTAGCAACTTGCCAAATGGGAAGTTTGCGAGAGTTAGCTTATTTGTACGAACAATAATCCACGCACCAAAAAGTACGGCACTTACTTCGGATATTAACGTGGCATAAGCGACCCCTGCCACCCCTAATCCAAGAATGGGAACGAAAAGTATATCTAATACGATATTTAAGAGATTCATGAAGATTTGGGTAGCCAACGTCCATTTTACTTTTCCCAATCCCATGAGCCAGCCAATCATGACATAGCTCAGCAGCGTAAAAGGGGCTCCCCAAATACGGATGGAAAAATAGGTTGAAGAAAAGGCAGTTATTTCATTACTTGCCCCAATAAAATAGATGGCGCTATGTAAAATAGGCTTTTGTAAAAGAATAAAAATTAAGCCTACCATTACAGCAATAAACATCGGCCGTAGAAACGTTAATACCGTTTCATTTTCATTATGAGAACCTTGCGCTTGTGAAGTAAATCCTGTCGTACTCACTCGAAGAAAACCAAAAAGCCAATACATCGTATTAAAGATGAAGGCCCCGATAGCTACTCCTCCAATAGCCGATGGGTCGGGCAATCGTCCAACTACAGCTGTATCGACAGCACCCAATATGGGCGTTGAAATTCCAGAAATAATTAAAGGGATAGCAAGTAATAAATATTGTCGATGACTAAAGGAGTGTGATACCTTTATGGCCAAGGCAGGGCTTCCTATTTTCATTTTTTTCTCCTTTTCTTACTTTACTTATTTTCAAATGAGAGAATTCTACTACTCTAGCCAATAAAAATGCCACATCATATTGAATATGCTGTGACACTACATTTTTGCTTCAGTTTTTACTAAACATGTAGGCTTCCTGTAACAAAAGTTTTACGCGAAATTCTCTCTTCTAGTAATGGATCGGAAGCGAGGATGTTCAGCAAGAATGGAGTCTCTTAATTGTAAAATGACCGGATTCTTTGAATAAAAGAACTCATCCTTTGAATCATAAAGCTCAATTAGCTCCCCTTTTTCTAGTACACCCAGTCGGTCAGAAATAGAAAAAGCAGCTTTAATATTGTGAGTAATGAAAAGGTAGGACAAGCCATAATCTTCTTTTAACTCTTTTAATAGTTCTAAGATTAAGCTTTGTGTGACCATATCTAAACTACTAACAGACTCATCTAGGACGATTAACTTCGGTTTGAGAGCAATGGCTCTAGCAATATTAATTCGTTGTAATTGTCCACCACTAAATTGATTTGGGTACTTGTTTAAATCCTTTTCACTTAAACCTACTCTTTCCAACAACGAAATGACCAAACTTCTTTGTTCAGCTATCGTTAGCTTTTCATAGTTCTCTAATGGTTCGCTTATAATCTGTTCTGCTGTCAATCGCGGATTAACAGATGAATAAGAGTCCTGAAATACCACTTGTAAGTTACGACGTATGTTTCGTTGAGTCATTTTGTCCGAACGATAAATATCATGTCCTTGAAACAAAATCTGCCCCTGCTCGGGAGGTTGAATACCAAGAATCACTTTTCCTAAAGTACTTTTACCGGCTCCACTTGTACCAATTAAGCCTAAGCATGTTCCTTCTTCAATGGTAAAGGAGATATCATGAAGGACGTTATTCGATTGATCCTTCCAGTTAAAAAACTTCTTAGAATGATAGCTATGATTGACCTGCTTCACCTGTAATAAGCTCATCAGTGGTATCCCCCCTCTTTTATAACTGATAGGTATAAGGTTGCTTTTCGATGTATAAAGACGGCCTTGTCCTTAATAGTTTTTTCGTATAGTCATGTTGTGGATGATCAAATAATTCAAACACATCTGCTTTTTCCACAACTCTTCCTTTTTGCATGACGATCACATCATCTGCCATCTCTGAAATAACACCTAGGTCATGAGAAATGAGTAATATAGATGTTCCAAATTCACAGCGAATATTATCTAACAGTCGAAGGACTAATAATTGGTTATGAACATCGAGCGCCGTAGTTGGCTCATCCGCAATGATAACGGAAGGATGTAAGCATGCAGCCATGGCAATCATGACTCGTTGCAGCATCCCTCCACTTAATTGAAAAGGGTATTTTTTTAATAATTTACTTGGCTCTGGTAAATTTACACTGTGCAACACATCGACGGCAAGTTCTTTTGCTTGCTTTTTATTTAGTGAAGTATGAGTTCGAATGGTTTCAACAAATTGGTGGCCTATAGTAAATACCGGAGTAAATGCATTCATCGGATTTTGCATGATAAAAGCAATATCCTTCCCCCGAATTTTCCGCATTTCTCGGTTGTCTAAGCCGTTCAATTCCTTCCCCTTTAGAGTAATACTTCCTTCAATATTCATATTTTTATGGTCGTGTAGTTGTAAAATGGACATACTCGTAACCGTTTTTCCGCTACCACTTTCTCCAACTAGACCTAGAATTTTCCCTTGTTTTAGTTCAAAATTAATGTCCTTAACAAGTGTGATTTGACCATTGTGGGTTTTTACTTGAACATGTAAATCCCTTATATTTAGAATTGTTTGTTTGGTTGTTTCCATCATCAACATTCCTTTTGTATTAGCGACGTTTAACCCCATATCTTTCTGAAAGTGCCTCACCTAATAAATTAAAGGTTACGACCACGAGCATAATCATCAAACCAGGATAAATCATTAAAGTTGGATTTGTTCTAATATAAGACTTCCCTTCGTGGATCATCGCACCCCATTCGGGTGTAGGCGGTTGTACACCTAAACCTAGAAAGGACATGGAGGATAAATCCATAATGGCCCAACCCATTTCTAATGTTCCTAATACCGCTAGCGGCGGAAGGACATTAGGAATGATATGTTTTTTTATGATAGTCCATTGAGAAGAACCACTTATTTTTGCTGCAGCAATATAGTTCTGTTCCTTAAGGGTTAGCACCATTCCTCGAATGATTCTAGCATAATAAACCCATTGTACTAAAATCAACCCTAGAACAACCTGTTTTAGACCCGCTCCCCAAATCCCAACGAAGCCAAGTACCAGTAAAAGACTTGGGACAGCCATCACCCCATCAGCTATTCTCATGAGCAATTGGTCAATCCACCCACCTTTATATCCAGCAATGATCCCAACAATCAAACCGATACTTAAAGATGAAACAAAAATCAAGGCAGCAAACCCTAAAGAAATCCGAGCTCCATATAAAATACGTGATAATGTACACCGTCCTAAGTGGTCCGTTCCTAATGGGTATTCCAAAGAGGGAGATTCTAGCTTATGAGCCATATTAACCAGGACAGGATCATTAGGTGCAAGCCATGGAGCAAAGATCGTGATTAAAACTAACCCACCTAGCATTAGAGAACAAACGACTATTACTTTTTGACTTCTTAATCTCTCACGAAGCTTTGCTATCATTGAACCTGCCTACCTTTTTTTGAAATACGTGGGTCAATATACATTTGAATGAGATCAACAATTAAATTACTAAAAAGGAATAACCCTGCTGCCAATAGTATATAGCATTGGATGACAGGTACATCTCGATTAAAAGTTGCCTCAATAAAATACCGTCCAAATCCTGGCCAAGAAAAGACGGCCTCCACTATAATGGCGCCTGTCATTAGTTTCCCTACATTCATACCGATTCCTGTTATCATCGGAGAGATGGACATTCTCAGTACATGCTTACCCATGATGATTTTTTCATCCATACCTCTAGTCCTTGCAAACAGAACATAGGACTCTTGTAAATTTTCAAGAACACTTGCACGTAACAGTCGGGTATATAAAGCAATTAAGGGAAGCGCCAAAGTGATAGAAGGTAAAACCAAGTGTTTCCAAGTTCCAATCCCTTCTACAGGAAAAAGGTCCAGCTTGACTGAAAAGAAAAAAATCATTAAATATCCAAGCCAAAAAGAAGGAATGGACGCTCCAAAAAAGGAGAGGAATCGACTGAAATGGTCGATTCCACTGTTTTTCTTTATAGCAGCTAAAAAACCTAGAGGAACACTCACTAAAATCGCAATCATGATGCTCCCTATCGTTAACTGAATCGTTGCTGGCAATCGAGAAGTAACCTCTTCCCATACCGGCTTATTTGATACGTAAGAAACCCCAAAATTTAATTGACTGATTTTAATAATAGAATTCACATATTGAGTTAGGAGAGGCTGATCTAGGCCAAACTCCTGTCTTTTCTGGGCCAATATCTCATCTGTTGGTTGGATATGCGCAGCTGCAAGGTAAGCTTCAGCTGGATCTACTGGCGAAAGATGAATCATCCCAAATGTGATCAAAGTAGCTAAAAGGAATATTGGAATGATTGTCACTATTCTTTTCAGGATATAAGTGCCCATAAAAAATCTCCTAACGTTACTTCTCTAAATTCAATCCTACGAATGGATGTTCATCTCGGTTAGCTGGGAAATTAAAATTAGAAACATCCTTTTGGTAGATTGCTATTTTTTTAATATAAGAAATAGGTACAATCGCACCTTGTTCTTGAAGCGAACCTAAAATGGCTGTGTAAAGTTGTTGACGCTCATTTTCATCCGTCGTTTTTTGAACTTTAGCTATTTGCTCAAGGATCTCCTCTTTATTAGGATAAGCTGAGATAGCCTCTTTAAAGCCAAATCCTTCAGTAGCAACTACATTTACAAAAGCATGCGGATCATACGGAGCACCATAGTTACTAAAGAAATTCATGTCGAACTGATTCGCTTTAAAGCGTTCTACTTGTGTAGTAAGCTCAACTCCCACAATATTTAATTTAACCCCTAATCCTGCCCACTCAGACTGTAATGTCTCAGCCATTGTTTTTTGAATGGATTCCGCAGAATTAAACATTAATTCAATTTCAAGTAGTTTTCCATCTTTTTCACGAACATTTTTGCCTTCTGGTAGCTTCCAACCTGCTTCATCAAGTAATTGCTTTGCTTTCTCTACATTATAATCAACCTTGGTAGCATTTACTTCAGAAGTATAAGGGAAGTTTGTCGGTAAAATATAATCTGCTTGCTCTTCTAAACCTGATGTTACGCCCTCAACCATTGCTTGTTTATTAAAGCCATAATGCAATGCTTGGCGAACACGCATATCGGAAAGTTGTTCTTTGTTCGTATTCATTACTAATTGTCTAGTAGCGACTGGTTCAGAAACACTAGTCTTGTAAGAACCTGTAGATTCTAATTGTTTAAAAGAATCTACACTGATAACACCCTCACCATATACTAAGTCTAAATCACCTTTTTCGAAGGCAAGTACGCGTGTTTCAGCATCAGGAATCACTTTTACTTTAATCTTCTCTACTTGAGGAACTTCTCCCCAATAATTTTCATTACGCTTAAAAATAGCATATTCATCCACTTTATATTCATCTAATACCCACGGACCAGTTCCAACCGGTTTCACTATTTCTTTAGATGTATCTCCATCTTCAGGAAAACCAGCTTCCCCTAGGAATCGAACGGGACGTACAACCGCTAACTCCTGAATAGTTGGGTAATAAGATTCATTTAATACTAATTTAAAAGTATATTCATCTACGATCTCTGTTTGAGAGACTTTAGGTATAAAACCTAACCAGCTGTGTAAATCTACATTTTTTAATATAGCATCAAAGTTCTTTTTTACAATCTCAGCATTAAAACTTGTTCCATCAGAGAATTTCACATCTTGGCGTAGGTGGAATACATATTCTTTTCCATCTTTAGAAACGTCCCAAGACTCAGCTAAGTGTGGTTTGATTTCTCCACCATTCTGATAACTAACTAAAGGTTCATAAATCATGGATTGAGCAAATAATTGGTTTGGATTATATAGATGGGGATTCATTCCACCTATATCTCTAGGCCATGCAAAAGTGACCATATGTTCCTTGTCACTTGAAGAGTCTTCAGAAGAATCTCCTGTTTCATTTGTACAACCAAGTAAAACCATGGAAAGCATAAGAATAACTACAGAAATAAAAGTAAATCGTTTTTTAGTTTTCATGTTTATTATGTTTGACATCTAAAATACTCCTTAAGTTGATAATGAGAACTATTATCAATATAGAGTTTAAACATGTCCTTGTCAATCTTATTTTGAATTATTCATAAATTCGCCAAACCTTCCTTTTCTGAAGGCTGTTTAAGGCTCATTTTTAGCCGAAATGTTTTATTAACGAAAAATACTATACTTGGTTAACAGCCATAGCAGTAACTCCTGAACTTACAGCTTCCCCATTCACACCCCATAGTAAAATACTATTATTTTCAGCTTGTAAAAAAGCGTACCCAGTGGAAGGGTACGCTTTTTACAAATTTGGAACTAATTATTTATAAGCAAATACATTTTTGCGAATCTACTCAAAGATTATCTTTACCGTTACTTCCAATCTTGTTGCAGGGTCTGTATTGGAAACATTTATTGGTAGAGTAAAGAATTCACTATAGAGGGTATATTCACCCGGTTTTTTCCATGATTCAAAAACAAATGGTCTAATATCCCACCTTACTTCAACTTCATGCTCTTTATCTGCAGAATCAACTATGGTTACTTTATTAGGTAATGCGGCCTTAAATTGTTCCAATGTAATATCTTTTGAGACATAGAGTTGTTCTAATGGCTTAATTTCTTTTAGCGTATTATCTGTTTTAATTACGATTTTTACATAATTTGCTGTAGTGCCTCTATCAGCTACAACAAATAGGTTATTTTCACCGTACAATGTTTCTTTATAGGCGTCACCAAGTAGTATCTCATGCGTATACATCCCTTCAGGTACATCAAAGTGGATGGTATATTCTCCAACTGGAATCGCATTTAAGATGTAACTTTCCTTACGATTCCAAGGGGTACTTCCCTCTCTATATTCTTTCCCTGTTGCTTTGTTCTTGAGATAAAATGATCCTTTAATATTTTCAAAAGATATTTTATTACTACTTGTATCAGAATCTTTATATAGGCTTATTTGTACTTTCCCTGTTACAATTGGTGCTGGTTCCTCTCTTACAATCGTTATTTCTCTTACAGTTTTGTTCCCAGCCCCGTCTATTAGCACATAAGTAAAGACATTCTCACCTACTTCTAAGTCTACAGACCATTCTAAAGTTTTGTCCATTTCAGAACTATAGTTCCCTTCGTATAGCCCAATATGACTATCAAACTCATACAGTTCTAAATAACTGAATCTATCCTTCATATTAATTTCGAGTTGAGCTGTATCTGAAGTCGTTTCTCTTTCTTTCACCACAATATTTAATTCTGGAGGTGTCGTATCAACATAGAACCTTCTCGCAATACTTCCATTTTTTCCAGATTGCGAAATAACATTTACACTAATAGCATGTGAATTATCTTCTAATGTAAGAGTTTTACTGAATTTATATGCAGGTCCTTTATGAACAACCTGCCCGTTGCTTTTTACTTCTGCATTTTCTTCATATACAACATCCGCTTCTTGACCTTGAATCAGGATTTTTTCAAGATATTTTACATTTGTTACATAACCTTCGAATAAAATATTAGAATCCGCAAATGTTTCTAGAGATGTTGGGGAATGCATATATATGGATGGGAAGAAATAATTATCTGCTGCTTCTTTCTCAAGATATTGAATTTTTTCTAATAATGCCCCTAATAATTCTTCGCCTACAATATCCGCATTTGGATTTATTTCTTTCACTTTATCCACCTTATTTATTGCAGCTAATACTGCTTCCTTATCCTTAATTCTTATATCTTCAAATGATGGCAAAGATTTTATTGCATCTTCTGCCTCTTGAATCATATCAAGTAATAATAGTTGTTTTATTCTATTTTCTAATTCCTCTAATCTATTCAAATTGGTCACTAATTCTTGCTCTTCAGGTGTTAATGCATCATAATATTTTCTTGCTGCTTCTACCATTTCTTTATCATCTAATGCTAATTCCATTACAGTTGGCAGCTCATCAATTCGTTTGATCGCCTCATTAACACGGCTCTTATCCATTACATACTTTATTTTTTTTGCTAGTTTTACGATTTCATTTTTTCCACTAAAGACCTTTATATCTATTTCAGATGCTTTAAAAATTGATTTTGTAAAATAGCCATTTTTGTCTAGGTTTACTTTAAAGCCATTAATCTCTAAACTTACCTTTTTATTTCCTTTGTAACTCTCTGGTACGTCTAAGGCACCTTTGATGTCTATTTTCTTACCCTCAGAGTCTATTATAGTTGGTTCCTTAACCCATCTAATATCATCTGCTTTTTGACCAAATACAACCGCACTACTCATAAGCATTGTCATTACCACTAGAAAAAATAGTATTTTCTTACTCATCTCGATTTCAAATCCCCCTAACGTATTGTTAATTCAATAAATAAATATTCCTACTTTCCTCTTAATATGTATTTTTTGAATATTTAATCTTTTAACTACTTGTCTAAACTACATGATTTTCAATAGATTTATTAATAGAAAGAGGGTTTAGAAAGGGGGAATTATCCTGACCACTTATAAAATTATTTTTAAATGCACTGAATCATAAGAATACTATTGATAAAATTTATGAAATTGAGCTAGCTATACCTTATAATATAGGAAAAGGAGAGATGATATATATGAAGTGGCAAGAAGTTAGAGAATTATTCCCAAATCAGTTTGTATTAGTGTCGATTCTTAATTACCATGAGGAAGAGAATAAGAAAATTATTGATGAAGTCGCAGCCATTCGGTCCATTCCAGAAGAAAATGTAAATAAGGAATTTTTAATGTAGAACCTGGACATATTGTCTACCATACATCGAATGAGGAATGTATCGTTCATATTCGTAAAGACCCGTTGATGAGGGTGAGACGAATATAATGAAAATATCATTTGATGGACAACTTATTACAACATCACTTAAAGTTACTTTTCGAGGTCGTACGTTACAAATCGATGATATGATTATTGATACAGGTTCCTCTCATACTGTAATTAGCCCAGATATATTAGAAGACATAGGGGTAACGTATGAAAATGGTGACGATATTTATGAAGCGTACGGAATTGGTGGTTCAGTTCCATTCTATACAAAGGTAATGGAAGAAATTCAAATCGATAAAATTAATCTAAAGAATATTGAAATTGATGTGGGGGTCCTTCCAAAAAATCATAATGGACTACTAGGGTTGGATATTTTAATGAACTACAATTTTATTGTAGATTTGGACAAGTTAGAATTATATCCAGCAAAATATAAATAAGAGATTTAAGTATAATGAATATAATTTCTAGGAACAAAGTTTTAAAATCCAAATACATCACTACTGCAAATATTTTTAACTCCACAATACACTCACTCTATTTCCGCTAATTTTTCTTTCTTAAAATTATTCCTCAAATTTAAAAGATTCTTTTAGTACTCAAAATAATAATTGTAAGAATCAATGCATTCTCATTTTCTCAAGAAAAAACCCAGTCCCGGGCTTTTCTCACGATATTTTTCATAATTTCCTCGAGTACTCCACTCGCTTTTCTTTCAATAACTAAAAATTAATAATATAATAATTTAGATAATTAAAAAAACTCAAAGGAAAAGGTGAGTTCAAACATGACACAAGATACAAGTCAAAACTATTATAAAGAACTAGTTGATTTAAAAGATGTAGCCGGATTAGAAACTCAGATTCGAAGTTTGCTAGATGCTCCGATCGAATCCGTTTCTGACTTAGAAACGTGGTTAAACGATGAAAAGGATTTAACAATGCAGATCACAGAGGCCATGACAGGACATCAAGTCGACTTCTACCGAAACACAGAGGATGCTATTATCAAGTCAACTTATCTTCATGACCAGCAAGTCATCCAGCCACTTTTAATGAAATATGAAGCAGAGTTGAATAAAAAGTGCTGTGAGTCTCCTTATTTCCATCAACTAGATGAAAACCGTTACGGCTTGATGCGACGCGTTCGCGAGTCTAAAGTGAAACTGTTCAGAGAAGAAAACATTCCATTAATGGTAAAAGAACAAGAGCTTAGTACGAAGTATAGCGAAATAATGGGGGGGCTAACAGTTGAATGGGAAGGCGAGGAAAAGCCTTTTCCGTTTATCGAATCCCAACTCGATCATCCTGACAGAGCCGTGCGTGAAAAAGCTTATCGATCAATGATGGCAACCCTTCGTCAAATTAAGCCCGATTTGGATGCCATCATGGACGAGCTTGTCCAACTGCGCCATCAAATGGCAGTAAATGCAGGTTTTGAAAATTATCGTGATTATATGTTTGTGGTTAAAAATCGCGAGTACAGCATCCAAGATTGTTATGACTTTCATGAAAATGTTGAGAAGCATATTATCCCTGCTTGGAATCGACTCGCAGCTGTTTTTAAGTCCAAGCTTGGTGTTGATGCGTATCGTCCTTGGGATAACACCGCTAAACTCATGAAAAAACCACCATACTCCGAGGTGTCTACGCTAATGGATGGTGTAGCGGAAATGTTAGGCAATACCGACCCTTATTTTGCAGAACGTTTCAATTACATGAGGGAGAATGGATTACTAGATCTTGGCGATCGGAAAGGAAAAAGCCCAGGTGGTTTCTGTACCTCCTTACCTGTTTCAGGGGATACCTTTGTCTTTGCTAACTTTAGTCCATCCTTTTTCTCGCTTATCGCCCTCATTCATGAAATGGGCCATGCGGTGAATGGGTACCTTCAGTTTTCCGAACAAGGGGCTCTCGAAGAATACAAACTGCGAGCAGAAGTTGCGGAACTGTATTCTCATGGGATGGAAATGCTCCTATTGGATAAGCTGGATCGTTTTTATACAGAAGAAGAAGATGTTAAGAGCGCCCAGCGTGAAGAACTGAGACGGGCATTTACCATGTTATACGGCCCATTATCAGGGGACCTTTTCCAGCATTGGATGTATACGAATCCTAACCACACGGCCAAAGAACGGGATGAAAAGTTCTTTGAAATCTCAAAACGTTATGGCTTAAACCCTGTCGATACATCTGGGTTTGAGGAGGAAATTGGGATGAGTTGGGCTAAGACCCTTCATTATTTCCAGGTTCCATTCTATCTTATTGAATACTCCATCTCAATGCTCGGTGCTCTACAACTACTTGAGAATTATCAAAATAATCCTGAACAAGCTATCGAATTCTTTAAAAAAGGGGCAAGTGCGGACTACAACCAATCCATTGCAGCGATTTATAAAGAAACTGGGGTCAGTTTTGATTTTTCAGAGCCAGCCGTTAAGCGTATGGGTGAATTCCTAGAAAAAGTCATTCAAGACATTCATTAAGAAGTGGAGCACAAACTCAATTCCTTATAGCAAAGAGGTACAACTAGTGAGATTTTCTAGTTGTACCTTTTGTTTATGTAAGGTCATTTTTATGAATTCCTATTAAGATGTAGGTACGGACTTTTTATAAGGAACGTAAAAAAAGGCAACACCCATGAGGGTTAGTTGCCTTCTTCTAAAATGACTTGGAACAAACACTCAACGTGTGTAAAGTGAATAGCCCCTAAGGCACCTCCACCACATAAGGCACCGTAACAACCTCCCCATCCCTCTGAAACTGCCCCCAAACCTTATAAACCCCACTCTGAGGAAACTCTGTCTCAAATAACGCTTCAGGTCCACTCCCCTGCTCTTCCAACGCATGCACATGCAAATACCGCTCTCCGTCTTCAGACAATACAACCACGTGTCCAATTGACCCCAAATAAGGTTCAAGGTCCGTTACTGGTTCCTTCCCATCCCCCTCGGAAACCGTAAACTTTAATGTTACCTCCTTCCCAGTCTCAAGCCCTGGCTCAACAGATAACACCACATTCATTCCATCAACCTTCTTCTCCAAACGATCATCTACCTTAACAGCTACACCTTGAGCAGCTTCCCCTTCAACCGTCACCCAATCCATTTTACTTATGGAATGGCCGTTTGTTGGTTTGAAATCTGCAATCATCCGGTACTCCCCTCCTGCCGGAAATTCATTCTCAATTTCAAACACTCCATCCCCCTTATACTCGGGATGGATATGGTTAAAGTAGGATAAATCCTTGCTTACCACAATTAAATGTAGTAGCTTCTCATGGTTCACTTCAAAATCATCCATTGGCTCGCCTTTATTTGTAACAGATATCCTAATTAAATCACTTTTACCGGAAGCTTGATTCTTTTCAAGCTCCCAGTTCACCTTCACATCATCTGTAATGATTCGATTGCTTTCCTCTACAATCTCTTCTTCTTCCCATGATGATTCCTTACCGCAGGCTGACAATAGCAACGCAGCCACCGTTAAAAATAGTAACCCTATTCTCCTACTCATATCTCAACGCCTCATTCAAAGGTATTTTTGCCGCTCTTCTTGATGGTGTAAAACTAGAAACTAAACTTACGATGATCCCAAACAAGAAAATCAATCCAATAATCAAATTAGAAACTCCAAATTCAAAGGTCATGGAATTATACTCCATAAAATCAGATGTCATATAGATTAATAGAATTCCGACTAAAATTCCCACGACGGTTGCAGCCAAACCAATTCCAAACCCTTCAAGGAGAATCATTTTAATAATTTGTTTTCGTGTAATTCCTACTGCGCGCATCATTCCAATTTCACGAACGCGTTCCATAATATTGATCAGTAAAGTATTTGTAATTCCAATACCCGAGATAATAATGGCAAGAACCACTAAAGCATTAATGATGCTAAATGAACTAGTAATCATCGATCCAATAACCGATACCCAGTCCTCAGGTCCCCACATTTCTTCTACTCTCTCACCAAACTGACCATAGATATTCTCTCTTAATTGAAGCGGACTTGTTTTTTCATCCTTAACCACCAGTGCATTTTTTTCATATTTGACGCCAAAGCTCTCTTTAAAATGGTCATCCTTCATAAATGCCGCAAAGCCTTGATTTTTCATCGTGTTTACGACCGCCACAACCTTAAATGGTTTTGGCCCCTCTTGTGTGTCTAGTGTAATGGTTTCACCCATACTACCGCCCCACACTCCATAAGAGATTTCATCAAGGACCACTTCATCGCTCTTTAAGTTTTTGATTAAGTCACTATGCGTCCCTTTTTGACCAGTAAATAGCGGGAAGCGGTCAATCCAATACTCTCCCACTCCATAAACAGGGAGCATTCTTTTTTCATCATCAAGGGTCCAAATCATCGATTGGAGAGAATAAGTCGTTGCATCGACCACCCCTTTTGTTTCTTTAATCGTTTCTAAATCTCCCTCTTCAATATGGTGGAACATAATATCAAGATTTCCGCCATAAGTAGAGTGAATGACTTTTTCATATGTCTGTAAAAGAGCGGAATTCAGCGAGCTCATTAAGACAATCATAGCAATCCCAAGACAAAGGATCACTGAAGTCATTGATGAACGACTTAAATTGCGATTCAAATTACGAAGGGCCATGTCACCTGAAAATCGAAAAACGAAACCATAAAATCCTTTCATGAATAGAACAAACAGTTTAAACAAATACGGGAAAATCAACGCAATTCCAGCTAATAATGGTAAAACTAATAGGAGATGATTGATAAAAAAGCTCGATATAATTAAACCGACTCCGATGATTCCAAACCACTTATTCGTTCCTTTCGCTTTTGCTTGGTTGTCTTTCAACACCTGAATGACACTGATCCTACCCACATTTCTAATCGGAAACCAAGCTGCTACAACCGGAACAACCAAACCAGCAATTAAAGACAAGACGATACCTGGCAAGAGAACCATACTGCTTCCACCACGAATTCCAATCAGCATAAATACGAGAGAACTTAATCCCAGGGCCATTCCATATCCAACTAATAATCCAATTCCCGTTCCAATCAAGGCTAAAAGAATGACCTCTGTTAACACCATCACCTGTAATTGACCAGGGGTATACCCAATCGTTTTAAGAACCGCAAATTCGTTCTTTCTTTCCTTCATGCTTACGTAAAGAGAATTAAAAATAATGAACGCGCTTAGAACGATACCAAGAAATCCTGCAATATAGAGGGCCAGAAAGAATGAATCCATCTTTTGGAACTCCTCGTCAATGTTCACGACTACTGGCTGCATAAAAATGCCCGAATGTCCCTTTACCACTTCATCCATTGCCGTTTCAACTGCTGCTATACTCTCCGGATTACTTCCCTTCACCTGAATCCCTTGAATCTTTCCATCTAAGTCGAACCACTCCTGAACAACCGGCAGCGGGAGCGCTACAGCCCAGTGGTGATACTTTGCCATACTCCAGCTTGATGGCCCCATTAATTCTTGGGTGTATTTGACAATAGCCGTAATTTCAATTTCTTTTACACCACGATCCGTTTCAACCTTGAAAGTATCACCAACATTGGACTCCCAAATTTTAGCCGTTTTGTCTGTAATCACGGCCCCTTCCTTCTTTAAGTCCCCTTCAATGAGTTTAAAACCCGTAACAGCTGTATCCAACTTGCTATAACCTGTTACCACAACCCTTTTTTGAATGGATGATATGCCTTCATCCTCTACCAATAACTTTGTATTCTCTTTTAAGACCGCAACAGCTGTTGCATTTTCAATATTATCCACTTCTTCATAAACATCTTCGGAAAAATAAGCCTCTGTCCCTGCTATATTGAAATCAGCTTTAGCAAATGCTTCCTTTATAAAAATAGGGAAGGATTTCTCCGCTGAATCTACTGCTGCAATCACAGAAAACGTTGATGCCACACCGATAATAATGGATAAAATGGTCAGGAAGGTTCTCGACTTCCTCCGCATTAAGTTACGCCAAGCGATTTTCCACTGTTTCATTTGGATACCCTCCTTTTTTACCTTCTTCAACAATCAATCCATCACGTACGGTAATAATTCGGTCCGCTACTTGTGCGGCTTGTATATCATGCGTCACCATCACAATGGTCATTTGTTCTTCCTTATTAAGCTTAGAAAGAAGCTTTAAAATGTCTTCTCCATTTTTTTGATCGAGATTTCCTGTTGGTTCATCAGCTAAAATTAATTTCGGTTTCATGGCTAGAGCTCTCGCAATTGCCACCCTTTGTTGCTGTCCGCCGCTTAATTGAGAAGGAAACTGTGACTCTTTTCCGACTAAATTCACATCAGATAAAAGCTGCCCAACAGTCGACTTAATTTGAGCCTTTGATGCTTGATTGGCTGAAAGAGACAAGGCAATGTTCTCTCCAACCGTCATCATCGGTAAAAGCTGATAGTTTTGAAACACAAATCCAACTTTCGTGCGCCTAAATTGAGTCAATTCCTTTTCGTTCAATCCATTTAATTGAGTATCGTCTACCACAATGTCACCAGAGGTTGGAACATCCAGTCCCCCTAGCAGTTGTAGCAACGTACTTTTCCCTGAACCACTCGGGCCCATTATCGCAACAAATTCCCCTTTTTCAATGTGGATATTGTTATTTTTCAATGCGTAAAAATCTCCTGACTCTAATGAGTACACTTTTGAAACGTTAGAAACCGTAATCATAATGTTATTCCTCCCATTTTTTACACTCCATGCAAACCACCATTACGTTTCGTTTACATTCATTCCAGATGACCACCAATAGATGATGCAGTTAATGTAAAACTTGAATATGAACTCAATGTGAACTCCACCCAATTTTTTACCAACCCGTTTTTAACAATGTTCCTAAGACCAACAAAATGCAGATGAACGAAACGAAGAATACGAACAGAACATGTTTGCCTTGCAAAATAGATGCTTTTAACTGATCGAAAATGACCCATAATATCGTTCCTAATGTGAGGAGGACCACTCCCCTTCTCACATATACTCCCATATCAACAAACCAGTTCAATGAAACAATAAAGGTTAGAATTAGTAGTAAAATGATCTTTTGGAATTTCACAAATGTTCGGTCCCCCTTACATTAGAAAATAAGCTTCTACGATGGTGATTGGCTCTGAATGTACTATAAGTCGCTTTTATGAACTCAATATGAACTGAGAAAATTTATTCAGTAATGCAAAAAAAACGCCCAGAGAATGTTGATTTCTCTGAGCGCTTGAGCACAATCTCTATTTATTTGTTTCGTAACTAAATTAAACCCCGGTTACTTTAAGCTCTACTATTTGTCAAAGGCAGTGTAACCGTAAACTTTGCCCCTCCCTCTGGTCCCTCACGAACTTCAATATCCCCATGATGCAAATCAACAATTTGCTTCACGATGGATAAACCAAGTCCGTTTCCTTTTATCGAAGAATCTCTAGACTTATCAATTTTATGGAATGGTTTAAAAATATCCTTTCTTTCTTCTTCCGGTATTCCTGAACCATTATCGACGATTGAAACAGTGATTAATTGATTTTTCACTTCAGCTTTTACCCCAATTGCTCCTTGCACAGGGGTAAATTTAATACTGTTATTAATCAGATTTGTCCATACTTGCTTAAGCTGGTCTTCATCCGCTTCGACCGTAATGGGGTCAAGCTGAATATGTAAAGTAAGATCCTTTTCTGACCATTGCGGCTCTAAGCCAATGACAACATTACGCAGTTGTTCGTCTAATCGAAAACTCGTAATGTTTAACCGATGCTGGTCATGCTGCAAGTGAGATAAGCGGAGCAAATTTCTACCTAATCGGGATAAACGTTCGCTTTCCTCTTCAATAATCGTTAAATAACGGGTACGGTCTTCCTCACTCAAATTCTTTTGTTTTAACGCTTTTGAAAAACCAGAAATGGACGTAAGCGGAGATTGAATCTCATGAGAAACATTCGCTACAAATTCTTGCCGCATTTGATCAAGCTTACTAAGTTCATGTGCCATCTCGTTAAAGCTTGCACTCAAAACACCAATCTCATCTTTTCGTTTTGTCGAAAGCTCAATTTTAAAATCCCCCTGAGCCATCTTCTTCGTTGCTTCGGTCAATCGAATAAGGGGAATGACAACAAAACGAGCTGCAATAATAATCAAAAGACTTCCTAGAAATAAAATAATGACATACATCAAATGAATAGAATTCATAATTTCATCTTCCACACTATTCTCTTCAACGGTTAAAAATAATGCGTAACTTTCCCCTCCATGTTGAAAGGGAATACCCACGAACGGGTAGCTTTTCATTCCTGCTTGTATATTGTCTACTGTTTCACCAGCAATAACTGATTCAATATACTTTTTATCAATCTCCATCTCATCTTTAAGGAGAGGAACACCCTTCTTATTAAATAGCTGGAGCCGAGTTTGGGCGGTTCCTGAAAAAGCCTCCAAAAACGGAACTAGATTTTCCGATTCGGTAGAATGATAGATTTCAATCACCTTTTCACCGTTACTGACCAAAATATTTCGAATTTCATTATGTATCCTTCCTTGATACAAAATATTCGTCCCCAAGTATGCAATTACCAAACTCAACATGACAATACTGACAAATATGACAACGATTCTAGTATAAAGTGACTTAATGGGAGTACACCTCCAACCGATAACCAAGGCCACGGATGGTGACAATTTTAAAGTCTGATTCAAAACGAGCGAATCGCTCCCTTAGTCTTTTGATATGAACATCTACCGTCCGTTCATCCCCCTCATAATCCATTCCCCATATTTGCTCGATGAGATGGTCACGAGTAAACAGCTGGCCCGTATAACTTCCCAGCTTATAAAGCAACTCAAATTCCTTCATTGGAATTGTCACCCTAGAGCCATCCTTATAAATAACCTGGTACGTTTTACGGTCTAATTCAATTTCGCCTAGCTTAATCACATTTGAAGCAGCAATCCGGTATCTTTTTAACAACGCTCTTACTCTAAGAACTAACTCCACTGGATCAAATGGTTTGACTAAATAATCATCGGTTCCTAGCTTAAAACCCTTAATTTTATCCTGTGCTTCTCCCTTTGAAGTAATCATTAAGATAGGAATATCACCAAGCTCGCGTAATTCCTTACAAAGTGCCCACCCATCTAACTTTGGCATCATAATATCTAAAATCACTAGGTCTACTGTATTGTTCTCAGCATACTCTAGCGCATCCATTCCATTCGACTTCTCAACGATTTCAAATCCCTCATCGTTCAGATACAACCGAACAAGCTCTCGAATATTCGAATCATCATCCACTACCATAATCTTTGCCAACGAAGTCACTCCTTTTCTAAAACCTCTACCATGTATGTAAAAAGTAAGAACGATTAACCTAAGAAAATATGTAAATATTATCCTACCTCTCTTTATTTTTCGCAATTTATTTTTTCTTGTTGCGAATGCATTGAGGATAAAAAAAATCCCAAGCACCTTACAAAACAAGGGTCTTTATCTCGGACATCTAGAGTCACAGACAGACCACAAAAAAAAGCACTCACAAACATTGTTCCAAACAACATTTGCAAGTGCTTATCTACCTTTTAAAATCAAAAGGTTTTCAGTCTAGTTTAATACTACTATTCTCTAATCTCTCTCTAATAACACAGCACCAGCAATCCCTGGCTTTGTCATTTCATAAGGATCCAAAATCAAATTCAATTCCTCTTCCGTCAGCACATCATATTTCAAGCAAAGCTCTCGAACCGGAACCCCTTCTAAAATCGCTTCACGTGCAATACGAGAGGCTACTTCATATCCGATATGTGGGTTAACAGCTGTAATCACTCCCACACTCTTTTCCACGTACTCTTTCATTCTCTCTTCATTAGCTGTGATTCCTTTTAAGCAATGCTCCGTAAAAGTACGGAATGCATTATTCATAATACTGATTGATTGAAGCAAGTTAAAAACTAACACAGGCTCCATCACATTCAATTCAAACTGACCCGCTTCAGACGCAAGGCAAATCGTTTGGTCATTACCAATTACTTGGAAAGCCACTTGATTAATCAACTCTGGTAAAACAGGATTTACCTTACCAGGCATGATCGATGAACCTGGTTGTCTGGCCGGTAACATGATTTCTCCTAAACCTGCTCTTGGTCCTGATGCCATTAATCGTAAATCATTCGCAATTTTGGACATGTTCAGCATACAAACTTTTAACGTTCCTGATACTTCTGTGTAGGCATCTGTATTTTGCGTAGCATCTACTAAATGATCCGCTCCCGTAAGCGGAAGTCCACTGATATCTTTTAGGTAACTAACAACTAACTCAATATAACGAGGGTCCGCGTTTAATCCCGTTCCAACCGCAGTTGCCCCCATATTCACTTCGTATAAATGCTGTCTCGATTGTTGAATTCGTTTAATATCACGTTCAATCACACGACTATAAGCTTCAAACTCTTGCCCTAGACGAATCGGAACCGCATCCTGTAAATGAGTGCGTCCCATTTTAATAATATGATTAAATTGCGTTGCTTTCTCTTTAAAAACAGCATGCATTTCTTCCATTGAAACTAATAACTTTTCTAACAAGTTTAATACAGAAATATGAATCGCCGTTGGGAAAGCGTCATTCGTCGATTGAGACATGTTGACATGAGTATTCGGACTACAGTGAGTATAATCTCCTTTTTCATGCCCTAGGAGCTCAATCGCACGGTTGGCAATTACTTCATTTATATTCATGTTAATCGACGTACCTGCTCCACCTTGAATAGGGTCGACAATCACTTGGTCATGCCATTTTCCTTCTAATAACTCATCAGCCGCCTTAACAATGTTTTCCCCAATCCCGGAATAAAGACGTTTCGTATCCATATTTGCCAGTGCAGCTGCTTTTTTTACAACCGCCATAGCTCTAATTAGCTCTTCGTGAATGTGATATCCTGTAATAGGAAAGTTCTCAACGGCACGAAGAGTTTGAATTCCATAATACGCATCAACCGGAACTTCCTTCGATCCTAAAAAGTCTTTTTCCATTCTCATTTGGCTCTGTGTAATTGACATAACTTCAGTCTCCTCTATTTAAAACAATCATAAGCTATTAAACTATATGTATATCTACTGCTATTAAAACAAATAGTATGGGATTCCTCAAGGTGTTTATGTACTGTATTAAAGAACTGAAGTGGATGGATTAAACTCGCCATTTTAGAAAAAAAATATAAAGGAAACTTTGCTACAAATCCTCATAAGTGATAAAATTTGTACACACGATATCAATCCCTTTTTCAAGCCACCTTCTAGCCTCTTGTACATCATCTATCGTGTGGACGATGATTGATAAATGATTAAATTTTAATTTTTTTATTAAAGTATCGGTTAAATACTCTGGTCTGGCAGCTACTGAAACAATCCCTTTTGTCTTGCAAAATAAAATAACCTCATCTATATTTTTCAGTTCTGATTTATGTATAAAATATTGATAATATTTAAATGAATGCACACTATTAAACCCTTCATACATATCTGGATTACCTATTTGTATTAGAACTCGATCTAATAAATTCATATTATCACGAAATACTTCTACAATGGCTTTGGCCGTTTTAATGGAAGTATTTCTATCAAGTGTTCTAAGGTCAAACTCAAAGTATAAATCTGGGTATTCTTTCAAATACTCCACCATTTTCGTTGCATCAATCGTAGTATATTTACCTTGGATTTTTGTATTCATAAATTGTTCATAGGTCATAACCATATTTTTGGGATTATAGGCAACTCCTGTATCATGATAGGTTTTTTCATTCCATCCGTGGCAGGCAACTAATCGATCATCTGCTGTTAGTATTAAATCTACTTCAATCAACTTATACCCTAGACTGACTGATTGTTCTAAACCTTCTAAAGCATTACTATAAATATATTTCTCTTCTAATCCACCTAAAGCATGGGACATAATCTTATGTTGAAAAAAAGGGGGTTTTTCTGGAGGAATGTTATTAAACGTTTTCAAACTAACTATAGCTGTTTCAGTATTCGCAGCCTCTGCAGTAGTTCCTAAGAATAAAGAAAAAATGAATGCAAATAGTAACGTGATGGCGAAATCATGCTTCTTTATCACTCACATCGCTCCTCTACCTTATTTGATAACTTACTTTAACAAAGTAATGTTTATCAGCTGTATACGTGAAATTAATTTACGGTAAATAAATGTAAAACAAAATAAATATACTTGTACGGGCATAAATTAAATATTAAGGCAATGATGGAAGCACAAAGTTTAGTTCTATTAATCCCTTGAATGGAGGCGGTTTAATTCTGAGTTAATTAAAGAAATATCGATCATGCACATTACTCGCATATTTTCTTATCTTCGGTTATATTTTTTATAATAATAACTTAATAATAATTATTGTAATTTATTTTCTAATTTAGTATAATTACAAAGTAATAATAATTATTAATATCTATTTCTATTAAATTGAGTTATATAAGGAGGAAACAATTATGAGTATGAAAGACGCAGCTAAAATGGGCGGATGTCCATTCCATGGTGCCGCTACAAGTCCAAAAACAAGTGGTACAACGAACAAAGACTGGTGGCCAAATCAATTAAACTTGAACATTCTTCATCAACATGACAAAAAATCGAATCCTATGGGAGAAGATTTCAATTATGCAGAAGAATTTAAAAAACTAGACTATCAAGCTCTTAAAAAGGACCTTCATGATTTAATGACAGACAGTCAAGACTGGTGGCCAGCTGATTACGGTCATTATGGTCCATTCTTTATTCGTATGGCTTGGCATGCTGCAGGTACATACCGCACAGGTGACGGCCGTGGGGGCGGTAATACGGGGAATCAACGTTTCGCTCCACTAAACAGCTGGGCTGATAACGGGAACCTGGATAAAGCACGCCGTTTACTTTGGCCGATTAAGCAAAAGTACGGAAACAAAATCTCATGGGCTGACTTAATGCTTTTAACAGGGAATGTGGCTATTGAATCGATGGGTGGTAAAACATTTGGTTTCGGAGGCGGACGTGCTGACATTTGGCATCCAGAAGAAGACATCTACTGGGGTACTGAAACAGAGATGCTAGGGAATAGCCGTTACTCCGGCGATCGTGACCTAGAAAATCCACTTGCAGCTGTTCAAATGGGATTAATCTATGTGAATCCAGAAGGTCCAGACGGTAATCCAGATCCAGTAGCAAGTGCACGTGACATTCGCGAAACCTTTGCACGTATGGGAATGAACGACGAAGAGACTGTTGCCTTAATTGCTGGCGGTCATACATTTGGTAAAGCACACGGTGCAGGAGATGCTGCACATGTTGGCGCTGAGCCAGAAGCTGCTCCTATTGAAGCTCAAGGCTTAGGATGGTTAAGCACACACGGTAGTGGTAAAGGTCGCGACACGATCACAAGTGGAATCGAAGGTGCATGGACAGCTAACCCAACACAATGGGATAATGGCTACTTTGATTTATTATTTGGCTATCAATGGTGGTTAACAAAGAGTCCGGCTGGTGCTTATCAATGGCTGGCAGTAAATCCAGACGAGAAGGACCTTGCACCTGATGCTGAAGATTCATCTGTACGTGTTCCAACGATGATGACGACAGCTGATATGGCCTTACGTTATGATACAGAATATGAAAAGATTGCTCGTCGTTTCCACGAAAATCCAGAAGAGTTTGCCGATGTATTTGCTCGCGCATGGTTTAAACTTTTACACCGTGACATGGGACCAGTTTCTAGATATTTAGGACCTGAAGTGCCACAAGAAGAGCTAATCTGGCAAGATCCAGTACCAACAGTTGATTATGAATTATCTGCAGAAGAAGTAGAAAAAATGAAAGTATTAATCTTAGACTCTGGTCTAACCATCAGCGAGCTTGTAACAACGGCTTGGGCTTCCGCAAGTACATTCCGTGGTTCAGATAACCGTGGTGGTGCTAATGGTGCACGCTTACGTCTTGCTCCACAAAAGAATTGGGAAGTCAATCAACCAGAACAACTGGAAAGAGTGCTTGCTGTGTATGAGGACATTCAAAGTCACCTAGAGAAAAAAGTAAGCCTTGCTGACCTTATTGTACTTGGTGGTAGCGCAGCAGTAGAAAAAGCGGCTCAAGAGGCTGGTTTTGATGTAAAAGTTCCGTTTGCTCCTGGGCGCGGTGATGCTACGCAAGAGCAAACAGATGCAGAAAGCTTTGATGTGTTAGAGCCTGTTGCAGATGGTTTCCGAAACTACCAGAAGAAGCAGTTCAGTGTAAGCCCAGAAGAGCTTCTAGTTGATAAAGCTCAATTGCTAGGCCTAACTGCTCCTGAAATGACAGTACTTGTTGGTGGGCTGCGTGTTCTTGGCACAAACCATGGCAGCACACAACACGGCGTATTCACAGACCGTGTAGGCACACTAACAAACGACTTCTTTGTGAATTTACTAGATATGGGTGTCCAGTGGAAACCTGTAGACGGTACTCTTTATGAAGGACGTGACCGTCAAACAGGTGAAGTCGTGCGTACAGCCACTAGAGTGGACCTTGTATTTGGTTCAAACTCTGTTCTACGTGCGATTTCAGAGGTTTATGCTCAAGATGATAACAAAGAAAAGTTCGTTCGTGACTTTGTTGCTGCTTGGGTGAAAGTGATGAATGCTGATCGTTTTGACCTTAGATAATATAAGTAATTAGAAAACAACCCCTGGCAGATTATCGGATTGCCAGGGGTTTTCTTATTTTAGCATTCTGCTAGTTATTACATTAAGGTTTCAGAAACTTCTGCGTAAAAAATCCTTATTTATCTTCCCTTAAAATATAATCATTTCCATCTTGATCATAAAAAGTGAACATCGTGCCAAACGGCATTCTCATCATTTCGTCCACTTTCACACCATTTTGCGTCATTTTCTCATAAGCCGATTCAATATCAGTCGTGCTAAATAGAACAGACGGATGAGCCACCTTAGAAGGTTTTTGCTTCTCCATCGCTGACTTAGAATAAAGAACTAAAGTCGTAAATTCATCCTCACTAGGGCCTACCTCGATCCAAGACATATTAGGTCCCATTTGTTGTTCAAACTTTAAAACAAAACCAAGCTTATTTAACCAAAAATCCTTTGCCTGCTCTTGGTCTTGTACGTATACCGTAATTTTTCCGATTTTATTAATCAAGATGTAAGCCTCTCTTTATCCATTTAAATTATGAAGAAACATATTATCAGCATTTTGTTCCGATTCATGAATGCCAAGATTATTTAGCATTTTGATCGGGCTGGTGAATGCCGAAAATATTTCCTTCTGTATCAATATAATACCCCTGCCAAGCCATTCCAGGCAAAGCATATTTCGGCATAGCTACCTTGCCGCCATTTTCCAGGATTTTCGTTTCCGTCGAATCGTAATCTTCTACACCCATTGTGCAAGCGTATCCGTTCAAAGGTTGGTTAGGTTCTGGTTTAGGACTTTGACGTTGCATCAAAGCACCGTTAATTCCAGGCTCCCCTTCTGCACCAGTCACCGCTCCGAAATAAGGCATTCCAGCATACTCGGTCCAATCTTGAAAATCCCACCCAAATACCTCTCCGTAAAAACCTTTTGCCCGTTCCATATCATCCACATGAATTTCGAAATGTACTAATCTACCCATAACTTCCTCCTCATAAATCTAATATATTTTTTTCTTATGTATCTTAACTTCGACCTATATTTTTGGAATCCCTTCATCATTATGATAGATAATACAAAAATTTATTCTGCTCCCACTGTATTAAAGTAAAAAACACTTACTAACGGTTGATAGCAACATTAGTAAGTGTTATTTTAAAGCTATTAAATTCTTGAAATACGACTATTAAACTAAGTTTAATTAATCGCTGCCTTCATCATTTGAGCCCCCTATTTTTCCAATATAATCAGCCAAAAAGTGAAATAATATGACTGGAATAAGAGAATCTAGACTAATATAGATCAAAGCCAAGAATAATCCCATAATCGATGTTCTGATTACATTATTCCACCCTTGATACGTATGTGCCAAGCCGAATAATACAGAAGATACGATTAAGATGACCCAAATCGATAAGTCTGGAAAAAGTTGCGTTAAAGCAAATAATAAGAATCCACGATAAATGATTTCTTCCGTAATCCCTGCTGTCCAGGAAACGAACGTCCATACTTTTTTATCATGTTTGGATACAGGCATGATGTCATTAAACTTACTTTTCTCTAACTCTGCCTGTTTGGCTTTGGCAATTTCATTTCTCATTTTCACACTAACTTTTGAACCAATGAGGTAGTAAATTAAAGCTAATGTATAAACGGCAAATAACCCAAGCGTAATATAAGTTACCCACTTACCAAGTGTTTCTGTATGCAATGAAACACCTTTTATCCCTATGTCTTGTAGAGTGATTGGTCCAAATAAGACTAATCCTAAGATAAACAAAGTAGGAACCCAAAGTCCTATCATGATTTTCTTATAATATTTGACCCTTTCACCCGAATGAATTCGT
Source organism: Robertmurraya mangrovi (assembly GCF_034427655.1). Lineage (NCBI taxonomy): Bacteria > Bacillati > Bacillota > Bacilli > Caryophanales > Bacillaceae > Robertmurraya > Robertmurraya mangrovi. The sequence continues at coordinate 112,958 of NZ_JAXOFX010000012.1, forward strand.
ACTTTTTCTTTAAACTTTTGATAATCAAAATATCCATAAATAGGTTCATACGTACATAGAAAAGCGATTACGATCCAAAAATAAAGCTCCATTCCTTCTTCCCCCTAAAACGAAAATATTAATCCTCTTTATTTTTTATCAGACGATAGAAACTCTGTTCATCATCGACCGTCAGGAAAATTCTTTTAATCATTTTTCTGTTTCCAAAGTTCCCTTTACTTTCAACCGGTTCTTTTAAAACCAATTCAAATGTAGGTAAATCGAAACCTAATAGAGATAAATCCAGCACATCCTTACTCTTCTTGTCATTTTCATAGTTGATATTACCGTTCTTTATATCCTCCACATTTTCAATCAACACTATATATTCAGGTCGTGACCCTATTTTTAAAGTCAACGTGTTTTCTTGTATACGAATTGGATTTTTCACTACCGCTCTTAAATCAAACACTAAAAATATAATGGTTAAGATTCCAAGGACTAAGTGGATCCAGTGCAAGATTGGGCTCCATTTATACAGAAGGAAGGACACCCCTACTGATTCTAATATCATGACGAATATCATCGCGTATATAAATCCAACATAGCCAGATTTCTGATGATAAGTAAAAAGCTTTGTTTCTTCCCGTTGATTGCCGTATTCCTTATTGATTGCTAGATTACTCATGTGTATTCCCCCATTCTAAAAAGCTCTTACTCCCCTTTTGTAACAATACCGTGCAAATCTTTTAATATTTGATGATATTTTAAAATATCTTCTTCAGGTAATTGCATAAAATATTTCTCTAAAACCATTTCATCAATTTCGTTCATTTCCTGAAAGAATTTCTTACCGTTTTCACTTAGAAGGACAAATACTTCCCTTCTATTTTCTTTGTTTACTTCTCTTACTACATAATCCTTACTTTCCAGCTTACGAATAAATTGACTAGCCGCACTCGGAGTCCCACCTATAATTTCAGCGACTTCATTCATATTCAGCTTTTGTTTCTTCTCTAAAATACTTAAAACCACCGATTGTTTCGTTGAAAAATCATGTTCACTTAAAATCTTATCGTATTCCTTAATAAATACGTTTTTAATGTCATCTGAGAAACGATTAGCCTCAATTAAGATTTTCTTGATATCCATCATCTCTTCTCCTTAATTGTTATTCTTCGATTAATAGTTAAGAGTGTTTAATGTTTTAATTAGAATAAATATTTAAGTTAACTTAAATATTATTCTATACCATTGATTTCCTTTTATCAACAAAAATATTAAAAAATCTTATTTTAAGTTCACTTGTAAAAAGTGTAAATATATCCCAAATACTAATGTATAATGATATAAATATCTACAGCAGAAAAATAAGAAAAAGGGGAGAGATTTTTGAAAAGAATATTATTTTGTTTTACGTTTATAGCCATGCTTATTAGCGGTTGTAGTAATGAATCGACTGGTAAGAAAGAAGATTTAGATAAAAAGGCAGAGACGGTTCAGACAGTAGAAGATACAGAAAAAGAGAATACCGAGAAACAAGAAGAAAACGTGGAAGAAGCGATTGTATTTAAGAAATCCACACCTATTAAAATGGATAAGAGCCTTCCACTAGAGCCTCTTGACTCATTTAAGACTCAAACTAGAGAAAATGAGAATGAAGCATCCTATCATTTAGATGTTACTCTTAAAGAGGACGAGGTTTTTGATGTAAAGGCAAATATTAATATAAAAAATTTATCAAAAGACACATGGGGAGATTTGATTTTTTATTTTATTCCAAATGCTTTTACAGAAAAAAACAAGCCAGAGTTCCTTGAGAGTCAAGCTGTTGTCAATATTGGCGAAGTTCTAGTTGATGGGAAATCAGTGGATTATAAGCTGCAAAAGGATACCCTTCAATTACTTCTAGATCATCCACTAAATCCGAATCAGGAGTTGAATGTCGAAGTAGCATATAGTTTTACCGTTCCTACTAACGGTATACGGTTTTCAAAGGCTGGTGAAAACTCCTATTTAGCCCAGTGGTACCCAATGTTATCTACTTATCATTCTGGTTGGGACAAGACAGACTATGAACATGGAGGAGAATCCTATCATAATGATTTTAGTCAATTTACAGTCAATTATCAGCTACCAGATGATTATGTAGTAGCAAGCTCAGCCGACAATGACCCTACACAAGCGAGTAGTAAAGGAAGCCTACATGGAGAAGAAATAAAAGAATTTTATATAACTTTTATGAAAAATATGAACGTCTCTAAGAGAGTGGTAGATGGTACTGAGATCCGGGTGTTTAGCTATAAAGAAGAGGATTTGAACCGAGAAACATACCTTAATTTAGCAGAAGAAACTCTACTATTTTTTAATAAAAATATCGGTAAATACCCTCATAAACAATTAGACATCATTATGGATCAAGGTGGTATGGAGTATCCTGGAATTGTTACGGTATCTACATCTGCAGCCGGAGATATTTCTCACACCGTTGTACATGAAATGGCTCATCAGTGGTTTTATGGAATGGTTAATAATCATCCATACTATACCGCATGGATTGATGAAGCCTTAACAAATTATGCTGCCTACCTCTTTTTTATCAAGGGTAAGAACCAAGAGCCTATTAGTGTATTTTCAAGAGCAGACGCTGTCATAGAAATGGCAAGCGATTACGGTAAAATGAAACCATCTAATTTATCTGTTCCGGAATATAAAGGTCAGCCGGTTTCCTACTCGGCTTCCGTGTATGAAAACTCTTCCCTAGAGCTATGGAAATTATCTGACGCAAATGCTGATAAAGGAATAGAATACTTAAGAAATTATTTTAACCTTTATTCCTATAAAGAAGTGGATGCAAACGAGTGGCTAAGATACACAAGGTCATTTTTCCAGATCAAAGATGTTAATCAGTTAAGTGATTGGATCTCTTTTGAGGAGTAAGTTTGGACTGTATAACTGTACAACCAATGGTATCTATTATTCCTGATTGCTAACGGAAGCCGTATACGGTTACGCTTGGTTTTGTTGATACTGATAATGAAGAACCAAACAGAAGTTTCTCTTTTACTTCCACTGACATTACTTCCATGGTTTGCGAAGATAATGAGTTAGTGTTCTGTTATACCAATTTTTTATTTGAATGCAAGCAATTAACCCCCTATAAAATGTATAGGGGGTTATTTCTACTATATGGATTTATTTAACAGAACAAATAACTTTATACTTAAAGACGATAAAAAATTCCAATTGGCGGGACTGCCTGGGAATCGAACCCAGCTATCCTGGCACGCAGGACACAAGCGGTTTTGAAGACCGTGGCGGGCACCAGCACCACAATCAGCCCCATGAAGACAACTATCATTATACCGTTTCCATCTTCTTTATTCAATAGATTAGCATGCAATCCAACATTAGAAGGTCCCCCTCATTCTTAAAAAACAGTGAACGCTTGTCGAATCCACCCTATCAAGTCTATAATAGACAATGTAAATAATGTTTTGTAGGTGAGTATAATGCATCAACAACTTGATGGTGGGTTTTTAGTTTTTATCCTTTTTTGGGTTGTCGTTTTAGTAGGGATGTTTGCGATTGGCGGCTACTTTATGTTCAGAAAGTTCCTCAAACGCATGCCAAAAGAGGATGGCAAGTCCATTTTAGACTGGGAAGAGCATTATGTAAAAGAGACCATCCATTTATGGGACCAAGAAGAAAAAGCTCTTTTAGAAGATTTAGTGAGCCCTGTTCCAGAATTATTCCGTGATGTAGCTAGGCAAAAAATTGCGGGTAAAATTGGTGAACTTGCGTTAAATGAAAAGCGACAAAGAATTGACGAAGAATTAGTCATTCGAGGATATATTCTAGCTACACCAAAGCGTGATCATAAATTTTTACGTAAAAAATTGTTCGAAAAACAAATAGATGTACAACCGTATGAGCATCTATTTTAAAGCCGTTCAAGTACTGAACGGTTTTTTCATTTTTCATTTTTAAGAAAAATGCATAAAAAAACGCCAGTCCAACCTGGCGTCCTTCCCATCATATCGCTTTAATATCCGACTGCAACTTTTGATGAAGCTTTCGATACTGCATGTACATCGCAATTCTCCACGGAACGATCATCCCGAACGCTAAAATCCAGAACATTCCGCTTAGTTCGCCATAGTCAATGGATGAGCTTAATACAAGCTTGGCAATAATACGAAGCACTAGTAATCCAATTAAAATAAAGATAAAAGCACGAGATCGTTTTAAATAGATTTCATTCTCTCTAATTTCAAAGTTAGAAGTTTTAATTAATAAAATGGAAAACAGCATACCGACTAACCCTGCTTCTAATATTTCAAGAGGCGTGACTCGAAACATCGGATGTACAAACATCAATGCCCCTGTGCTCATAAAAATCGGTGGTAATATAATCTTTTTCGCAGAAACAGGCCTTTTAGCCGCTTTCATACGGATGAACATGACAAAAACAGCCATGCAAATCGCTCCTATCGAAGAAGCAACAACCATGTTCATATAATTCATCCTTTATCTCTTAAATTCTCGTTTGATTGTTTTCACCATACCAATCGATTTAACTATTATTATAGCCTAAAAAGCGAAAATAAGAAAAGGCAGACTTCTGACAATGCAAAAAAACAGACCCACAAGGATCTGTTTTCCCTTATTTCATCACTAATTCAGCAGCTTCAACCGTCGCTTCTCTATTCTTCCACTCGCTAAGCCATCCTGATAATAGATCTTTCAATTCACGATCAACAGGCTGTTTCACAATCTTTTTATACTCATTGATGATAGTAGAAAAACCTTCTTTATCTGTTTTACGAAGAATATGATTCATATTTTCAATCACATGAGTTTCACACTCTCCTGGAATCAATTCACGCATTTTATCTAAATCTGTTAATTTAACGTTAATATCCTTTGTTCCTGTGATAGCTAGAACTGGGCATTCGGCATTAACTAACACTTTAGATACATCAACAACTCCATGCTCTCTATTCCATTTTGCATTTATTTTTTTACCTTTATGTTTAATAACAGCTGCATCGGTACTTAAGATTGCCTTTGACATATCTTCATTCATCTTCTCTATCTTTTGATCTAGCTTTAATAATCTCAATAACCAACCTTGGAAGCCTCTTAACGAACGAACATCTTCCATCATTTTTTCTCGCTGCCATTCTGTTGTTCTAGCCAAGCACTCTGCCGTACCCGCAAGAAGGACCATTCCATTAACTGGAACACGTTCATTTACAAATGGAGCAATAATGGATCCTTCACTATGACCAAGTAAAATCACTCTGTCAGGGTCAATCCCAGGTTGTTTTTTTGCAAATTCCAAAACCGCTTGTGCATCATCAATCAGATCATACACACCTGCTTCTAGAAAATCTCCTTTACTCTCGCCAACCCCTCTTTTATCATAACGAATCGTAGCAAACCCTTCTGCAACTGCTAAATCACTTAATTCTTTAAAAATATTAATGGCTAAGCCCTTTGCATTAGAATCTCTATCAATATCCCCACTACCATGCACAAATACTATTAATGGATATTTCTCTTGATTACCCTCTGGTAAAGTTAAAGTTCCTGCTAAAGGATAAGCCGCAGGTATCATCACTTCAAGTTCTCTTTTCATATTAATTTTCCACCCTCAATTTGATTTGTTATAGTTAATACGACTGAGAGTAGAAAATCGTTCACCGGAAATTAAAAATTTTTTTCTTTATAAAAAAAGCCACTCTGGAATTCTCCAAAGCAGCTCTTATTTCTATTATTAAGATAATACTCGACTGATTGCTTCAAGCACTCTTCCTTCATCAAAAGGTTTTACGATGAAGTCTTTCGCTCCCGCTTCAATCGCTTCGACCACCATTTTTTGTTGTCCCATCGCTGAGCACATAATGATTTTGGCATTCGGGAATTCTTTTTTAATTTCCTTAACGGCTTCTAGTCCGCTCATTTCTGGCATCGTAATATCCATCGTTACTAAGTCTGGGTTTAGTTCACGATATAATTCAATCGCAACCTTCCCATTTTCACCTTCCCCAACGACTTCATGGTTCGTTTTTTGTAAAATGTTCGATAGGGTCAGTCTCATAAATTTTGCATCATCCACAATTAATATTCTAGCCATCGTTGTTTCCCCCTTGGCTTTTCAACGAAAAAATCTCTATATAATTAATCCATTCAAACTAATATGTTTCCATAATGATGGAAAAACAAACTTCTTTTTCAGAAGGACACTTACTTAAATATAGCTAAATATACCTAAAAGTTCAATGTATACAATCCGACAAATTTCGATATTTCGTTCATTGAAATGTAATCAAAACCCAGTAAACCCACCAAATAAGCTAGAGAAAATAGCGATGATTTTAGTCATCCAGTCAAAGAATAACACAACACCCATCACAATCATAATGTAGCCGCCAACTTTCATAATCAGAACATTATGCTTGCGAATCCATTGCATGCGCCCAATAAAGAACGAAAGGATTAAAAATGGAACAGCGAATCCTAACGTATAAGCAATCATATACACAAGGCTAGACCCTGGATTGGTCGCCGCTAAAGCAAAAACCGTCATTAAAATAGGACCAGTACAAGGCGTCCAGCCAGCAGCAAAGGCAATTCCGATTAAAACCGAACCAAAATATCCAGACGGACGGTTTTTAAAATTAAATTTTCGATCTTTCATCATAAACTCTGGCTTCAGTACTCCAACAATTATAAATCCGAAAAATACGATAAAAATAGCACCTAGCTGACGAATTAAATCTTTGTAGTCCGCAAAAAACTCACCAATAAAGGACGTGCTGAATCCTAGAGCGATAAAAATAATTGAGAATCCTAATAAGAAAAAAATCGTATGCATGAAGCTACGTTTTTGTAATAAAGCATTCTCCGATTTTAACTCCCCTACACTCATTCCCGTTATGTATGATAAAAACGCGGGATATAGAGGCAAACAACAGGGAGATATAAAACTTAAAAAGCCCGCACCGAGAGCAATAAATACGTTCACATCTGACATGTTAACATCTCCTAGCTTTACTCATTCAACATTCATTCTAACAAATCTTCTACTGAAAAGATAATGAATTGACTGTGAACATTATGTGTACAAGATAATAATAGGTGAAAATCCTCCATCTATTAAAGTTTTTTTAAAGTTAAACAAGTTATTAATCATATTTTATGAATCAGGATTTACAAACATATACAAAGATTTAACAAAATATTGGATTTTAACATTTTCCTTTTGTATTAATTACCAAAATCCGTTATACTTTATTAGGGACATACAGTTATTGCAAGTATTTCTCAGCATTTTACAAATTAGATAGCATTCTACTAGAATAATAGAAATATATTTTGAAAGGAATATCAGCCGTGTCGAAACAAGATCTCCTCACCTTAATAGAAAACAAACGAGCTGAATTAATCCAGGTAGCAATGAAAAATGGATTAAGCTCCTCTATCGCCATCCGCTATAGCCAAGAGCTTGATACGTTACTAAACGAGTACAATCGTCTTTTTATAAAAAAGGTTCAGACGCATTAAAAAACCGCTTAAAGTTCATCACCTTGAACTTAAGCGGTTTTTTATGTGGAAAGGAAGCCCAACCTCTGACTTCATCCAATATTAACCTACGACATCCTCTAATTTCTCCTCAGAGCCGTTCTGTAATAAGTACATTTTATGATATAACCCTCTCTTCGCTAACAGCTCCTGATGGGTTCCGCGCTCAACAATTTCCCCTTGATGTAGAACTAAGATTAAATTCGCATCTTGAATAGTAGAAAGTCGATGAGCAATGGCAATCGTTGTTCGGCCTTCTCTCATTTTCTCTAACGCGATTTGAATCGCCTCTTCTGTTTCCGTATCAATATTGGCGGTTGCTTCATCCAACACAAGTATTTTCGGATTAGCCGCAATCGTTCTAGCAAAAGCAATCAACTGCCTTTGACCACTAGAGAAAGTGGACCCTCTCTCAACTACTTTATGATGATAGCCGTCCTCTAGCTTATCAATAAACGTATGGGCTTGAACAAACTCCGCAGCTTCTTCCACTTCTTTTTCCGATAAATCCGTATTATGAAGACGAATATTATCCATAATCGTACCGTAAAACAGGAATGGATCTTGAAGTACAAGCCCCATTTTTACTCTCAATTCATCAGCAGAGTAATCTTTAATCGACTGTCCATCAATAAAAATATCTCCACGTTCAAATTCATAGAAACGCATCATGAGATTAATAATCGAGCTCTTTCCACTACCTGTATGGCCGACCAATGCAACGGTTTCTCCTGGTTTAGCTGTAAACGAAATATTTTTTAAAATATCTCGTTTTCCATCATAAGAGAAGCTCACATTTCTAAACTCAATTTCGCCCTCTTCAATAGAACCAGCTTTACTAGTTTGAGCAGGAGCTAATTCTTCTTCGTCTAGGAGCTTAAACACACGTGATGCTGCAACAATCGCTTGTTGGTATAAAGATAGACGCATCATCATATTATTAACCGGCTCAAAAAAACGATCTAAATAGTTAACAAACGCGTATAAAACCCCAATTTCAATCGGATTATTAAAGGAAGTAATTCCGAAAAAGCTTAGCACAAGAATAATTGCGGCAACATAAACAAGGTCAATCGCGGGACGTAAAAGTAGACCATCTACCTTAATATTTTTCATCCCTGCCTGGTAATGTTTATCATTTATTTCCCCAAACTCCGCACGAAGGCGTTTCTCTTGGCGAAACACTTGGATAATCCCCATTCCTGATAATGACTCACTCAGCTTCGCATTTAACTGACTTAAGCGTTCCCTCATATCTTGATAAAAACGTGAGCTTAACTTTCGGTACAGTTGCATAATGAAAAAGATTACCGGTAAAATAAACAAGCAGAAAAATGCTAATTTTACATTGAGAATAAACATCGCAACAAAGATCCCTATGATTAAGAACCCACTTTGAATGAACGTCACAATAACGGTCACGAACATATCCTTAATTGCTTCTGTATCATTCGTTACCCTTGAAACAATACTTCCCGCTGGCGTTTTATCAAAATAACGTAATCCTAATGACTGTACTTTTGAAAACACATCAATGCGGATTTGTTGAATAATTTTTAACGCAATTTCCTGGAACTTTAATAGTTGAAAATAGGAAACTAACACATTTCCAATCTGAATCCCCATATACGCCAAAGCCAGCATGAGTAATGGCTGGAATGGCAGGTTTCTTGGTGTTAAATAATCATCAATGAAGATTTTTACTAAAATCGGTCCTAAAATATCCCCAATGGTCGTTAAAAGCAATAAGCTAAACGCAAGGACGATTGTTTTTGTATGAGGCTTTGTGTAGGCTAACAGTCGATAAAGAACTTTTCGCTGCTCCTTCCCACTCTCCACCTTTATTTTTTCATCCATCCTCTTATCCTCCATGCTCTACAAGTTCTTCAAGCTGTTGACGTAGATACATCTCTTTATACCAGCCATCATGCTCCATCAATTGATCATGTGTACCTTTTTGAATAATCTCCCCTTCATCTAGGACAATAATCAAATCGGCATGCTGGATGGCACTTAGTCTATGAGCAGTTATCATCGTTGTTTTTCCACCGCGGTTCTCTTTTAACGCAGATAAAATGGCTTCCTCCGTCTTTGCATCAACCGCCGACAAGGAATCATCTAACACTAATACCTCTGGATCCATCACTAGTGCTCTAGCAATCGAAATTCGTTGCTTTTGTCCACCTGATAGGGAAACCCCTCTCTCCCCAACAACCGTGTCATATCCATCCGTAAACATCAAAATATCATCGTGAATATTCGCCACCGTCGCTGCATGATAGATCTCTAATTTATCTACCATCGGTTTAGCAAAAGCAATATTTTCTCCAACCGTAGCTGAGAACAAGAAATGATCCTGAGGAACATAACCAATCGCTTCTCTTAAGCTTGAAGTTTGATAGTTTTGCAGCTTCTTCCCGCCAAACAAAATCTCACCATCATTGCTTTCAAATTGACGAATAAGTAGTTTTAATAGTGAAGTCTTACCAGCACCTGTTTTCCCTACTATTCCAAGAGTTTGCCCTCTTTTTAAAGTAAAATGAATGTTTTTTAACATAGGTTCCTTCTCATCCGGGTAGGTAAAACTATGAATATTATACTCAATATCCCCACTAGGCGTTTCGTCAACCGCTCCTTCCACGTCAATAATATCCGCTTTCTCTGCTAACAGTTCAGACACACGATCGTAAGAAGCACGGCCACGCTCTACTATATTAAATAACCAACCGAAAGCTAACATCGGCCAAATCAACAGTCCTAAATAGGTGGTAAAAGAAATCAACTGACCGATCGTTAATTCACCTTGTAATACATATCTCGAACCAAACGTTAACGCTAAGAAAAAGGAAATCCCTACAATAATCGAAATCGTCGGGTCGAAAAGTGAATCGATTCTAGCAACCGAAATATTTTTCTGAACGACATCATCTGATTGTTTACGAAAATCCTCAATATCTTCCTTCTCTTGCCCAAACGTTTTAATAACCTTAATCCCCGTAATACTTTCCTGGGTTTTATCGTTCAAGTTCGAGAAAGCTTCTTGAGCTTTATGAAATCTCTTATGTAAAAGAGTTCCGTACCAGTTCGTTAATAACGCCATAAAAGGCATAGGAATTAAACAAATAAGGGTAAGCTTCCAACTAATCGTTGTCGCCATTGCAATGATTACAAAGCCACCCGTTGCTAAGGAATCGACAAGCGTCAGTACACCAGACCCAGCCGTTTGTTGAATAGCAGACAAATCATTTGTCGCATGCGCCATTAAATCCCCTGTTCTCTTTTTCTGATAAAAAGACTGTGACATTTGAGTAAAGTGATGATAAAGCTTATTACGAAGCAACCTCGATAGCTTCACAGCTGAACCAAAAATCATAATCCTCCAATAATAGCGCAACACATACATCACTAGGGCAGCCGCTACTAAAGCAACAATCCACTTCCCTAAAATACTCCCCGTTAACGTATCCTCCTGGATATGGTCCACTATAATACCGATGACCTTAGGAGGTAACAGCTGTAAAAAAGCGACGAACAGTAAGATTAAAATACCTGTTACGTAAGCCTTCTTCTCCTGTTTAAAAAACCACATAAGCTGAAGAAAAACTTTCATGAATACATCCTCCGAAATAAAATAGAAGCCTGTAACATTATCCTTCTAAAATAATTTATACAAGCTATAAAAACATGTAACACGTAAGAAAATTGAACAACTACATAATCAATATGACTCAGCTATTTTACCAAATATTTAAAAAATATGGAAGATTATTATTTCTTAACTAGAAGTAAAGCTAATGAAAATAAACAACTAAAAAAGAGCTTGCGACAAGCTCTTTCTGAATGATTTATTATTTTAGTACCGGAACTTTCTTATCAACAAATCCATGGATAATGGTTCGTAACATCTTCTCATCCATGTCTAAAGGAGTCTTTCCTGAGAGCTCTAATACCCTCTTCGTATTTTCACAAGGAAATCGTCTACTGTGACTCCAATAGCTTTTAAATACGTCAAGAGGTTTATTAAACAGCATCTCATCTTCTCTTAGTTGGTAATCCGAATCAAAACTAATGGTTTCAAGATTCGGAAAGTCTAGCACTTCTTTTATTACTCTAATCAAATCGCTATGAATGGGAGGGTTTGGGTTCGTAATATTAAAGATTTCTTTATTTTTTGCATAGGAAAGTGCTGAAACGAATACCATGGATACATAATCTACAGGGACTAAATTAGAATTTACGTCTAAGTTTATTCTAACATGGAACTTCCTATCTCTTGAGTCCTGATTTCTAGCCATTTTCCTTTTTAACAAATACAAACTTTTTAGAAATCCATATAAGCCAAAACTAGTATCTGCTTGTCCTGTTTTTGAATCTCCAATGATAATAGCAGGCCGTAAAATCGATACGAATAACTGATCACTATAAGAAAGGACAAGATGCTCGGCTATACATTTCGTTTCTTCATAATAATTAACAAACTCTCTATCCGTTGAGTATAATTCCTCAAATCCTTCAGACTCCATTCCAATCGTATAGGCAGTACTTACATAGAAGAATTTTTTACAATTAATCGTAACAGCAAAATCAAGTACATGTTTCGTTCCGTCCACGTTGACTTTATAGGAGAAATCTCTATCATTTGGGTCAAAAGATAGTAATGCAGCCATATGGTAAATAGCATCTATACTAGACGTTATCCCTTGTATTTCTTCTGCTAATAACCCTAGATTTGTACTCGTGACATCCCCTTCTAAAACATGCACTCTTGACCTTTGTTCAGAACCCGGTAACTCTTCGAAAAAAGTCTTTAATTTATTCTTATTTCTAACAAGCAAATACAACTCGTGTCCTTCATCTAATAAATCCATTGCGACCTTTTTACCTAAAAAGCCATTCGCACCTGTAAGTAAGATCCTCATTAAATAGAATACACTCCTATAAAGTTTTATTATCTACAAATATAACCTTACACCGGTATAATGATAATGCCAATAAAAAAAACCACGATTCCATTGATTTACAACAGAAAAGTGGTTTTATCAAACAGTAGAATTAGTAGTCAAACGATATCAAGGCAACCCTCGAACACATTCGAATTACTTCGTCTGCTTGTTCATCGCTGACATCATTTGATTGATTTTCTTTTGCGATGGCTTCATACCCATTTGCATCATCATCATTTTTAACATTTGTTCGTTAATTGGTGGATTTTTCTTTAGGTAGCTCATCATATATTTTCGAGCAATGAAAAATCCTAGTGCTACACCAGCTAGTAATGCTAGTATACCTACTAGAATGTATCCCCACATACTATATTTCCTCCTTCAAGTTGTCTATCATACAGTGTACTAAACCAAACTATATTATACAAGATTTGCTTAAGAATTTCTCTCTTTTAAATAAATTTTCTTTCTTTAATTGGCTTTAACCAGCCATAACGATGGTGGTCTAAATCAATTGCTAGAAAAGAACTTTCCATTTTCCTTAAAATTTCAAAGAAAATCGTTTCCGCATCATAATTCCCTTCCGCTTCAATAATTATGTATTTATCAAACACTTCGAGCTTTGCTGAACTAATCTTTCCATTATATATATAGTATGCACCTTTTTCCGTTCGAAAATCCCTCCGTCTTTGCAACTGTTGATGAATATACTGATGGAGTCGTAAAGTAGGAACGGGCTTTGTAATATAGTTAATTTGCTTAGCTAGAATTCGGCTCATTTCACCAAATGAATGACTATACTCACGAAATAAATCAAAAAACATTCTTTCTCTACCAAAGTAATGGGAGGCAAATTCGTCTTCAATTAAATATAACTGATAAGTTCTCACGTACAAAACCCTCCTCAAAAAAGTCTATTTATCTTAAAACATAATTAGTTTTCCAATTATTTAGATTTCATTTCTCTATTATATAGAAAGGTTACTGTAACATTTGTCTTACAACGTCAAAAACTTTCACTTCTTTTGTCGAATCTATATTTTCATTGAGAGTTCTAATGAGGAAGTGAAAAATAGTAGGATAGTGAAGAGGACTTATACCTTCTTTTTGAAACCAATAAAAAAACACTGGTTCCCCAGTGTTTTTCAAATACTGCTTATTATAATAATGCCTTTAATCGTGAAACAACATTCTCAACAGTAAATCCGTATTCAGCCATGATTTTCTCACCAGGAGCAGATGCACCGAATTGATCAATCGCTAATACTTCACCTTCATCTCCTGTATAACGGTGCCATCCTAAAGATGATCCCATTTCAATACCAAGACGTTTCTTCACATTTTTCGGAAGAACACTGTCTTTATATTCCTTAGACTGTGCTTCGAAATTGCTCCAAGAAGGCATGCTCACAACTGCAGTGTGAATTCCTTCTGATTCAAGTGCTTTTTGTGCTTCTACCGCTAAACCAACTTCTGATCCAGCAGCTAATAATAATGCTTGTGGATTTCCGTTAATTGCAGGCGAAATGACATAAGCACCTTTTGAAACCCCATCATAAGCATTTTTATCTGTATCCTTAATAGTCGGTAAATCTTGACGAGTTAACACAAGCGCTGTCGGCTGGTTAGTAGATTCTAATGCAAGTTTCCACGCTGCAGCTGTTTCATTTCCATCAGCTGGGCGGATAACATTTAAGTTTGGCATTGCACGTAAAGAAGCCAATTGTTCCACAGGCTCATGAGTCGGTCCGTCTTCACCAACAGCGATACTATCATGAGTGAATACATAAGTAACTGGTAATCCCATTAATGCCGCTAGACGAATAGCAGGTCTTAAATAGTCAGAGAAAACAAAGAATGTTCCACCGAACACTTTTAATCCACCATGTAAAGCCATACCATTTAAAGCAGCACCCATTGCAAATTCACGTACACCAAACCAAATGTTTCTTCCATCAAAAGTTTCAGGTGTGAAATCACCTGTTCCTTTAATCATTGTTTTGTTAGATCCAGCTAAATCAGCAGAACCACCAATAAAGAATGGTAAGTTCTTAGCGATAGCATTCAACGCTTCACCCGAAGAAGCACGACTAGCTAGAGCTTTACCTTCTTCATATACTGGAAGGTCTTGATCCCAACCCTCCACTAATTCACCCTTCATAGCCTTCTCTAATTGAGAGCCAAGTTCAGGATATTCGTTTTTGTAACTGTTAAAGAGTTCATTCCATTCTGTTTCTTTATTTTCACCTTGTTCTGCAACAAGCTTTTTAAATTGGTCATATACTTCTTGTGGAACATGAAAATCTTCCTCAAAAGTCCATTTGTATGCTTCTTTAGTAAGCTTTAGTTCATTTGCTCCGAGTGGTGCTCCATGAACATCTGACTTACCAGCTTTCGATGGCGAACCGAACCCAATGACCGTCTTAACCTCAATTAAAGTAGGACGGTTTTGGTCTGCTCTTGCAGACTCTAATGCATTAGCAATCTCATTTAAATCATTTCCGTCATTTACTCTAATATATTGCCATCCATAAGAATCAAAACGTTTTTCCACACTTTCTGAGAAAGAACGATCTAAATCTCCATCTAGAGAAATATCATTTGAATCATAAAGTACAATTAAACGACCTAATTTTAAATGTCCTGCAAGTGAGGCGGCCTCTGCAGAAACCCCTTCCATCAGGTCTCCGTCTCCACAGATGCTGTATGTATAATGATCAACTAAATTATATTCATCTTTGTTATAAACCGCTGCTAAATGTCTCTCTGCCATCGCCATTCCAACAGCCATCGAAATACCTTGGCCAAGTGGACCAGTAGTAGCATCTACTCCAGGTGTATGACCATATTCTGGATGTCCAGGTGTCTTGCTTCCCCATTGTCTAAAATCTTTAATATCCTGCATCGAAACATCATAACCTGATAAATGAAGAAGACTATATAATAGCATGGAACCATGTCCAGCCGATAATACAAATCGATCTCTGTTAAACCATTCCGGGTTTTTAGGGTTATGATTCATATAACGAGTCCATAATGTATAAGCCATAGGAGCAGCACCCATTGGCATCCCTGGGTGGCCAGAATTTGCTTTTTCAATCGCATCAATGGATAACGTTCTAATCGCATTTATTGATAATGTATCAACTGATTCAAACATAATATCATCCCTTCTCAAGAAAAATCGTACATCTATAATATTATAGTGACTTAAGTTCTTTGTACAACACTTTGGGCCAGTAAAACATTAAAAAGGCCATTTGTTTAATATTTTGTCACATTATTTATTTACATATGTAAGCACAGGTTTTATATTTATCATTTCATTGAAATACTTCTGCTAGAATCAGAAATAGAAGGAATACAATAAAAGTATTCCCCTATTTATATTAATGTAAGTTTTTTTTATTCTTTAATTGTTTAAGCTTTTCCGGTGTTACATCTTCCCCTGTTGGGTCAACAATTGTAACTCCTTGAAGGGTATTTAACATATTAGAACGAAACGTTTGTAAATATTCGCTTCTAAGTTTTGATTGTTCTTTAGCTTCTTCTTGTGTTAAGCCTGTCTCTTTAGCTTTTTTAGCCAATGTATTAATTCTAGCCATTTTTTCTTTTGATAGCATTTTTAAACTCCTTTAACTAACCTAGAATAAAAACCATGTTACTAAAAACTAGTTCAGTTGACAAGGAAAAGGAGCTTATTCTTCTCTATCTTTTATATATTCTTGATATCTCCTATGAACAGTAGCTTTTGATATATCATAACCAAACCCACGTAAGGTGGCTGCAATTTCAGAAAAAGTTAATTTATTCCTTCTCAAACGAATTATTTCCTCTAATGGAGCCTCAATTTTCTCACGTCCTGAATTCAAGCCCAAGTTCTTTAAGTTATTCTCTGGCTGGTATCCATTGCTTATTGCTCTCTTCATACCTCTTCTGATTTTTGCATTATGTAACTTCCTTTGGTTCTCTTCAACCATACTTATTATATTTAGAATCATGGAATCGGACTCAGAGAGTTCAACTTGTCCTTTATGTGAGACACTATAGATTTTTATGCCTTCTTTTAAAATACAATGCAATAAAGCTATTTTGGCATTCCCTCTACCTAGCCTGGTTTCGTCTTGAATTAATACAATTTCAATTTCCTTATCCTTTATTAATGAGAGAATTTCTAATATTCCATCCCGGCTTATATCATATCCGCTAGCTTGCTCGGAAATAATACTATGTACTTCAAACTGATTCTTTCTAGCCAATTCAATTAATTCTTCCTGCTGCCTTTGCAGTGAAGATTCTTGAGTATCTTTAGTTGTGCTTACTCTGCAATAGATTGCTGCTCTCATATATACCCCTTTAATTACTATCTGCTGAACTTGCTAGTTCTGTACTTAAATCGATGGTTTCAGAAATAACAGGAATGATTAGTGTATCACCTGGCATTATTCTATCACCATTAATATGATTTTTCTTCTCCACCCATTTTACAAATTCATTAGATGAAAATTGATGGTTTTCTTCATATTTCATTGATAGAAGCCACAATGATTCCCCTTCTTGAACGGTTACAGTCATATATTCATTATTCGCCGCATTTGTATGGTTTGAAAATAATAGAAGTAATGTTGCTGTAAAAGATAATACCACTAGAATAATAGCATAAGAATATTGATCCCAAATTTTTTTCATTGTAGAAACACCTCAAATAGAATATACGTTCGTTTAATTAATATGATTATAAAACAGAACATCTGTTTGTGTCAAACAAAAATTCGAACTTATGTTTGTATCTAATGGTAATACATGCTATAATTAAGCTAATTAAAACCATACGAGGTGCGTTAAGAATGGTAAAGTTATCGAAGCGACAATTAGATATACTTGAATTTATTAAAGAAGAGGTTAAACAAAAGGGATATCCACCATCCGTTCGAGAAATAGGTGAAGCAGTTGGACTAGCTTCTAGCTCTACTGTACACGGTCATTTAGCTAGACTAGAGAGTAAAGGACTTATTCGCCGTGATCCTACTAAACCTCGAGCAATCGAAATTTTGGAATTAGATGATACTTCTCATATTCCTAAGAGTAGAGTGGTAAATGTACCAGTGATCGGAAAAGTTACAGCTGGGTTACCTATAACAGCCATTGAGAATGTTGAGGAATATTTCCCATTACCAGAAAGTTTAGCACCTTCTGATGAGCAAGTCTTCATGTTAGAGATTATGGGAGATAGTATGATTGAAGCAGGAATATTAGATGGAGACTATGTCATTGTTAAACAACAACAAACAGCGAATAATGGCGATATAGTTGTAGCGATGACGGAAGAAGACGAGGCTACAGTTAAAAGATTCTTTAAAGAGAAGAATTATATTCGTCTTCAGCCGGAAAACTCAACACTAGAGCCAATCATCTTAACAAATGTATCGATTCTTGGAAAAGTAATTGGTGTATATAGAAAAATATACTAATGAAAAAAAGCAAACTTGTAGTTTGCTTTTTTTCATTTCTATTAAACTATCATGCAATACTGTGTTTTGTACTATATACTAAACGTAATTTTTACGTGCCTTAGAGGATTCGAACCTCTGACCGACGGCTTAGAAGGCCGTTGCTCTATCCAGCTGAGCTAAAGGCACATTTATTCTGGCGGAGAAGGAGGGATTTGAACCCTCGCGCCGGTTGACCGACCTACACCCTTAGCAGGGGCGCCTCTTCAGCCTCTTGAGTACTTCCCCTTAACAAATATTGACTCGAACCATCTACTCTACTTCCTACTGGCCAAGCTTGAACTCTAAATAACTGTTCATTGTAGATATAGGTCTAAACGAAAACATTATAATGAATACCATTATAAAGCGATTAAAAAAGACAAAGAGAATTCTCTTTGTCTTTTGCCTGGCGACGTCCTACTCTCACAAGGGGACAGCCCCTAACTACCATCGGCGCTGAGAAGCTTAACTTCCGTGTTCGGTATGGGAACGGGTGTGACCTTCTCGCTATCGCCACCAGACTATTAAGGAAAAATTTTTTCACTCTCGTGAAAAATCATAAAAGAAAAGTTCTTTTCACTACCGTGAAAAAACATTATTCCCTCAAAACTAGATAATGAATGAAGAAGAAGAACATCGAGTAATCACCAATAATGTGGTTAAGTCCTCGATCGATTAGTATCAGTCAGCTCCACATGTCACCATGCTTCCACCTCTGACCTATCTACCTGATCATCTTTCAGGGATCTTACTAGCTTGCGCT
>NZ_JAXOFX010000013.1:0-125781 GCF_034427655.1 Robertmurraya mangrovi
GCCGCTAAGTTTCAAAAGCAAGCTTTTAAAACTTCGCTCGACTTGCATGTATTAGGCACGCCGCCAGCGTTCGTCCTGAGCCAGGATCAAACTCTCCAATAAAGAGTAAGATTTAGCTCTTAAAAAATAAAATTAAACGTTGACGTATGATTTGTTCAGTTTTCAAAGAACAATCTTTGCTATCTTCTCTCGAAGACAGCTTAACTATAATAACATTTTGCTTAACACTTCGTCAATAACTTTTTTCTGAACGTTAAATTCAGTAAGTTGTTCACCGAAGCAGATTTACATCTTAACACCCCAAACATAAAGAGTCAACGAATTATCCGTGGTAATAAAAACCATCTACCACTTAGAAGAATTCAATTAAAGCAATATATATTATAGAAGTAAACTTTTAATCAACTTAAAAATAAATGCACCACAATTGTACTAGAAACATACAATTGAAGTGCATTGTAAAGAACACCCTAATTTATTTCGCAAATCTATGATTACCAATCGTCACTGTTACTTCACGCGAAAACACCCATTTACTTGATGCTGTTTTTGGATTAAAGAAATATAAAGAGCCTCTTCCTTGTCCTCTAAAAGCAATCGCTTCTTCTACAGCTTTTTTAGAGTCTGCATCTGCCGCTAAACTAATTGTTCCATTTTGAACTGGTTCAAAGGCATAGTGACCTTTTACATTTTCATAAATAACTCCCTTAATTGAATTAGGGAAGTCCTCGCTGTCAACTCTATTCAGGACCACCGTTGCAACTGCAACTTTTCCAGCGTAAGGTTCACCCTTAGCCTCAGCTGACACTAGGCGTGCTAGAAGTTCTTTATCCGCATTAGAGATAGATTTCGGAATCACGATTCTTTCCCCAGCAAACAATAAATCACTAGTTTTGTTATTAACCTTCTTTAAGTTATTTACTGATACACCAAATTTATTTGCTACAGTCCAATACGTTTCCCCTGCTTTTACTTGATAAGATGACGCAGCCGAACCAGTCTCCGCATTAAAGCTAAATAATGATAAAGATAGAGTTACACCTACTAATAGTTTTTTAATTTTTTTCATCCAAATAACCTCCTAATATACTCACACATGAATTTACTAGAAGGTTAACAGATGTAATATTGTAATACATGTTCTAAAATATGGTATCAGGTTGTACATTGAGACAATCAACCAATATAACAACAATCCCAGAAGCCTCGCAGTTATAAATTACCATGAATTCTAAGCATAAAATCTACTAAAAACCTTAATATTACTGATGTTACAGTACTATTACAACACTTATCCAGCAGATTCATCCTTAATGCCGGACACGAAATCTGCACTCTCGATACTCATTCCCATAAAATTAAACTCTCTCCATTAATTCTTCCAACTACAAACAAACCCCTTAACACAAATTGTGCAAGGGGTTTGTTGATGGTTATTAGAACATTTGCATATATTGTTCTCTTTCCCAAGGATGAACTTGCGTACGGAACATATCCCACTCAATTTCTTTCGCCTCAACAAAGTGTTCGAAGATATGTTCACCTAAAGCAGAGATAATAACCTCATCCGCTTTTAGTTTATCTAGAGCTTGAGCTAATGTAGCTGGTAGATCTTCAATTCCTTCAGCTAAACGCTCTTCTTTATTCATAACATAGATGTTACGGTCAACTGGAGCTGGAGGAGTTGCATTATTTTTAATTCCGTCAAGACCAGCTTTTAATAGTACTGCCATTGCTAAATAAGGATTAGCTGCAGGGTCTACACTACGCACCTCTACACGAGTACTAACTCCACGTGAAGCAGGGATACGAATTAACGGCGAACGGTTTTGAGCTGACCAAGCAACATAACAAGGTGCTTCATAACCAGGAACTAAACGCTTATAAGAGTTTACCGTTGGGTTTGTTACCGCTGTAAAGTTTGGAGCATGCTTTAGGATACCAGCGATAAATTGACGAGCCGTATTACTTAGCTCAAGGTTTCCTGTTGTATCATAGAATGCATTTTGTCCTTCTTTAAATAAGGAAACGTTACAGTGCATTCCTGATCCATTTACTCCAAATAGTGGTTTTGGCATGAACGTTGCGTGTAAACCGTGTTTACGAGCGATCGTTTTAACCACTAGTTTGAATGTTTGAATTTGGTCACATGCAGTTAAAGCATCTGCATATTTAAAATCGATTTCGTGTTGTCCTGGAGCTACTTCGTGGTGAGAAGCCTCAATTTCAAAGCCCATTTCTTCTAACTCAAGAACGATATCACGACGGCAGTTTTCCCCTAAGTCTGTTGGAGCTAAGTCAAAGTATCCACCATTGTCATTTAACTCTAATGTAGGCTCCCCTTTTTCATCTAACTTAAATAAGAAGAACTCCGGCTCAGGCCCTAGGTTGAAATCAGAGAATCCTAAGTCTTCCATTTCTTTCAGAATGCGTTTTAAGTTATTACGTGGATCACCAGCAAACGGTGTACCATCCGCATTGTAGATATCACAAATTAGACGAGCTACCTTTCCTTTTTCAGCTGTCCAAGGGAATACTACCCAAGTATTTAAATCAGGGAAAAGATACATATCAGACTCTTCAATACGTACAAAACCTTCGATAGAAGAACCATCAAACATCATTTTATTATCAAGTGCTTTTTCAAGCTGACTGATAGGAATCTCAACGTTTTTGATTGTTCCTAAAATGTCTGTGAATTGAAGGCGAATAAATTTAACGTTTTGCTCCTCTGCCAATCGTTTAATATCTTCTCTAGTGTACTTAGCCATTTTACAATCTCCTCCTGTTATATGCTTATTAAAATATATTTAGACAGTTTTCGTACCAAGTGTTTCGCAAGAGAAAAACTCTTCTAAACTAGCAACAACATCGTTTACGAAAAAAGCTATATTAATGAAAAAAGCGGGACATATCTCCTTGACGCAATGATGAACGATTAAAACGCCCTGCTTGCATTAATTCTGATCTTAAGATTTTTCTTAGTTCTTCATCTGTTAAATTTCGTTTTGCTTTTTCAGCTGCTTTTAAATCTTCATTTAGTTGTTGTTGATGTTTCAAATTAAACAGTTCTTTGATTCCAGCAAGGTTGATCCCTTGGTCAATCAAATCTTTTATTTCTAATAACTTATCAATGTCATTCAAAGAAAACATCCTTCTGTTTCCTTCTGTTCTAGCTGGAGAAATCAATTGGTGTTCTTCATAATAGCGAATTTGACGAGCTGTAAGTTCAGTTAGTTGCATTACGATACCAATCGGAAACAATGGCATTGAACGACGAATTTCACTCCCTGTCATCCAACCTCTCCTCCATTCATTTTCGCTTTCTTGTTTTTTATTATATGTAATGTCAGATATTCTGTCAACGATATGTAAGGTTTTCTAACATGGTTTTTTATAAATTTTTTTTGATAGAAAAAAATGAATTATACTTTCATGCTTTGTTGATGTATTTATCCTTAAAACACCTAATTAAACCTTTATTTTTACAAAAAAAATACAAGAACAGCTCATCATATAGCTATCCTTGTATAGATTGACTCAATTTAAGTGAATTAATTCTTTTTCTAATAACTTATTCAAAGCAATGCAAATCGCAATTTTCACGTGTGAGTATGTTAGACCACCTTGAACATAGGCCACATACGGAGGTCTTGTTGGACCATCTGCTGTTAATTCAATACTTGCACCTTGAATAAATGTACCTGCAGCCATAATAACATCATCCTCATAGCCTGGCATATAAGCTGGATATGGGGTCACATGAGAGTTAACGGGTGAAGCAAATTGAATCGCCTGGCAAAAGGCCACCATTTTGTCTCGGTCATCAAATTGCACAGACTGAATTAAATCGGTTCGATTTGCATCCCATCTCGGATTTGTATTCATGCCTAATTTCTCTAACATTGCAGCTGTAAAAATAGCTCCTTTTAAAGCCTGCGCCACCACATGTGGTGCTAAGAAAAATCCTTGATACATTTCCTGAAGACTGTAAAGGGAGGCCCCTGCTTCTGCCCCAATCCCAGGAGAAGTCATTCGATAAGAACAAGCCTCCACATACTCTTTCTTTCCTACAATATATCCACCTGTTTTGGCAATCCCGCCACCAGGATTTTTGATAAGAGAACCGGCCATAAGATCCGCACCTACATGACAAGGCTCTAAGTCTTCAACAAACTCGCCGTAGCAGTTGTCCACAAACACAACAACATCCGGTTTAATTTCCTTTACAAACTGAATCATTTCTCTTATTTCTTCTATTGTAAAAGAAGGTCGGTTAGCATACCCTTTTGAACGTTGAATACCAATCATTTTTGTATTCGGTTTAATAGCCTCTTGAACGGCCTTATAATCGATTTGCCCTTCTTCCGTTAATGGAACGGTATTATAAGAAATACCAAACTCTTTTAAAGACCCTGAACCTGTACCTCTAATTCCAACAATCTCTTCAAGCGTATCGTAAGGCTTCCCAGTCATATATAGTAGTTCATCACCTGGGCGTAAAACCCCAAACAGAGCAATCGAAATCGCATGCGTTCCAGAAATTATTTGCGGACGAACTAAACCTAATTCCCCTCCAAATACCTCTGCATAGATTTTTTCCAGAGTGTCACGTCCAATATCATCATATCCATAACCCGTAGTTGGAATAAAATGAGAATCACTCACTCTGTTTTGTTGGAAGCTACTTAGAACTCTAAATTGATTTCTTTCCACTCTTTGGTCAATTTCTTTATGTAAAGGCGCTACTTGTTCCTCTACTTCATTCACTAACTGTTTTAATTTATCCCCAAAAGTTAAATGTTCGTACATGTTGTTCTCCTATCTAAACGGTATATCTATTTAACTGACCATAAATTTGATGGTCTTTTAACGCGTACCCTTTACAAGTATACACTTGTTTTTCTTCATGAAAAGAGAGCTCACGTAAAATCGTTTCATTTTTTAATTGTGATAGCAATTTTCCTTCTGTTGAAGGGACTTCCACTTGATACGGCTCCATTAGGCCAATCACCGTTTGTTCAATCTTTTGCTTTAATTTCAATCGATCGTCTTCTTCAAAAGCACTTATTAAAACCGTTTCTGTTTTTGCTGTAGGAACAAAATCAGGATGCTGACTGTCCCTTTTATTATAAACGGTAATCTGTGGGATTTGTTGGATTTCAAGGTCCTCTAACAGCTTTTGGACCGTTTGTTCATGTTGAAAATAATCCGCATTAGACATATCGACTACATGAAGCAGCAAGTCCGCTTCTCTTACTTCTTCAAGCGTTGAACGGAACGCTGCAATTAAAGTAGTCGGCAAATCTTGAATAAATCCTACTGTGTCGGTCATAAGTGCGCCAAAACCACTCGGTAAAATCATTTTTCTAGTCATCGGATCAAGCGTGGCAAACAATTGGTTTTCTTCATAAGAGTCGGCTTCTGTTAAACGATTAAATAATGTGGATTTCCCTGCATTCGTGTAACCAACGAGAGCAATTTGGAATGTTTTATTCTTTTTACGTCTTTCTCTATATCGATCACGATGCTGAACCACAACAGAAAGCTGCGTTTTAATATCATCAATTCTTCTTCTAATGTGACGGCGGTCGGACTCTAGTTTCGTTTCCCCTGGTCCCCTCGTACCAATCCCCGCCCCTAGTCTCGATAACTGTGTACCTTGACCTCCTAAGCGAGGTAATAAATACTGAAGCTGGGCTAATTCAACTTGAAGTTTCCCCTCTTTTGATCGTGCCCTTTGAGCAAAGATATCAAGAATTAACTGCGTACGGTCGATAATTCTGGCGCTGATCGAAGAAGACAAATTCCTCACCTGACTCGGAGATAACTCATCATTAAAGATAATTAAATCCGCTTCTAATTGTTCTTCAAGCGCTTGTAACTCCTCTACTTTCCCTTTTCCTATGTATGTGGCCGGATGGGCTCTATCCCTTTTTTGTGTAAGAGTTGCTAACACTTTCCCTTTGGCCGTTTCCGTTAAAGATTCTAATTCTTCTAATGAATATTCATAATGGAGGTCATCCTCTACCGTCTGACATCCAACTAAAATGACTTTTTCAAATTCCTTTTGTTCCAAATGAGACTCCTACTTTCTATTTAAATGTAGAATTGACCATTTTTTAAAATCATATCAAAAATATATCAATAATCCTAATTTGATTTATGAAGTATCGTACAACGTATAGCTTGAATACTTTAGTTTTAGAGAGAAAAAGTCTTGAATTTCTTTATATGCATGATAAAATCATATAGGTTTGTTCTGATTATTACCATTATAGAGAAAACAACTTAGAGGAGAAACACGAGAATGACTTGGGATGTATTAAGTATGATTGGTACCGTCGCTTTTGCTATCAGTGGAGCGGTGATTGCCATGGAAGAAGAATATGATATTTTAGGAGTCTATATCCTTGGAATTGTAACCGCTTTTGGCGGTGGAGCGATTCGTAATTTACTCATTGGAGTTCCAGTATCTGCTTTATGGGAACAAGGAATCTTTTTTCAAATTGCCTTATTATCGATTACAGCCATCTTTTTATTTCCTAATAACCTACTAAAACATTGGCAAAAATGGGGTAATTTCTTTGATGCGATCGGTCTTGCTGCTTTTGCTATTCAAGGTGCCATTTATGCATCGAATATGAACCATCCATTAAGCGCGGTCATCGTTGCTGCCGTTCTGACTGGTAGCGGAGGAGGAATCATCAGAGATTTACTAGCCGGTAGAAAGCCTTTAGTATTAAAGGCAGAAATCTATGCTCTTTGGGCGATTATCTGCGGATTTGCCATTGGTTTGAAAATAGCGAATACACCAACAGAGCTCTACACACTGTTTGTGTCAGTTACCGCACTACGAGTTCTATCATATACCTATAACTGGAAACTCCCTATAAAGAGATTATCCGCTCATTCATAAGAAGAAGACTCAGTACCGACCCTGAGTCTTCTTTTTTACATATCTTCTTCAAACATTAAATCATTACTTCTTAACGTCAATAAATCATGTCGATCATAATTATTTTGCATGAGCAATCGCATCGCTTGAGAACGGATTGATTTTTCGATTACATTTCGGATATATCTTCCGTTCGAGAAACTCGATTGTGCCACCGTAGATTTGTACCAAATCAAATGCTCACGTAATTTCTTCTCTGCCTCATGACTGAGAACATACTCTTTTTCTTTGAGCATTCGTTTTCCAATTTCCATTAACTGATCGGTTGTATAATCCGGGAAATCAATTACGAGTGGAAATCTAGAATGAAGCCCTGGGTTAAGAGTTAAAAACTGATCCATTTCTCTCGAATATCCAGCGAGGATTAAAATGAAATCATGCTGTTTGTCTTCCATATGTTTAACCATCGTGTCGATTGCTTCTTTTCCGAAATCCTTTTCTCCCCCTCTTCCTAAGGAATAGGCTTCATCTACAAAAAGAATTCCTCCAATGGCCTTTTTAATTAAATCCCGCGTTTTTTGAGCCGTGTGACCAATATACTCTCCTACTAAATCAGCCCGCTCAGCCTCAATGAGATGCCCCTTTGAAAGCACATTCATTTTTTGAAATAGCTTTCCAATCAATCGAGCCACGGTTGTTTTACCTGTTCCTGGGTTTCCTTTAAACATCATATGAAGAGCCTGTTTTCCCGCTTTCAGTCCAGCTTCTTCTCGTTTTTTATTCACATATATCCAAGCATAAATTTCTTTTATCATTTTTTTCATTTCATCCATTCCAACAAGGGCACCAAGCTCGTTTTCAATCTCCTTTAAAGCTGCATGCTCTGGAGGAATGACCTTTGGAGCCACATGAGTCTCTGGAAGTTCCCTTGGTAAAGGCTTTCTCTTTTGTGAGTTTAGTACGATGCTAATTTGTCCATTATTTTTCATACGAATGGGTTGGTCCAAAGCTTTCACCTCACATTTATAAACAGTATACGCTCTAGTTGTATTGCTTGTGACAAAAGCCTAGTTGCTTGTAATCAGATCTATTCAAGCACTTTCATTAATAGAGAATTATTCATCATTTGTCGGTTTATGCGGTTTCCCGAGAAATAGGCATTTATTCTATATGTATTCAGCTAAGTCCATTTTCAGTAGGTACTTTTTATTTTATTTTTTTCGAGGAATGTTGAATGTTATTTTTCTAATCCCACTAAAAAAGCCCGCTTCTTTATAGAAGGGGCCTAAGTGCATGTAAATTTATTGTTGTGCTTCCATATCAATTTGAACATTACGTTGCGGGGCAAAAGTAGAAATAGCATGTTTATATACAAGCTGTTGCTTCCCTTCCGATTCGAATAGAACCGTAAAGTTGTCAAAGCCTTTAATTTGTCCTCTAAGTTGGAAACCGTTTAACAAAAATACGGTTACACCTGTTCCGTCTTTACGGAGTTGATTTAAAAATTGGTCTTGGATATTAATGGATTGTTTCATAGTAGATCCTCCTCTTTTATCTCTAAAAATGATTCTCCCATGATTATTGCTTTTTCGTAAACAGCCTCTAGTCCATTTTAGAAATAGAGATGTTTGTGATAAAAGTACTCTTCCTTCTTTATTATGAACGATTATCAACGACAAAAGCAACTTTGTAAAATACTAATACTATGTATTCGATTTTATTTCGAGCTTTCCTTCAATATACATGGAAATTTCGTTAATTTTTTTCTCAAAATCCACTTCCGTCATATCAAACCACTTGACTTCCATTTTATTTCTAAACCAAGTTAACTGCCTTTTAGCATAACGACGGGAGTTTTGTTTTAAATTCTCAACTGCATCATCCAAACTAATTCTCTCGTAAAAATAGTCATACAACTCTTTATATCCTATCGCCTGGATAGATTGACAGTCTTTAAGCCCAGCTTGAAACAACTGTTCTACTTCTTCTAGTAACCCCTCCTTAATCATAAGATTCACTCTACCATTAATCCTGTTGTACAATTGTTCCCGGTCCATGGTTAATCCTATTACAGCCGTATCATAAATCAGTTCTGGACTTTGTTCCTTCTGGTACTCAGTCATCGTTTTACCTGTGCAATGAAAAATCTCCAATGCACGTATGACACGTCTCACATTGTTCGGATGTAATTTCTCCGCGCTCTCTGGGTCCACCTTTTTCAGCTGTTCAAAAACCACTTCATTTCCTTCCAAATCAGCTTGAATCTCTAATTCTCTACGGAAATGTTCATCTGAAGGAGCATCCGAAAACTGATAGTCATATATAACGGATTGTATATACAAGCCCGTTCCACCAACGATCATCGGAAGCTTGCCTCTGTTCGTGATATCTGTGATTTTTTCTCGGACTAATTGTTGGAACTCGGCGACCGAAAAGGATTCTTCAGGATTTTTTATATCGATTAAATGGTGAGGGATCCCTTCCGTTTCCTGTGGTTTAATTTTTGCCGTCCCGATGTCCATACCTTTGTATATTTGCATCGAGTCCCCACTGATGATTTCAGCATTGTATTTTTTAGCTAGTTCAATACTCATTTTTGTTTTCCCAACCGCCGTTGGTCCAATCAGTACGACTAATTTCTCTTTGTTACTCAATTTTTCCACACTGCCTTTACTAGACTACTGAATTTTAATCCAGAAATCATACATATGTATTAGCTAATTTTTAAAATCGGAGTGATTTTCCCTCCATCATCAAGAACTAGCCTTCTGTTTTAATATCGTAACATAAATCTATAAAGCAGTTGAACATCTATATATGATGCCCAATTTTATTTCACTTTATTCAATTAGGTGTTTGTTTTATTTAATGTAAGTGGGTTACCTCTATAAAATTGGGTATGTAGGGAGCCATTTAGATTACTTAGCTGTGTTGATTGGAGCGGATGGTGCTTGACTCCTGCGGGAGCAGCGGTGCAGGGGAGACCCCGCAGGTGCTAGCACCGAGGAGGCTCCCCGACCGCCCCGCGGAAAGCAAGCACCAGGAGCGGAAATCAACACTCGAACTTCGAAGAGCCAATATATCTCACTCTTAACATTCATAC
Source organism: Robertmurraya mangrovi (assembly GCF_034427655.1). Taxonomy (NCBI): domain Bacteria; kingdom Bacillati; phylum Bacillota; class Bacilli; order Caryophanales; family Bacillaceae; genus Robertmurraya; species Robertmurraya mangrovi. The sequence continues at coordinate 10,002 of NZ_JAXOFX010000013.1, forward strand.
CAAAGTTTTCTTGTTAGATTACAAATTAATTACCGTTCGATAACATTCGTCAAAATACCCCCATATTCGTGTTAAGGTATTAGAAAAATTTAAAGTGAAATATTATTCGAATGGTGGGAATGGCATGTTAACGAGTTCTGAGATTGGTATAGATTTAGGTACAGCTAATATATTGGTTTACAATAAAAATAAAGGAATTACTTTAAATGAACCTTCTGTTGTTGCTATAGATACTATTACAAAAAAAGTATTAGCGGTCGGGCACGAAGCAAAAGAGATGATTGGAAAAACGCCCGGCAGCATTGTAGCGATTAGACCGTTAAAAGACGGCGTAATTGCGGATTACGATGTAACGACAGAAATGTTAAAGCATATTTTAAGAAAAGCAGCAAAGAAGAACGGGATGGCAATTCGAAAACCTAATGTCGTTGTTTGTACTCCATCTGGATCGACAAGTGTGGATAGAAGAGCGATTCATGATGCTGTAAGAAACGCTGGGGCAAAGAAAGTCCATTTAATTGAAGAGCCTGTTGCAGCCGCACTAGGAGCAGGGTTACCAGTAGATGAGCCGGTAGCTAACGTGATTGTAGACATTGGTGGCGGTTCAACCGAAGTAGCGATTATTTCATTCGGCGGGGTTGTTGCTTGTCATTCGATTCGAATTGGCGGCGACCGTCTGGATGAAGACATTATTCAATATATCCGAAAAGAATATAATGTACTTGTTGGAGAAAGAACAGCCGAAAATATAAAAATGGAAATCGGCTACGCTTTAGTTGATCATGAAAAACTGACGATGGAGGTAAGAGGTCGAGACTTAATGACAGGCTTGCCAAAAACGATTACTTTATCATCCTTCGAAATTCGTGATGCAATTAAAGAATCTTTATTGCATGTATTAGAGGCTATTCGAGCAACTCTAGAAGACAGCCCTGCTGAACTAAGTGGAGATATCGTTGACCGTGGGGTAATTTTAACAGGTGGCGGTGCCTTATTAAATGGAATGGAAGAATGGATTAGTCAAGAAATATTCGTTCCAGTACATTTAGCACCAAGCCCATTAGAATCAGTAGCGATTGGAACTGGTCAAGCACTTAAGTTTATAGGACGCCTGCAAACTGTTGTAAAATAAATTGGTAAAGCACCCAACTATTAGAGGGTGCTTTTGTTGTTTACCAATGATAGTATCCTCTATTCGGGCCAGGTCCATCATTAAGGAGTGCTCCCCCTAGTAACCCTGCTCCAAAGCCTAATAATCCTGTGCCTAAAGGACTCAATCCTCCAAGTCCATAACCTGGGTAACCGAAGCCGAAGCCAGGTCTTGGTGGAATTCCTCCGCCAAAGCCTACTCCCGGATAGCCTCCTCCATATCCTGTGCCCGGAAAGCCACCGCCAAAACCTGCCCCTGGAAAGCCTCCAAAGCCAGCCCCTGGGTAGCCTCCTCCATATCCTCCTCCAAAACCGGTACCTGGGTAGCCCCCGCCGTATCCTCCTCCAAAACCGGTACCTGGGTAGCCCCCGCCGTATCCTCCTCCTGGAAAATCGCCTCCAAAACCGGCACCTGGATAGCCTCCACCGTAGCCGCTTCCCGGAAATCCAGAGCCAAACCCTGGGTCGTATTCTGTAAGATCCACATCATATCCAGAACTCGGAAAACCCGAACCAAATCCAAACTGTCTATTTTTCTCTTGAATTCCATTTGTATATAGATTCATCAACAGGCACTCTCCTTCTATTTTATAACGACGTATTTATAAACCCCCGGAAATTCATACACTATTACATCCTTAGTATATGTACCTATAATTGAATGGGAAGGTTAGTACGAGCTAAATGGGCATGTGTCATATGTGCTTATTGATTTAAGTAACTGATTAATAAAAAGACATTAAATTTGACAAAAAAAATTATTTATGCTATAATTTACCAATATTATCATTCCGTGTATAATGAGATTCTCCTGGCCAGGGGAATCTCATTTTTTTATATCCGGAGGACTTTGAATGAAGAAAAATGAATCAAGCTTAACTTCCTTAATTTCAGCATTTGGTCGTGCATATCATAGTAAATTTGATGAACCAAAAATTTTTGATGATTTTATATCTGCAGAATTAATTACGGAAGAAGAATTTGCTGGGATTAGCAAGAATATGATTAATGGAATTTCATTCTATAATCAGGAAATCGCCGCAAAATTTCAAGATAACCCAGATGAAATTTTAAAATGGGTCACACAAGTTCAGCTATCTCCCACTCCTTTAGCACGTGCAGCCTACTCTGAAAGTGTGTTACTTCACGAAATATTACTAGGTGTGAAACAATATGTTATTCTAGGAGCCGGATTAGATACCTTTTGCTTCCGACACCCTGAGTTAAGTGACAAGCTAGAAATATTTGAAGTAGATCATCCAGCCACACAAGACTTTAAAAAGATAAGGTTAGCAAACGTAAATTATCCAATTCCAGAGCATCTACATTTTGTACCAATGGATTTTACGAAAGGTTTTTCACTTCAAAATCTCATCTTACAAGGTTTTGACCCTAACAAAAAGACCTTCATTAGTCTGCTAGGTGTTACTTATTATTTAACAAAAGAAGAAATCGCTCAATTAATCAACGAACTATTTACCAAATTACCATCTGGAAGCTCCATTGTATTTGATTATGCAGACGAGAGACTTTTTGAAGAAAAAGGCACCTCTAATCGTGTTCAAAATATGGTTCAAATGGCTGCAGCAAGTGGGGAATCAATGAAATCTTGTTTTACCTATGACGAAATGGAAAAAATGTTAGAAGAATCTAGTCTACTAATTTATGAACATTTATCCCCTGATGGAATTCATAATAAATTTTTCCTTAACCGAACAGACTATTTATCTGCATTCGAAACCATTCATTACTTTCATGCGGTAAAAAAATAGATTTTAGATTAAAACCAGACTCTACTTTGATTAGGAGTCTGGTTTTATCAAAAAATAGAAAAAACAGCACCCCTCATTATAGATGCTGTCTTTCACCAAGCTATTGGACGATTAGAAACTAAATGAACAAAAATGGTAGGATAGTTAATCCAACAACTCCTGCATAAGGATATCTTCTGAATCCTGGTCTGTAACCGGGTCTACCATAAAAACCTCTTCTTGGTCCAAAGAACCAATAGCCGTGTCCATTATAGTCAACAGGTGTGTTTAATTCTTTGATTTCAATTCCTTCTTCGTCGACATTTACCACTTTTCCAGTAACCATACGACCTTGTTCATTGCGAAATTGAATCACTTTCCCCTTGTACTGTAAAGCTTGTTGATAATCAAGTTTCATTCCTCTAGTCCTCCCTTCATGAGCTTGCTATAGCTTATGAAAAGTTACTCCATTCTGGGAAGGCATGTATCATGTAAACAAGCGCACATTCCTACTCTATATTTCTTTTTCTCATTCGATTGAAATAAAGGAAGATTGGCAGTGGAATGACGATAAAACCAAGGCTTTTGATAATTTGATTTTTAGCATTGATTTGTTGTCTCTTTTTTTCATCTTCAATCACTTGCTCATACTCGGCTCTTAATTCTTCTTCGCTAACAGTCTCTTTTTGACCCTCTACTTTTTCATGCTGTTTCATTGTTTTAAAATCAGTATACGTTTGGTAATATCCAGGCGGGCTGACTAAATCAGCTGCTCCCATGAATATAGAAACACCACCACCAATAACCATCATAAGCGTAGCAAATAGCACTAAATACGTATATAAATGACGAATCACGTTTTCTTCCCCCTCTTTATTCTTCGCAACATAAGCAATGACAAAAATAACGATTACAACTGGAATAATAGCAGTTAATAATGAAAAAACAAACACGTATGCACCCTCCCATCCTCAGGTAATGTATTTCTTATATATAATAGACGTATAAAAACGGACTTAGTTACTCTAAAAGTTACATTTTTCATAATTTTGTATGATTTCCCTAGCGAATTAGGTAAAAAAAGATCCGAGAAACATTTCCCGGACCCTTGAAATATAAATGCCTTTCTTACATCACTCGCTTAAACATTTTCTCCATTTCATAGGCAGAATAATGAATGATAATCGGCCTTCCATGTGGACAAGTAAATGGATCAGTTGTTCTTCTTAATTCATCTAGTAATGCTTGAATCTCATCATTTCGTAAAAATTGATTTGCCTTGATTGAAGCTTTACAGCTCATCATAATAGCCGCTTCTTCTCTAAGCTTCTTAATATCTACTTTTCTCATTAAAAGAAGCTGTTCAATCATATCCTCAATCATTTGCTGTTCTTCCCCTTTTGGAAACCACTGAGGATGAGACCTTATAATATAGCTATTGTGACCAAAGGTCTCTAAAAACACACCCACTTTTTCTAACTCATGTTTGTACTCATTTATTTTCAGACATTCATCTGTTGAATATTCGATTGTGAGCGGTACAAGCAATTCCTGTAGTTCACTTTCCACTTGACCCACTTTTTCCTTATAGTATTCATACTTAATCCGTTCTTGTGCGGCGTGCTGGTCGATGATATATAGCCCTTTATCGTTCTGAGCAAAAATATACGTTCCGTGCATTTGACCAATTGGATAGAGAGGGGGTACTCGAGACTCTTCTTCCTCTAATTCGATTGCAGCATCCGTTGGCTCTTCCAAACTAGGAACTTCTTGAACTGGAGGGGGGATTGTTCCCCTATTCAATAGGCCATATGTTTCTTCTATCTCAAAATCTGGAGAACTCTCATACTCTACGCTAGGATGAATCGTTTCATGCTGTTCCTGTGAAAGAAGAAGAGGGTATTCCTCTTTGACCATCGTTTGTAATGGAGGATACTCGACTCTACTAACAGGTGGAGCGATATGATCAAGCTCCATCGAGGTCTGCTCGATCACTGGACGCTCTTTTTTCGGAATCACACCAGAAGGAATTAGTTGCTTCGTTTTAAAAGCCGCTTTTATACTCCCGGAGATGAGTTCAAACAACTCACTTTCCTTACTTAAACGAACCTCCATTTTAGAGGGATGAACGTTTACATCTACTAGGATTGGATCCATTTCTATATTTAACAATACAATCGGATAGCGACCAATAGGTAGTAGTGTATGAAAACCTTCAGAAATTGCTTTAGCTAGTGAATAGTTTTTTATGAACCTGCCATTAATCATCGTAGAAATATAGTTTCTTGATGCTCGAGTAATTTCCGGAAGGGACACCCAACCTTTTAAAGTGAAGTCGAGCGTTTTTTCTTCAATCGGAATCATATTTTTAACAATATTCATTCCATAAATGGCCGCTAGAACTTGTCTTACGTCGCCATTCCCTGTTGTATGAAGGAGCTTTCGATCATTATGAACTAAACGAAACGAAATCTCCGGATGTGACAAAGCGAGTCGGTTCACGACATCCGTTATATTTCCAAGCTCGGTGTGTACCGTTTTTAAATATTTCAAGCGAGCAGGAGTGTTATAAAATAAGTCAGAAATCGTAAGGTCTGTCCCTTTTCGACTGGAAGCTTTCTCGAATATCTCTACTTTTCCACCGGCAATAACGACTCTCGTTCCCGCATCACCTGTCGATGTTTTCATTTCTAGACGAGATACGGATGCAATACTCGGAAGTGCCTCACCGCGGAATCCAAGAGTTCTGATACGGAAAAGGTCCTTATCGTCTTTAATTTTACTCGTTGCATGTCGTTGAAAAGCCATTAAAACATCTTCTTCTTCAATTCCATCCCCATTATCGATAATTCTGATTTTGGATAGTCCCGCTTCCTCAATCTCGATTTCAATAATGGTACTAGCTGCATCAATGGCATTTTCGACTAGTTCTTTCACCACCGATGCTGGTCTCTCCACCACTTCTCCGGCGGCAATTTTATTGGATAGGTCGTCATCTAGTTGAATAATTTTTCCCACCTGACAGTACACCTCCTTTGGGCTCTATTAAGTTTGAGTGTTGATTTCCGCTCCGGGTGCTTGCTTTCCGCGGGGCGGTCGGGGAGCCTCCTCGGTGCTAGGGCACCTGTGGGGTCTCCCCTGCACCGCTGCTCCCGCAGGAGTCAAGCACCCTCCGCTCCAATCAACACGGCTTAAAAATCCAGATGGTTCTATATTACCCCTTAACCTTTTTATGCAAATCATAAAGCATATTCAATGCTTGCATTGGCGTCATTTCTAGAATATCTAATTCTTTTAATTTGTTAATCACTTTTTTATCCTTTGAATCGAGAGCTGGCTCTGACTTTCTCACAGGCGCTTCATCGAAAAATGATAGTTGAGCATCATTTATGGTTTCAACTGGGGCTGGTACTACCACTGGTTCAGGTCTGGTTTCTTTTATGTGAGAAACTGGTGGCACAATTGCTTCTTCTTTTTGTTCGAATGCATGTAAAAGCTCATTTGCACGACGAATTAGATCAGCAGGTAGTTCGGCTAACTGCGCTACATGAATACCATAGCTTTTATCCGCTGCCCCTTCTTTAATTTTATGAAGAAATACCACTTTCCCATTTTGTTCGATGGCACTAACATGAATGTTTTTAACTTTATCCAGTTCTTCCTCTAACACGGTTAATTCATGATAGTGTGTAGAGAATAACGTTTTCGCTCCAATTCGGTCATGAATATATTCAATGATTGCTTGAGCAAGAGCCATTCCATCATAGGTCGACGTCCCTCTCCCGATTTCGTCGAAAAGGATTAAGCTATCCTGTGTCGCATGGGCAATGGCATTGTTAGCTTCTAGCATTTCAACCATAAACGTACTTTGTCCCGAAATAAGATCATCCGCTGCCCCGATTCTAGTAAACACTTGATCGAAAATCGGCAAAACGGCCTCTCCAGCGGGAACATAACAACCAATCTGAGCTAAGATGGCTGTAAGTGCAATTTGTCTCATATACGTACTTTTACCCGACATATTTGGACCCGTAATTAATAGGACTTCCCTCTCACGGTCCATATAACAGTCATTCGGAACATACTCCTGTGCGTTCATTACTTTTTCAACAACCGGATGACGACCATCTTTCACCACAATTTTTCTATCGCTAGAGAACTGTGGCTTTACATAATGTCTCGTTTCACTAATCGTTGCAAAGCACTGCAGCACATCGAGTGCACTCACCGTTTTCGCCAAAGCTTGTAATCTAGGAATATACTCTTTTACGACTTCACGAATTTCGGTAAAAAGGCTATATTCAAGCTCTACGCTTTTCTCTTCCGCTTGCAGAATTAATGTTTCCTTCTCCTTTAGCTCAGGAGTAATAAAACGTTCCGCATTGGCCAATGTTTGCTTTCGCTCATATTGTCCTTCTGTTAAAAGGTGAAGGTTAGCCCTCGTTACTTCGATATAGTAACCAAAAATGCGGTTATAGCCTATTTTCAATGACTTGATTCCAGTTTTATCACGCTCTTGTCGTTCCAACTGAGCAATCCACGTTTTACCGTTTCGGCTGGCATCTCGGTAACGGTCTAACTCCTCGTTATAACCATCGTTTATGATATTCCCCTCTTTAACCGATAAAGGAGGATTTTCTTTAATCGCTCTTTCTAGTAAATCTGTTAAGTCCTCACATGGTTCCAAGCGGTCGGATAAATCTTTTGCCTCATCGTTCGGTAAGGAACCAATCATTTCTTTTAAAATAGGAATTTGATATAACGACCTTTTTAGCTGCAGAAGGTCACGTGCATTCACATTTCCAAACGCCACTCGACCGGCTAGTCGTTCTAGATCATACACTTCTTTTAACTTTTCACGAAGCTCTTCTCTCTCAAAAAAGTGATGAATGAGCGTTTCGACAAGCGAATGACGTCTTTCAATTTCCTCTTTTTGAATAAGAGGGCGGTCAATCCATTGTTTTAGTAAACGTCCACCCATAGCCGTTTTCGTTTCATCTAATAACCACAATAACGATCCTTTTTTCCCTTTGGAACGAATTGTTTCCGTTAGTTCTAAATTACGTTTTGAAAAATAATCAATTTTCATGAACTGATTAATCACATACGTTGAAACGGGCTGGAGATGGTCTAAATTTCTCTTTTGTGTTCGATATAAATAATTAACCAATCTAGTAACCGTAGTTTTTAGACGATCCTGATTTAGTTCCGCCAATAAATGACGATATGAATCTTTCATCGATTCGTCATCTTCAAAAGAGAGAGTGGCATTCGTACGGTCTTTTATTTTCTTCTGAAGCTCTTTATGAAGAGTAGACTGGATGACCACTTCCTTTGAACCAGAAATCGCTAGTTCATTTAGAACCTCATCAAATCCACCGCTTAATAGAGTAACCTTGCTTTCACCCGTTGATAAATCATTGTACGCAAAGCCATAGTTTCTCTCATCAAACATCGTGATGGAGGCAATATAGTTATTTTCTTTTTCACTTAGTCCGCGACCCTCCATCATCGTCCCTGGAGTAATCAATTGAACAACCTCTCGTCTGACTACGCCTTTCGCTTGCTTCGGGTCTTCTGTTTGCTCACAAATAGCTACTTTGTAACCTTTTTCTACTAATTGTTCTATATAATTGGGAGCGGAATGGTAAGGAACTCCACACATCGGAATGCGCTCTTCTCCTCCACCTTCTCTGCTTGTTAAAGTTATCTCTAAAAGTTGAGATGCTCGAATGGCATCCTCAAAGAACATTTCATAAAAATCACCTAATCGAAAAAATAAAAAGGCATCTTGATAATCTGCCTTTACACGTAAGTATTGTTGTATCATTGGCGTATATGTGGCCATAATATCCTCCAGAAATTCATTCAATCTTCGACAATTATTATAACATAAAAAAGTTTGTTCGAGTGTAATCCCATTTGAGCAACAAATTATTCCCAATCGCTTAATAACGCATTATAATTTTTAAAAAGGAGTTGTTCATATGATAACTGTAGAAAAAGGCATATTAGAGGGCTATAAAGGTTCAAATGTACCCTATTCATTTCTAAAACAAGAATCAAGCTCAAAGGTAGCTGTTATTTTTCCAGGCCAAGGATATACGAATCAAGCACCTTTGCTTTATTACTCTACTAGTTTACTAGTAAGTGAGGGCTACCATGTTCTACATATGAACTATCAGTACCACACAGAGCCATATACTTCTTTTAGCGATGAGGAAAAGAAGGCTTGTATCAGGTATAACGCTGAAAAAGCTTTTACTGAGATCCTTTCACAGACAGATTTTAGCGAGCTTTTAATCCTAGGAAAATCCATCGGAACCGCTTCGATTGCTTCCATTCTAGGAAAACTAACGGAGAATACGAAAGTCGTTTGGTTAACACCACTACTGACTCGTGACGAGACCTTCCATGCCATGATGGACTGGAACGGCCCATCTTTAAGCATAATTGGGGATGAAGATCCTATTTACAGGAGCGAGAGATGGAAAGAGTTAGAGGAGAAGGCAAATTATAAGACCAAATTATACAGCGGTGCAGACCATAGTCTAGATTTAAAAAATAAACCTGTTGAATCCATTCAACTGATGGAGAAAGTCATACAAACAATTAAAGAGTTTTTACAATAACGGAAAAAGCTATAAGAAAGGTGTCGATGCCACTTCCTTATAGCTTTAAACCTCAAATACCCGCACTATTCATCAAAACGATACGATACCCATCTGGATCCTCTATTGTGACTCCGCCTCTCCCCCAATATGGATTCTCAGGCTCTACTTCGTTATAACCCATCATTTTAAGTCTATTGACCATTTCATCCCTTTTAAATCGATTAGGCATGTAAAATACAAGAAGATGTTCTTTTGTCGGCTGAGGCAATTCTACAAGCTCTTTAGTCTGGGTAAATTCCAAATGATACCCTTGATTCGGTAATCCCATCATCACCCCGTCATAACCTTCGTGATCCCTAAACTCCCCTATTTTCTTTAATCCCAAACCATCTACATAAAATCGGATAAGCTGTTCAATTTGGTTCGTCGGACGCGCCAATCGAAATTGAACAGCTGGAAATGATTCTTCCCATTCTTTTCGAACAATTACTTCATAAGAGAATTCTTCATCGTTGAAATATGCCCCTTGTTCCCCAGACACAAATACTTTCAAAGGATGAATTGTTGCTCCCCTTTCGGTCGGATACCAAGGTCTTCCTTCCTTAACTAAAACAAATACCCCTTCTTGATTTCCGTAAAAAGAAAATGTTTCACTTTCACTTACATATCGATTAGCAACTACCTTTTCCAGTTTGGACTTCATTTCTTGAACATTTTTTGTAGGTAAACCGATTTCACCTACATCAAACCAGCCCATCTGACTTTTTTCTGCATGGATACAAGGTCTTTCCAGTATCTCTAATATATTTCCGTCAGGGTCTGTAAAATAAGCCTGCTTCCCCTCCCAAAACATACTGTACTCTCCCTCCTCATTCGCAAGTAGTACACTTTCTTGCCCTAGCTTCAGATACATATATTCATAAAATTCTACGTTCGTTCTAAAGCAAACATGGTAGAAAGGAGTGGTATCATCTTTTTCAAAAACGAGTTTCGTTGTCCCTGCCATTACCGTAAAATGATTTTCCGACTCATTAACTAAACTCATTTCTAGTACATTTGTATAGAATTCTTTCATTTGACTCAAGGCAAAACATTTTAAGTTTAATTGGTATATTTTCATTCGAATCTTCCTCCTTAGTTAACTTCATTATAGAAACAGAGGGAAATTTTGTATTCAGTCAATAGTTGTAGAACGTATCCTTCATTGGTATGGAGCCTGGATGTATTATCTATATTTGAGCTAATACGTTCTTTATAGAGTGGCTTCAGAAGTTTGTCCGTTGAATTCCGCTCCAGGCACTAGCTTTCCAGGGAGCGTTCGCCGAGCCTCCTCGTCGCTCGCGCTTCTGCGGGGTCTCGTCTGAAACGCTAATCCCCCAGGAGTCAAGTGCCTTCCGCTCCAATCAACTTAGTCCATAAATATAGCGAACAAACTTACGCAAGAAGTCAATAAAAAAAACTAGGAAGCTTAACCTCCTAGTTTATCTTTACTCTTCTTCAGTTCCAAGTAAGAAATCAGGATCTAGATCCTCGAATTCTTCGTCGTCAATATCTGCTCCCCAATCGTCATCATCGCAATCGCACTGACCTGGATGAACAGCTACACATACCTTCGTCTCACCAATTACTTCTACTAGAAACTCTCTTTCAACGTGTACAATAATTTTGTTGCCATTTGGAGAAATAACGGCTTCTACGCAGTTTGGTTGCTGCAGTACACGTGCAATTACATCATGGTCGTCTAAACAGTCAGGGTCACGATATTTTAGTTTGATCACGTCACAATATTCAACGCGCTCCGTTACAACTTCTGTTTTTGTATTATCGTTAAAGGAATACCAAACGTTTACATCATAGTAACCGTGGACTTCAACTGTTTTGCCGACCTTTTTCGCCTCGTACTTATGGTTAATGATCCAACAGCCGAGGATGCTGGTTGGATTGTGTGTAGGGCAAATCGTATGATTGGACTGTGTAAATTTACGTCCTTTCGCTACGACCGCTTTAGTAATAATCTCTCTGTATTCTCCCATTGCGAGCGAACCCTCCTCAATCATTTTCACTTCATCCTATGCGGGATATTAGACTAGTGTGCTTTATTTTTTATCATCAATTGGCTTCTAGAATTAGGTACGGTATAGTGTCATACTATGCGTTTACCTATAGATATGTGTCACGACTTCAAGAACGCATTCTTGCCTACACTAAGAAATTAGTCTAATTAGAAGTATGAAAATTGAGTTAGAGAGGTTACTCAAAATGCCTTCATTTATATTTAAAAAACAAAAAACGACCCAGGCAAACTAGCCATAGGTCGTTTTTGATATTAATGGTGTGAACACTCTGTATTTTTAATTTGAGCACCTGTTTCACCACTTAAAATGTTTCCACCTGTTGAAGTGACCACTTCATCTGTCACTTTATTAGAAATCGTTGTAGCCACTAATTGCAGGAGCTCATTTACTTCTACTTGAGATTGCTTGAACTCTTGTACAACTGGAATAGAATCTAGTTCAGCTTCAATAGCAGCGATTTTCGCTTCCGTTTTCTTTAAGCCCTCTTCTTTTCCATAATGGTGTAAATTAACGGCTTGTTTTTGAAGTCCTTTAATTTGAGAAATTAGAGAAGCTACTTTTTCATTGCCATGAATTTGCGCTTCTGCTTTTTTGAAAAAGTCTACTTCTTCTGTTTCTGCAATCATTCTTGCTAATTCTTGTGCACGTGCTACGATATCATCTTTAGTATATTTCCCCATCTTAGTTCACCTCTATAGCTTCTAGTTCCTCAATCATTTCTCCGTTTAATGACCAAGTTTTTGCATCTGTAATTTTTACTTTAACCAATTTACCAATAGCTGATTTTGGTCCTTTAAAGTTCACAAGCTTACTATTGCGAGTATAACCTGCTAAAACTTCAGGGTTATTTTTACTTTCACCCTCAACAAGAACCTCTACCACTTGATCTTGGTACTTTTTCATTGCTGCAGCAGAGAATTCGTTTACAAGCGCATTTAAGCGTTGTAGACGCTCTTTCTTCACTTCCATAGGAACATTATCCTGCATTTTGGCAGCTGGTGTTCCTTCACGTGGAGAGTAAATGAACGTATAAGCTCCTTCGAAACCAACTTCGCGATACAAAGATAAAGTCTCTTCGAATTGCTCGTCTGTTTCGTTTGGGTAACCTACAATAATATCTGTTGTAAAAGAAGCATTTGGAATGGCTGCTTTAATTTTACGAACAAGCTCTAAATATTCTTCTCTTGAATATTTACGAGCCATGATTTTAAGAACTTCCGTTGAACCTGATTGAACTGGAAGATGGATATGTTCTAGTAGGTTTCCACCTTTAGACAGCACCTCGATTAAGTGATCATCGAAATCACGTGGGTGACTCGTCGTGAAACGAATACGCGGAATATCAATCTTACGGATTTCATCCATTAAATCTCCAAGGCCGTATTTTATATCCTCAAAGTCTTTACCGTACGCGTTAACGTTCTGACCAAGTAACGTAATCTCTTTATAACCTTGTGCAGCTAAATGACGTACCTCTTGGATAATGTCTTCTGGTCGACGGCTACGCTCTTTCCCACGAGTATAAGGAACGATACAGTACGTACAGAATTTATCACAGCCATACATGATGTTAACCCATGCTTTAATATCGCCACGGCGCACTTTAGGAAGGTTCTCAATGATATCCCCTTCTTTTGACCAAACTTCAATTACCATTTCTTTAGACATATATGCTTCTTGAAGAATGTTTGGCAGACGGTGAATATTATGAGTACCAAAAATCATATCCACTTGGTTATACGTTTTTAAGATTTTGTTAACAACAGACTCTTCCTGTGACATACAGCCACAAACACCGATTAAAACATCTGGATTTTTTTGCTTTAAGTGTTTTAAATGACCAAGCTCACCAAATACTTTGTTCTCCGCATTTTCCCTAATAGCACAAGTATTTAAAAGAATAACATTGGCATTTTCCACACTGTCAGTAGGCTCATATCCTAAGCCGATAAAAATACCAGCCATTACTTCCGTATCGTGCTCGTTCATTTGACAGCCGTACGTACGGATATAGAAATGACGGCCTTTACCCATATTTTTAAATTCTTCAGGAATCGCAAAATCCTGATATTGAACATCTTCTTTTCCACGCTTTTTTGCATCTTTCAATGATGGTGGAGTATATACGCTCTCAAAGTACTTACTGAAATCCTTTTCGGATTTTTTGTCCGATGAATTAGCTGCTTGTACTTGTTGACTTTCTAATCTTTGTTTTTCGTTCATTTCAATACCCCTTTCACCCATACTTTTTCTATATAGTAGGAAAAACTTAAATTAATCATTGGGTAAATTTCACATACGCATAGAAGTGCATGCAAATGTGCACATTAACTAAGTATAATGCCTATACTTAACGAAAACAATAGTTATGTTCCTATAGTGTATACTAAGAAACTACTTTTACGAAAAACGTTAACAAACTATACATATTTCTTTAATAACCAAAAATGAACCCCTGAGATTTCCTCAGGGGTTATTTTCTATATTACATAAATTCAGCTACTAATTTATCAAAATGAGCTTGATCTAGTTTAAGATCTGCATCTACTAATGGTTTATCTGAATATCCAGTTAATAACTCTTGGTATGATGGACGCTCAGTGTTTTGATAAATTAATCCAGTAACTAAACCGCTGTGTTTCATTAATGTTTGCATTGCTTGCTCACGGTTTGAAGAATCATAGCCTTCTACGTCAGCTAGCTTTGTTAAGTTTTCTTTGAACCAATCGTAAGTGTTTACTTTGTTGTAAGTTACACATGGGCTAAATACGTTGATTAAAGAGAAACCTTTATGGTTAATACCAGCTTCAATTAAAGCCGTTAAGTCTTTAAGGTCAGTTGAGAAGCTTTGTGCTACGAATGTTGCACCAGCAGTTAATGCCATTTCCATAGGAGAAATAGGCTGTTCAATTGAACCCATTGGAGTAGACTTCGTTTTGAAACCAGTAGCTGATCTCGGTGAAGTTTGTCCTTTAGTTAAACCGTAAATTTGGTTATCCATTACGATGTAAGTGATATCCACGTTACGACGAATCGCATGGATAGTATGACCCATACCGATAGCGAAACCGTCACCGTCTCCACCAGAAGCGATAACTGTTAAGTCGCGGTTAGCCATTTTTACACCTTGTGCGATTGGTAATGCACGACCATGAATTCCATGGAAACCATATGAATTAATATATCCTGAAATACGTCCTGAACATCCGATACCTGACACTACCGCTAAGTTTTCAGGCTCAAGCCCAACGTTTGCTGCAGCACGTTGAATTGCAGCTTGTACTGAGAAATCGCCACAACCTGGGCACCAGTTAGGCTTTACGTCGTTACGAAAGTCTTTAAATGTTGCCATTTTTAAAACAGCTCCTTGCATTTTGTATGAATTTCATGTGGCAAGAACGGATTTCCGTCATATTTTAAATGATTGTAGACTTTTTCTGCGTGTCCTACATTCATTTTTAAAATGTTTGCCAGTTGTCCAGTTGCATTGTTTTCAACAACAACAACCTTCTTAGCTGATTTAACAAGCGGTAGAATTTCATTAGTTGGGAACGGATGGATTAAGCGAATGTGAGCATGGTTCACTTTGATTCCATCTTTCTCAAGACGAGTCATTGCTTCTTCAATTGCACCACGAGTTGAGTTAAATCCAACTAGTAAAATATCAGCTTCTTCATGTGGAGCGTTAACATGAACTGGTGTATTGAACTTAAGGTTTTCAACTTTACGGAAACGCTTATCCATTTGAGCATTACGGTTAGCTGCAGACTCAGATGGTTTTCCTGTTTCATCATGCTCAACACCTGTAACGTGGTGGATACCATGTTTCATACCAGGGATTACACGTGGTGAAACTCCATCTTCTGTCACTTCATAACGTTTGAAATAGCCTTTTCCATCAATTTCTGGAAGGTCACCAGAAGCTAATTTACCACGGCGAATTTCAACTTTATTTACATCTAAAGGTTCAACTGTTTGTTTACCTAAAGATAATTGTAAGTCTGTTAATAGGATAACTGGAACTTGATACTCCTCAGCAAGGTTAAATGCTTCAGCTGCATCATAGAATGCTTCTTCAACTGTACTTGGAGCCATAACGATTTTTGGAATCTCTCCGTGAGTTCCATAAATCATAGCCATTAAGTCAGATTGCTCTTGTTTTGTAGGTAATCCAGTTGACGGACCTCCACGTTGTGTATCAACGATAACTAAAGGAGTTTCCGTAATACCTGATAAACCGATTGCTTCCATTTTTAATGAAAGACCAGGACCTGCAGAAGCAGTAATTGTACGAACACCTGCATAGTTAGCACCAATTGCCATTGTAGCAGCAGCAATTTCATCTTCTGTTTGGATTACTGTTCCACCTAGTGTAGGTAGCTTTTTAATTAAGTACTCCATAATTTCAGAAGCAGGAGTGATTGGGTATGCAGCCATGAAACGGCATCCAGCAGCTACAGCACCTAGTGCGATCGCATCGTTACCGATCATGAACATACGTTTTTTACCGTCTGCTTTATCTAATACCATTAAAGAGTTATCAGATAGTTTTTCCTTCATGAAGTCAAAACCAGCTTTAACTGCTTCCATGTTTTTATCAACAACTTGTTGACCTTTACGTCCAAAAATCTCTTGAACTACTTCTTCAAATACTTTAATATCAAGGTCTAAAACCGCACATGTAGCCCCAACAGCAACCATGTTCTTCATTAAAGAAGTACCAAGCTCAGTAGCAAGATCCGTAAATGGAACCGCATACAATGTTGCATTTGTATCTTCTGGTTGAACTGGGTTAAATTTAGCGTCAGCAATAATAACTCCATTGTCATGAAGTTCTTTATAGTTCAAATCTACTGTTTCTTGGTCAAACGCAACTAAAATATCAAGATCGTCTGAAATAGAACGAACTTCAGTCGTGCTTACGCGAATTTTGTTGTTAGTATGACCGCCTTTAATACGTGATGAAAAGTGGCGGTAACCATATAAGTAGTAGCCTAAACGATTCAGAGCAATAGAGAAGATTTCTCCAGTACTTTCAATACCTTCCCCTTGTTGCCCGCCAACTTTCCAAGAAAGTTGATTGATCATGTCTTACACCCCTTTGGATACGTTAAGAAATATGTAAAAACGTTTTATTTGAATAAGTATAGTACTCTTACCTTCGCTTCCATAATAAACTAATGAATTAGCCACTTTTAGGAATTTTAGATGGTACTAAACGCTTTCAATTCTAGACCTATGTGGTAAAAAAAGCAACCCTTTATGCGCATTTATTGGCGAAAATATGAATATTTTTTTATTTTTTGAAATATAGTAGATAAGTTTGATAATTCTAGCTTTCTCTTAAACTACCTTTATAAATGTATCCACGTTCTCCATAGTGCTTTCCATTATTTTCCCTAACAAAAAAATACCTGTCTACTAGGGTAGCAAACAGGTACCTTCTTAACCATTGTGTCTTATCTTGGCTCTACGATTAATTTGATAGCTGTACGTTCTTCCCCATCAATCTGAATATCTGTAAATGCTGGGATACAAATTAAATCAACTCCGCTAGGTGCTACAAACCCTCTTGCGATCGCTACTGCCTTCACCGCTTGATTTAATGCACCCGCTCCAATCGCTTGGATTTCCGCAGCACCTCTTTCGCGCAGAACCCCCGCAAGCGCACCAGCTACAGAATTAGGATTAGATTTTGCTGAAACTTTTAATATTTCCATTCCTAGCTCCTCCTTGTTTAACCCCTCCTGATGTTCTCGTTTTGAACAAGTCAGGTATATATGATTCCATTGTTACTATATTCGCAAATGAAATCACATATTCCAGCTTGGACAAAAAAATGGAAATTTTGTGGCTGAAATTTTTTTCAAGTTGAAGCTAAGTAACAGCCACTTTAGTGAAGAAATTAGCCAGTAGAAACCTAAAGAAGCCTCCAAATGGAAGGCTTCTCTGATTATTTCCATATTAAAAAGTTAAAGGCTGATCATCATTAATTAAAATTCGCTCAATTTTCTTAGCTAGACCTGTTTTCTTATTCAGCTCTATATAAACCCCATTCAACTGATTACGACCTGTTTTAGGCACTTCAAAACGCACAGGTAGATTGTTTATAAATCTTTTAATAACAGCTTCCTTCTCTACTCCTAAAATACCGTCATATGGACCTGTCATTCCTGCATCAGAAATATAAGCGGTACCACCTGGTAAAATTCGATTGTCAGCCGTTTGAACATGTGTATGGGTACCAACTACAGCTGATACTCTTCCGTCCAAATACCACCCCATAGCTTGCTTCTCACTTGTTGCCTCACCATGGAAGTCTACAAAAATAATGGGAGTACGTTTTCTAGCCTCTGCAATCAGCTCATCTGCTTTTTTAAACGGGCAATCACTTGGCTGCATAAACGTACGTCCTTGTAAGCTAATAACAGCCACTTCATCCTCATTCATTTTGAGATAAACGATTCCCTTCCCGGGATTCTCCTCTGGAAAGTTGGCGGGCCTCACCATATATTTAGCATCGTCAATAAATTCAAAAATCTCTCGATTATCCCAAGTATGATTTCCAAGTGTGACAGCTTGTGCCCCTACTTCAAGAAACCCTCGATAAATCTCGCTCGTAATCCCTTTTCCACCCGCAGCATTTTCCCCATTAATAATCGTTACTTGCGGACGATACTTTTCTTTTAACTTTGGAACATATTCACGTACCATATCTCGTCCAGGTGATCCAACTACATCACCGATAAATAAAATATTCATTTGTACTTCCTTCCTAACTATGTAAATTTACTAAAGTAATCATTGTTTTATCAGGTTAATATGTCCTTATTTAATTGTAACACATTGATTGATGATTCTATACAGTCTGGATTGGCTTTGTTAAAGTATGATTTTCAGAACAAAAGCGCAAGCGCCTCGATCAGCCCCGACAAGCAAATGTTCTTCAACCCTAAAAGTCTGCCTTTCGACTTTTAGGGTTGAAGGTTATTTGTCCTCGAGGGGCTAGGCGCTGGAGCTGGACGGGGACACTCAATGTTAAAGAGTTATCCACAATGCGAAGAATTTTATAAATTCCTATACGACAAAAAAATAAAGCAGTGCACAATGCACCGCTTTATTTTGCATATTCAACAGCTCTCGTTTCACGAATAACTGTAACTTTAATATGACCTGGATAGTCAAGTTCTTCTTCGATTTTCTTTCGAATATCCCTTGCTAATCGGTGTGCTTCTAAATCGTCAATTTGCTCCGGCTTAACCATAATACGAACTTCACGACCAGCCTGGATTGCAAAGGACTTTTCAACACCATCATAGGATTCAGAAATCTCTTCAAGTTTTTCTAGACGACGAATATAATTTTCAAGTGTTTCACGTCTTGCTCCTGGTCTAGCTGCTGATAGAGCATCTGCAGCTGCAACAAGAACAGCAATAACTGAAGTTGGTTCTGTATCTCCATGGTGAGAAGCAATACTATTAATTACAACTGGATGTTCTTTATATTTTGTTGCAAGTTCAACACCAATTTCTACGTGGCTTCCTTCTACTTCATGGTCAATGGCTTTACCAATGTCATGTAGTAATCCAGCACGACGAGCTAATGTCTCGTCTTCACCAAGTTCTGCTGCCAATAATCCTGCTAATTGAGCAACTTCCATTGAATGTTTAAGAACGTTTTGACCATAACTTGTACGGAACTTTAAGCGACCGAGAATCTTAATAAGATCTGGGTGAAGTCCATGAACTCCAACTTCAAAAGTAGTTTGTTCACCAATTTCACGAATATGCTCATCCACTTCACGGCGCGCCTTATCAACCATTTCCTCAATGCGAGCTGGATGGATACGTCCATCCTGAACAAGCTTCTCTAATGCTAGACGAGCTGTTTCTCTACGGATTGGATCAAATCCTGATAAAATAACCGCTTCCGGAGTATCATCAATGATTAAATCAATACCTGTTAGAGTCTCGAGAGTACGAATATTACGACCTTCACGACCGATAATACGACCCTTCATTTCATCATTTGGTAAAGTTACAACTGATACCGTCGTCTCTGCAACATGATCAGCTGCGCATCTCTGGATTGCTAGTGACAAGACTTCTTTCGCTTTCTTATCCGCTTCCTCTTTAGCTCTATTTTCACTCTCTTTTATCATTAAAGCGACGTCATGAGCTAACTCCTGCTCCATACGATCTAAAATGATGGACTTTGCCTCATCGCGAGTTAAGCCTGAGATCCGTTCGAGCTCCGCTTTTTGCGTTTTTACGATCTCGTCCACTTTGCTTTCCATCTCTTCAATATGCTGTTGTCTTTTGTTAAGAGAATCGTCCCTCTTTTCTAAAAGTGCTTCACGTTTATCTAAAGATTCATCTTTTCTATCAAGATTTTCCTCTTTTTGTAGTAAACGATTTTCTTGTTTTTGCAGTTCACTTCTTCGATCACGCACTTCACGTTCAGCTTCTGTACGAAGCTTGTGAATTTCATCCTTCGCTTCAAGCAAAGCTTCTTTTTTCAAAGATTCTGCTTCACGTTTAGCATCCTCTAGAATTTGCTCTGCTGCACTCTTAGCGCCAGTAATTTTTGCTTCAGAAAAGGATTTACGAACAAAATAGCCAACAACTGCACCGACGAATAGGCCAAGCAAAATGGAGATGATTTCGAAAATACCAATACCCATCATTACACCTCCTCTTGCTATGAACTTTTTGTTACGTTTTCTAAAGTGTCAGCATGTACATTGTCAACATACAACCCTTAGGCTTTTTAAACGTTTTAATAATCATAAAAATGTAAAATATACATATTAATTGTAAAGCTGTGTATTTTTATTGTCAAGGGTTTGTCCCATCAGTCTTTTAGCTAAAAACTTGTATTTCAGACTTTTAATCAGGATATTCCTCATTTTAGTAAACAATCCAGAAAGAAATAGTAATACAAATCATATTTTAATAGTATCTTCTCCAACTATTCCTACTAATAAAAAAACAGCAAAGCACTAGACTTAGCTGTTTTTTCTACAAATTAATCTATTAACTCAAACTCTTCTTGATCTTCTTCATCGCTAATGGTCTTTACTCCATCTAGACCATAGTGCGCGCGAATTTTCTGTTGAATTTCTAAACGAATCTCTGGATTTTCCTTTAAGAATAGTTTAGCATTTTCACGACCTTGACCTAGACGCTCATCATTATAAGAGTACCAAGAACCGCTTTTTTGAACGATGTCGATTTCAGAGCCTAAATCGATAATTTCTCCCTCTTTAGAAACCCCTTCACCGTACATGATATCTACTTCAGCCACACGGAATGGTGGTGCTACTTTGTTTTTTACTACCTTAATCTTTGTTTTGTTTCCAACCATTTCGTTTCCTTGTTTCAACGTTTCAGCACGACGAACTTCTAAACGTACAGAAGAGTAGAATTTCAATGCACGTCCACCAGGAGTTGTTTCTGGGTTTCCAAACATAACTCCTACTTTTTCACGAATTTGGTTAATGAAAATAGCAATCGTCTTCGATTTATTGATTGCACCTGATAGTTTACGAAGTGCTTGAGACATTAGACGTGCTTGAAGACCAACGTGTGAGTCTCCCATTTCCCCTTCAATCTCTGCTTTTGGTACAAGAGCAGCAACCGAGTCAATGACTAGAATGTCTACTGCACCACTTCGTACAAGTGCTTCAGCAATTTCTAAAGCCTGTTCTCCTGTATCTGGTTGAGAAAGAAGTAGTTCATCAATGTTAACTCCTACTTTTTGAGCATAATCAGGGTCTAATGCGTGCTCAGCATCAATAAATGCTGCTTGGCCTCCGTTTGCTTGAACTTCAGCAATAGCATGTAGAGCCACAGTCGTTTTACCTGAACTTTCAGGTCCATAGATTTCGATAATACGTCCACGTGGATATCCACCTACCCCAAGAGCTGTGTCCAACGCTAATGATCCACTTGGTGAAGTAGAGATTTGACGGTCTGTTTGCTCTCCAAGCTTCATGATGGATCCTTTACCAAATTGCTTTTCTATCTGTTTCAACGCCATTTCAAGGGCTGCTTGACGATCACTCACACAATTTCCTCCTTATATGAAACGAATATACTTTTTGAATTCGTTATCTGCTTATAATCTATCTTTACTATAACTGTTTTTTTATTGTTTGTCGAGCAAAAAATCGAACATTCATTCGTTTTTTTTAGAGTTGCTAGGAATGCTTAAAACTAGATTTTCTCTTAGTAGAAAAACTAGTTTTAACACTCATGAATAGTCTTAAAATAGACATTTCACTGTATTGACTGAAATTTTTCCGGCAAGAAAAGATAAAATCTAATGAAAATAAAAATCACAACATACACGAATGAGTATCTTGTGATTTTCATCTCTATCCACTATACATAATTATGACAACATTTTTAAGAGTAAATGACTACCATGTTTGACTGCACGAATTCGGTTCTGCTCTCTTGAACCGCCAAAGATAAACTTCTCAACTTTCGTTTTACCTTTTATTGAAACTCCAATATAAACGGTCCCTACAGGCTTGCCTTCCAATTCACCAGGACCAGCAACACCTGTAAAGCTAATTCCTACATCTGCATCTAATAGTTCACGAACATTTTCAGCAAGTTCAGAGGCACAGGCTTCACTTACTACACCTTGTTTAGCAATGGTTACTTTACTAACCTTTAAAACTTTTTCTTTTACCTCGTTTGTATAGCAAACAACTCCACCTTTTAATATGTTCCCCGCACCTGGAAAATGGGTGAACTGCTGCTGGAACATTCCTCCTGTTAAGCTTTCTGCACAGGCAAGGGTTAGATCCAACTGTTGTAACTTCTTGAAAAGCTCTTCCATTAGAGAAGTTTGATCGTAACCGTAAAAATAGTCCCCTACTCGGTCAAAAATTTTCTTTTCTACTTCATCTATCAAACTACTAGCTACATCAGGTAAAGAATGCTTAGCGGTTAGCCTAAGGGTGACTTCACCGTCTGAAGCTAATGGCGCAATAGTAGGATTCTTCTGTTCATCAATCAAATCCTCGATTTCCGTTTCAAGTGTAGCTTCTCCAATTCCAAAGAAGCGGAGAACTCGAGAGAAAATCTGTTCATTTGAATCTAACTTCCCTAATAGTGCTGCTTGTCCATATTGCAAGAACATCGGCTCCATTTCTTTAGGTGGCCCTGGCAACAGCATATAGCTATGGGTATCGGTTGAAAGTAGCATTCCCGGTGCCATACCATGGTCATTCTGCAGCACTAGTGATCCCTCTAATATAAGTGCTTGCTTACGGTTATTGTCTGTCATCAACCGGTTCGTTTTTTTAAAATAGTTTTCAATAGAAGTAAGCGCATATTCATCGAGAACGAGCTTCTTCCCTAAATGATTTGCAATTGTCTCTTTCGTTAAATCATCCTTAGTCGGTCCAAGACCACCAGTAAAAATTATTAAATTCGACCTCGATTCAGCTATTTCTAATACAGATCTAAGTCGGTCTGGATTATCACCCACAACTGTATGATGGTAAACATTTATTCCAATTTCAGCTAATTGCTGGGATAAAAATTTGGCATTCGTATTTACAATTTGCCCGAGAAGAAGCTCGGATCCAACTGCGATAATTTCTGCATTCATGTAAAAACCGCCTTCAAATTATTTTGAATGAATGAAAGAATGTCTGTTTTTATAAAAATAATCCCATCCTGACCAAATCGTAAAGAACAATGCAACCCATAGAGAAATCATATCAAACGGGATCGAAATTAATTCAAAAATGATGTTATGTAATAATAAAGCGGATATGGCTACAATTTGAGCCCAAGTTTTAATTTTTCCTAATTGGTTTGCGGCAACAACTTCTCCCTCACCTGCTAGAACAAGTCGTAATCCGGTTACAGCAAATTCACGACTAATAATAATAATCACAATCCAAGATGGAGCTAGCTGCATTTCCACTAAAATAATTAGAGCAGCAGATACTAATAATTTATCTGCTAGAGGATCTAAAAATTTCCCTAGATTTGTAACAAGGTTGTATTTTCTAGCGTAATATCCGTCAACCCAGTCCGTTGAAGCGGCTATAATAAAAATTAATGCTGCAATAAAATGTGCAACTGGTAAAGTTACACCTAACAACCTCAAATCCCCCCAAGAAAAGGGATCGAAAACAATGATCATAAATAATGGTATGAGAAAAATACGAGATATCGTTATCTTATTTGGTAAGTTCATTAATCTATTTCCTCCAAAAGCCTACAATTATATATATGAAGGCTGTTTTCTCAATATTAGGTTCTTAATTTCCATCGGACCATAAAAAGTTATGTATAAAGACCTAACGTGAAAAAATAGTCATCTAATAAAGATGACTATCTATTCATTCGTTTTAACAAAGCGAATCGTGATATCCTGACGAACTTGTTCAGAAGGTGAAACGGCGTACTCGATTTTTTGGTCATTTACATAAATCTCAGTTGCTAGTGAATTACCAACAACGATAAAAGCTTCTGTTTCTTTTGAATAATCAATGGTCTCGCTTTCCTTTTCTCCACCCTTTTTAAGAAGGCCTTGGAAGAAAGAATAGCCCTTACCATTTTTCATATTTACCCAAGTTTCACCAGTTGAAACTAGCTTTACTTCAAACTTCTCAGCATTCTTTAATTCGAAAGTCGTTTTACTTCCATTTGCTTCAACCACCGCTATCTCTTGAGCAGGAACTTCTGGTTCAGTCTCTTCGGTTGTATCTTCGGTCTCTTCCGCCGTCTCCTCGTCTGTACCGTCTGTTTCATCCGTTTCGTCTGCTTTCGTTAAATCCTCTGAGGTTTCATATGTGATCTCTTGGTTATCTTTATTAACTGGTTCCTCTGATTCATCTCCAGCACTTTTCTGGACAAAGTAATAAATCAAAACTAAGGCACCAATGACAAAAGCAAAAATGAGGATTTTCGGAAGCAAGTCTAGAATCTTTGAACTTCTCTCGCCCATGTCTTTCCTTGTTTGAACTCTTGAAAGTTTATCAGGCAGATCATCATTATATGTACTAGGAATATCTTGGCTGTATGCTTGAAAAAGTTCTTCCGGGTCTAGGTTGACAGCTTCAGCATACTGCTTAATAAATGCACGAACATAAAAGGATCCGGGCATCACTTTGTAATTACCTTCTTCAATTCCTGTTAAATACCGCTTTTGTATTTTAGTTACAGCTTGTAAATCGTCTAAGCTCATTCCCTTCGCTTGGCGAGCTTCTTTTAGTCGATTCCCTAATTCCGTCAACGATAACACCTTCCAATGTATTAAAAATCAAATCCACCAAAATCAGAATCGGAGAACATGTTATTTCGTTCGACCACATCATACTTAATGACTTCATCATCATCATTTCGGAGTTCAATAATATAATCAAAGTCTGACAATGAATACTCGGTATTTTGAACAAAAATATCCGGATGTTCTACCACTTTTACCGCAGGCAGACGCATAATTTCACGAACTAATTGCCAATGACGTTCGTTGGCTCTTCTCGTTGATACGATTCCATCAAGTATGAATAGGTTGTTCTCATTGTATTCATCCTCAATTAACTGGTTTCGAATCGTTTGTTTTAATAAAGTTGAAGATACAAAAAGCCATCTTTTATTCGCACAAACACTAGAGGCAACAATAGATTCTGTCTTCCCCACTCGAGGCATTCCTCTAATTCCGATGAGCTTATGACCTTCCTGCTTAAATAATTCTGCCATAAAATCAACTAATAGTCCAAGTTCGTCCCTGACAAATCGGAACGTTTTCTTATCATCTGCATCCCTTTGAATATAACGACCATGTCTAACAGCTAAACGATCTCGTAATTTAGGCTCACGAAGCTTAATTACTTTTATTGTATCCATCGTTTTCAAAATAGACTCTAATCTTTGGATTTGTTCGTAATCTTTTGCCAAAATTAACAATCCACGACGTCCCTCATCCACACCGTTTATGGTCACAATATTAATAGATAGCATTCCCATTAAGGACGCGATGTCACCTAGTAGACCAGGTCGATTTTTCATTATTTCATATTCTAAATACCATTCTATTTTCTCCATGGAAAACCTCCTTAGTAACTAGAAAGAAAAAACACTCAAAATATAAATCAGAAGTAACGCCTGATGTACAAGCGACAATTTTTAGCAAATTTTTATCTAGCTACTATAATATATGATTTTCTATGAAGATAAAAGGAAAAAGGGTGAAGAAATCGCTTGTTCTTAAAAGGTGGCTCTTTTTTTGAAATCGTGGTGTACTTTAAATTCATCATTTACCTAGCAAAAACATGTCCTACGTAAATTCTAGGCATATTTGTTTTAGACCAATTAATGTCTAATTACACCGCGCTTTCCTAATTTAACCATCCCTATTTATGAAAAAAGAGAGAGATATTTCACCTCTCTCTTGATGCTGAATTATAGAATAAAGCTTCATGCGAATGAGCTTGGCCCATAGCGAAATCTATACTCTAATAGTAGAGTCGGGGCGACTTAACCGAAAGAGTAGAAACTACCCTTTATGAATGGTAAAAAAGTTGGAGTCGCCCCAAAAAGTTCCTATGGTTACGCTTTTGCGCCACCATCGTTTTGAACAAGTTTCACCATCATATTCGCAATAGCGTGTTGCTCTTCAGGTGAAGCAACTGACCAAAGATCAGCTAACACTTTTTCTTGATCATTTTTAGCTTCAACTTGGCTAGCTAAATAATCTCCAATTTGATAAGCAAGATCGTTAATAACATCCTTGCTCATCCCTTCATTTTGAGCATGGTGAAGGCGATCACCTAAGAAGTCTTTCCATTGTTCCCAGTTATCTAAAACAGACATGGTATAACCTCCTTTAATAGTAGTACAAGTTTATTTTGTATCTTCAAGGGTAAATTATACATACTGTTAGCAATAAAAATAGTGAGTTGAAACTAAATAGTGATTAGGTATACCATCCGCCGTTAACACCGATGATTTGGCCAGTTATATACTCGGCCTTTTCTGATAAAAGAAAATGAACCGTATCAGCTACATGTTCAGGTTTCCCAACTTTACCTAAAGGAATATCTTGCTTTAGTTCTTCCATTTCATCCTCCGTAAATGAACTTAGCATAGGCGTTTGAATGGCCCCTGGAGCCACTCCATTTACTCTAATGCCATTTAAAGCTAATTCCTTGCTAAGTGCCTTCACAAAAGAAATTTGCGCACCTTTGACTGTTGAATAAAGAACTTCACAAGCAGCACCTGTTTGACCCCAAATAGACGATATAACAACAATGTTTCCATGATGTTTTGGTAACATTTTAGGCAGCAGTTGCTTTGTTAATAAAAGCGGACTAGTCACATGAACGTTAATCAGAGTTTCAACCGTACCCTCATCTAGGTCAAGCAACAAACCGTAATGACTCACTCCACTATTATGAATGATTGCATCCAAAGAAAAAATGTTTTCTGCTATTTTTTTATATCCTTCTTTAGAGGCTAGATCAGCTTGTATAGGTATATATTCACGACCATATGTATTCTCCAGCTCACCCACGAGCTTAGAAATAGAATCTCTATTTTCATTATAGTGAAGGTAAAGGGAATACCCCTCCTCAGCTAATTTTCGAGCAATCGCTTGTCCAATTCCCCCACTTGCCCCCGTTACTAACGCAAACTTCTCCATTTTTATTCTCCCCTAAGTTCTATTTATTTCAATTGTATAAAAGGAAAAAGCGTCGTAAAAACCGACGCTAACTAATGTTTATTTTGGTACCACTTGGCATACCGTAAAACGGTCTTCAGCAAAGAACTCATTCGCTACATTTTGAACATCTTCTAAAGAAATGCTTTCAAGAGTAGGAACGACCCCAAATAAGTCCATCTCATTAAAAGCATAACGAGTAAATTGGTTGGCAATATACTCTGGTGAGTTAATCGCACGTAAGAAAGCACCAATTTTCTTCTTTTTCGTCCGCTCTAGGCTTTCCTCTGTTAACAATCCGCCATTTTTCACTTCTAATACCATTTGTTGAAGGACTTCTGCTAAGCGGTCCGGATCACGTGTATCTCCACCAATCATAGCAAATCCAAAGCCTTGCTCTTGAGTATAATCAAAAGAAAAAGTCTCGTCAATTAAGCCCTCTGTATACAGCTTATTATAGTTCTCTGAGCTCTTTGAAAATAACAAATCAAGTAAAACATTGGTGGATAATTCATTTTTCAACATCTGTTCTCCGCTTTGGTCTACATTTAATGCTTTAATACCAAACAGACACTTGGAAGTTTGCACGTTCATTTTTAAAACTTGTTTCTTCTCAGCCACTTCTTGGACTTCATCTTCAAATTGACGTTTAATTTCAACTTTCACATCAAACTTCTTTTTCGCTTGATTGTCTTTCACTTGCTTCATCATTTCCTCTACTTGAACAGGACCCACAATAAATAAAAGCATATTACTTGGGTGGTAGAAAGTATGATAGCACTCATATAGCATATCTTTCGTAATATGAGAAATGGATTCAATCGTTCCCGCTATATCAATTTTCACAGGATGATTTTTATACATGTTTTGAATGACACCAAAGTACAGTCTCCAATCAGGATTATCGTCATACATCGTAATTTCCTGACCGATAATTCCTTTTTCCTTCTCAACTGTTTTTTCCGTAAAATAAGGCTCTTGAACAAAATCCATTAATGTATCTAAGTTTTGCTCCACATTGGATGTACTTGAGAAAAGGTAAGCCGTACGTGTAAAGGAAGTAAAGGCATTTGCCGATGCGCCTTGGCGACTAAACTGTTGAAACACGTCACCATCTTCTTTTTCAAAAAGTTTGTGCTCTAGAAAGTGAGCAATCCCATCCGGAACCTTAACAAGCTCTTCTTTCCCTAACGGAACGAAATGATTATCGATAGAGCCATACTTTGTTGTAAAAGTAGCGTATGTTTTATTAAACCCTTTTTTCGGAAGGATATAAACATCTAGCCCATTTTCAAGCTTTTCATAATAAAGCTCTTCTTGTAATTGCTCGAATGTAATCTTTTCCATTAGCTAATCGCCTCCGTTCCCGTTAAGAAATATATCGTATCTTGTTGAACTTTATTTGCCACACCGACGATGGATTCTTTTGATACTTGCTCCATTTTTTCAAGCCATTCATCTAATGTTATGTTTTTCTTAGCTACCACATTATGATATAGAATTTCAACCATTCCTCTAGCTGTATCAATCGTTTCTAACAATTGATTTCTAATCACAGCCTTAGTCTGTTCAATTTCTTGATCAGTGAAATCACCTGACTGCATTGCTTGCATTTGCTCATTAACAATACGGACAGCTTGCTCGTAATTCTTTTCATCAATCCCTGACATGACCATCATAAGTCCTTTATGGCTTTCTAAACGGCTTCCTACGTAATAAGCTAAACTAGCTTTTTCACGAACATTTAGGAACAGCTTAGAATGAGAGAAACCACCGAAAATGCCGTTAAATACCTGCAATGCATAGTAATCTTCGCTTCCATAAACGACATTTGTTCGATAGCCAATATTTAATTTCCCTTGCTTTACATCTTGCCTCTCCTTAACTTCATTCACTTGAGAAACACTTCTAGAAATTTGATTATCATTTAAACTAGGTATTCGAGCTTCAAATTGGAGAAGTTCTTTGCTAAAGCTTATTACTTCTTCTTCTTCCACATCCCCAATGATATATAAATCTAGTTCATCCTCAGCCAGGGCTCTTTCGTAATACTGAAATAAACTTTCTGGTGTAATTCCTTCTACATCGTTTAACTCACCGTGTACATGTAAGGAGTAAGGTTCTTCTTTACACATTTCTTCAACTAGTCTAGAACTAGAATACTTCATCTTATCATCAAAAACCGATTGAATTCGTTGAGCTAATGCTCTCTTTTCCTTTGTCACTGTTTCTGACTCAAAGGAAGATCCATCACTATTAGGATTAGTAACGATTTCGGATAATAACTCAAGTCCTTTTTTAAGTAATGGAGTAGGATCTGATAAGAACTTTTCATTCGCAATTTCTATAGAAATGCTGATTACGTGATATTCACCTTTTTTAGATAAATCAATGAACATGGATGCTCCGTATAAATCATCTAAATAAGATCTCAATTTTGTTGTAGTTGGATAATTTTTTGTACTGCTTTGTAACACATATGGAAGTAAGGCTCTTTGCGTAACGTCCTCTTTGCTTAATGGAGCTTTCATTTTCCATACGATTGTATTGGTTTTGTATTTTTCTGTTTTTACGATGTGTAGTTTATATCCATTAAGTTCATGGACTGCCTCAGAGATAACCGTCATGAATCCATCCTCCTTTAAATCTGTTTTCTAAATAGTATGTTGCACCTTAAAAGGATATCGTTATTATTCTTCCCTTAAAGAAGTATTTTTCATTTACATAATCGTTTTTCGTTGGCGGAAAACCTTAAACTTGCGTAACCTTAACCGGTAGCTATTTTATACTATACCCTTTTTGCTTTTTCAAGTTTTTGGGGGATTTGTTGATAAAATCCATTGTACAATGCCCGTTGATTTCCGCTCCGGGCACTTGCTTTCCGCAGGGAGTGGTGGGAGCCTCCTCGGCGTTACCGCCTGTGGGGTCTCCCATCCACTCTGTTCCTGCAGGAGTCAAGTGCCCTCCGCTACAATCAACTCAGTGTTCAAAGTTAAATCCTATTTTTTAAAAAAAACATCATTAGTTTTACCACATATAAAAAACTCCATTAAAAAATGGAGTTGACGGCTTGTAAGTTTGAATATTGTTCATGATTGATAAGATGTTTCCCGTCTTCAAATAATGCACGATTTTTGCCTTGCTTTTTGGCATCGTATAAGAGACGGTCTGCCTTGGATAGAAGTTGGTCACGAGATTGTAGACTGGTTGATTCGGATACACCAAAGCTCATGGATACCTTCCAATGATCGTCAGTGAATGATAATTCATTCAATCCATTAAATACTTGCGAGAAAATCTCCACTAACTGTCTTTCTTCACAGTATGGAAAGATAAATGCAAATTCTTCTCCACCATACCTGAATGCCTTTCCATTGTTTGATGAAGCAACTTCTTTAAATAGCTTTCCAATTTGACTTAATACTTGGTCCCCCATCATATGTCCGTAACGATCATTAATGAGTTTAAAGTAATCGATATCCCCCATAATGAGAACAAACGGCTTCTTTTGGTCAAGGGTATACTTTAATTCTTCCTGGAAGGACTTGTGATTATATAAACCAGTTAAATAGTCGGTGACCATTAATTCATAAAACTGTTCTTTTTCTCTCAGATGTTTTCTTTCTCTGACTACAATCATAGAACCGAATAAACCAACGACCCAAATAAAACAAAGATTTAATGAAAAAAGAATGACTGTCGTAAAGGAAATATTACTTTCTAATGCTAGAATCATAGAATATCCAAGAGTGGAAAATATGGATGAAACAAATGCTCCCTTTGTTCTCCAATAAATCGTAGAGTGAATAATTAACAAGTAGGTAATAGGAAATAAAGGACTCGTCACCCCACCTGTTAAAATTAGTAACCAAATAAGTGCTACATAATCAAATACAATTCCTGCTTTTAATATAAAGGAAAAATATTTATTTTTTGAATTCATTCTCATTAAGGCTATATGTGCAAACGTCATATAAACCAAACCAACCGTTAAAAGTACAGGAAATGATGTATGGTTAAAATGAAGAAGTTCAGAAAACGGTGGAACATAAAATAAGATGGAAGCAACCGCTAAAAAAATCCAACGTAAATAGGAGAAAATCTTTTCAGTTTCATAATCATCTAAATATAAGGAAAGTCGCATATTATATACCCCGATAGATTGTTCGAATTACTCTTTAACATTTTACCATATTAAGGATGTAAACGAACAAACTTTCATTAGACAAGGTTCGTCAAACTTCCCATCTGTGCCTTCTCTTCAGAAAAAAAGAGATGTAATAATTGATCTACTTTTAGTAGAACTTTATTACATCTCTTTAATATAATTATTATCTCTTCCCTTTTTCGTAAGGAGTTCCAAGAGCTTTCGGAGCTTCTGCACGTCCTACAAATCCAGTTAAAGCAAGGATAGTTAATACGTAAGGAGCAATAATTAGGAAAACAGATGGAATTTCCTTAAGTAGCGGAATTTGTGCTCCAGTTATACTTAAAGATTGAGCAAATCCAAAGAATAAGGCTGCTCCCATCGCACCAAGTGGATGCCATTTACCAAAAATCATCGCTGCTAGTGCTAAGAATCCTTGTCCTGAAATTGTTCCACCTGTGAAGTTACCTGAAATCGATAGAGCATAAACCGCTCCACCAATACCCGCAAATACACCTGAAATCATAACCCCGATATAACGCATTCTTGTAACATTAATCCCCATCGTGTCTGCTGCCATTGGATGTTCCCCAACTGCACGCATTCGTAAACCAAATGGAGTCTTATAAATAATGTACCAAACTAATATAGCAATGAGTATTGCTAAGTAAGAAGTATAAGGAATACGCGAGAAGAAAATATCACCAATTACTGGTATATCTGATAAAAATGGTACATCCGATTTATTAATACGGAATTGTACGAAATCTGTTTGACCTTTATCAAAAATCTTCTTAATCAAGAATAAAGATAAACCAGCAGCTAAAAAGTTAATTGCCACACCACTTACCGTTTGGTCTGCTCTTAACGTGATACTTGCAACTGCATGCAGTAAAGAAAAGAGACCTGAAGCAAGTGCAGCTGCTAGAATGGCAATCCAAGGTGATGCTGCTCCTACTGTGTCTTGAATCATTAGTGTTGTTAATACACCTGTAAATGCTCCAAATAACATAAGCCCTTCCAAGCCAATATTAACGACCCCAGAACGTTCACTAAATACTCCTCCAAGAGCAGTAAAAACTAGTGGAGCAGCTGTATATAAGGCAGCAGGAATAATAATTGCTAGAATTTCTAAGAAACTCATATTATTTCCCCTCCTTACTAAAACGAGTTAGTATTAATCGGATTAAATAACTTGATGCAACAAAGAAAATAATTAAAGCAATGATAATATCAATTAACTCTGAAGGTACATTAGCATCAAAGTTCATTTGTGGAGCTGCAGTACTTAATCCACCGAAAAGAACAGCTGCAATAATAATACCAAATGCATTATTAGCTCCAAGTAAGGCAACAGCAATTCCATCAAATCCTGTTCCAGTAAATGCTGATAATACTGTCATGTTTTGGAAAGTACCTAGTCCTTCCATTGCTCCAGCAGTACCTGCAAACGCTCCTGAAATAACCATTGACATCATGATATTTCTTGGAACATTCATCCCCGCATACATGGAGGCATGCTGGTTGATACCAACTGCACGCAACTCATAACCAAGTGAAGTTTTTTCAATAATGAACCACATAATAATGGCTGCAATAATTGCCACAACAATACCCCAGTGTAAACGAGAACCTTCTGTTAGAGAAGAAAGGAAAGGTGAAGCTAATGATGCTGTTCCATCTACTTTGTACGATTTTTCATTTCCTGCATATAAATACTTTTTAATTAATGCAGCTGTAGTATAAAGAGCCACATAGTTTAACATAATCGTTACAATAACTTCGTGTACTTTAAATCTTGCTTTTAAGAAACCAGGAATTAGACCCCAGAAGCCTCCAGCTAGAGCTGCAGCTAAAATAGCTACGGGAATATGAAGTACAGTAGGTAAATCGAAAGCATAGCCAACCCAAACAGAAGCAAGCCATCCTACTAATAATTGACCTTCTACTCCGATATTAAATAACCCTGCCTTAAAAGCAAAACCAACTGCTAATCCAGCTAAAATAAGAGGAGAAGCAGCACGAATGGTTTCTCCTACCGCTTTAGGACTTCCAAACATTCCGTTAAATAAAGCGGAAAAGCCCGCTACAGGATCGTAATTACCTAGTAGCATGATAATCGCACCTACAACCATTCCTAGCACAGCAGCTATTACTGGCACAATCGTGTTGAAGAGTTTTTCATTTTTTAAGAGCTTTTGCATTATGAAACACCTTCTCTTTCTTTCTTACCACCAGCCATGAGTAATCCTAGTTCCTGCTCGTTTGTTTCTTTCGGATTTACAATAGCAACGATTTTCCCTTCATAAATAACCGCAATTCGGTCACTTAAGTTCATAACTTCTTCTAATTCAAAGGAAACTAGTAGGACTGCTTTACCCTTATCTCTTTCCTCGATTAGTTTAGAATGAATAAACTCGATAGCTCCTACATCAAGTCCCCTTGTTGGTTGAGCTGCAATTAAGAAGTCTGGGCTACGATCAACCTCGCGAGCAATGATGGCCTTTTGTTGGTTACCACCTGAAAGTGCTCTAGCAGGTGTAAATTCTGAAGGAGTTCTAACATCATATTCAGAAATTAACTTTCTAGCTTTATCATAGATTTTCGTGAAATTTAACTTACCTGAATTTGAATACGGTTTTTGATAGTACGTTTGTAATACCATATTCTCACCAATGCTAAAATCTAGTACTAAACCATGCTTATGTCGATCTTGCGGGATATGTCCAATTCCTGATTCAGTCACTTTACGGACAGGTAAGTTAGTAATATCCTTACCATTTAGCTTCACTGATCCGGATTTTACTTTACGGAGACCAGTAATCCCTTCAATCAGTTCCGTTTGTCCATTTCCATCGACACCAGCGATTCCTAAAATCTCACCAGCTTTAACATCTAATTTTAATCCATTTACACTCGGTATATTTCTAGAATCTAGAACAACGAGTTGATCTATATCTAAAACAACATCTTTTGGTGTTGCTTCTTTTTTCTCTACTTTAAAATGAACTTCACGGCCCACCATTAAGGCTGCCAATTCATCAGGGTTTGACTCTGAAACATTTACGGTACCGATCCCTTTACCTTTACGGATAACCGTGCATCGGTCACAAACTTCCATAATTTCCTTTAATTTATGGGTAATTAAAATAATGGATTTACCCTCTTCCACAAGTCTAGACATAATTTGTATCAGTTCTTTAATTTCCTGAGGAGTTAACACAGCTGTTGGTTCATCAAATATTAAAATTTCTGCACCACGATATAATGTTTTTAAAATTTCCACACGTTGCTGCATACCGACTGAGATATCTTCAATCTTCGCATAGGGGTCAACCGCTAATCCATAACGCTTTGAAAGGTCAGCAATTTTTTCTGCAGCTTCATCAATGCTAATTTTGCCACCTTTAGTAGGTTCACTACCTAAGATGATATTTTCCGTTACAGTGAAGTTATGAACTAACATAAAATGTTGATGAACCATTCCAATTCCGAGTTCATTAGCAATATTAGGGTTAGTAATGTTCACCTTATTACCTTTTACACGAATTTCGCCTTTTTCCGGTTGATATAATCCAAAAAGGACGTTCATCAAAGTGGATTTCCCTGCTCCATTCTCACCAAGTAAAGCATGAATTTCACCTTTTTTAACTTGTAAAGTTATATTATCGTTGGCAACAATGCCTGGAAATTCTTTGCGAATGTTTAACATTTCAATAACAAAACCTTGCATTATAATCACTCCCAAATCGCAAAGGTAGTTGAGTAAATTTCACCATGCTTATAAAAATAAATAAGTTTGTTTTCACATGACTTTAGTATCAGTAAAATCTATTTGTTAAATAAGACATTCATTCTAAAATATTTGAAAAGCAAAGGCTAGTAGTGATCCACTAGCCTTCGCACAATCATTTATATATTACTTAAAGTTTTTAAACTCATCATCTGTTTTTGGAACTGTAATTTCACCTGATAAAATTTTCTCTTGGTACTCTTTAACTAAATCAAGAGCTTCTTGACTTACGTTTTCAGTTGTTGGAGAGATACCAACTGCTTCTTGTTCAAGACCGAAAACAGTTTCTTTACCACCAGGGAATTGTCCATCAAGAGCCATTTTAGAAAGTTCGTAAACAGCTACGTCAACACGTTTAATCATAGATGTTAAAGTAACGTTTTCAGGCATACCTTCTTCATGTTGGTCACGGTCAACACCGATTACCCATACATCTTCACCGTTAGCTTTACGGTTTTTCGCTTCAGTGAATACACCGTTACCAGTACCACCAGCAGCATGATAAATAATGTCAGCGCCTTGAGTGTACATAGTAGAAGCGATACTTGTTCCGATTTCTGGTTTGTTGAAGTCACCAGCATATTGAGCGATTACTTCGATATCAGGATTTACTGATTTAACACCAGCTTTGAATCCGTTTTCGAATTTTTTGATTAATGGAGAGTCAACTCCACCTACGAAACCAACTTTACCTGTTTTTGAATGTTTAGCTGCTACAACACCTACTAGGAAAGAACCTTGTTGCTCTTCGAATGTTACGTTTGCAACGTTATCTAACCATACAGTGTTCCAGTTTTCATCAGCTAATAGGCTATCAATTAAAGCGAAATGCGCTTCTGTGTTTTGCTCAGCAGCTGTTTGAACAGCATCTTCTAGTAAGAATCCTGCTGCGAAAGTTAAGTCGTAACCACCATCAGCAAATTTGCTTAAGTTAGGAATGTAATCTGCTTCTTTTTCAGATTGTAAGTAACGGAATCCTTTACCTTCTTCAAGGTTGTGCTCAGCACCAAACTTTTTAAGACCTTCCCAAGCTGATTGGTTGAAAGATTTATCGTCAACCCCACCAGTATCAGTAACTAGTCCAACTTTAATGTTTGCTGCTTCTTTATTAGCACCGCCACCATCTTCTTTTCCTTCATCCGTCTTTCCACAAGCACCTAAAATAGTACCTGCAGCAAGAACCAATGAAAGAGCTAAACCAAATTTACGTTTTTTCATGGTTTTGACCCCCATATCTTTGTGTTATTAGTAGAAATGTTTTAAAGATTTCTAAATGTTTTCGTTTTCATTTTTGAATAAGAAATTAAATTCTTTTTCTTAAAACATGAAAACTAAATTTGTCGGCTTTAAAGTAGTTTACCGAATAAAGGATTGGTTCATCCATTTCATCGAAGTGCATTTGCTTTAATACAAGCAATGCCGTTTCAGGATCACACTCCAAGATAGGAGAAATTTTTTCGTGATATCCGATTGGTTCAATTTGAGCAACCGCATAGGTTATTTTTTTGTTTGCTTCTTCCTCTAGTATGTTGAAGATGGACTCTTCTTCATGTGAGAAAGTTTCTGGTAGAATCTTATTAGGAACTTTATCTACGCAGTAAACAACTGGCTCTCCATTTGCGGTTCTAACCCTCTCCATCACAACAATTTCTTCATCAATGGAACATGTAAAACGTCTGACATCCTCTTCGGTAGCGCCTTGAGTTACTGAACTTAAGAAAATGGTACCTGGTTTCATCCCTGCTTGTACAATCATATTGGTCACACTATTTAACTGCTCGATACCTGAAGTAAACAAAGGTTTTGAATTAACAAATGTCCCTACCCCATGACGTCTAATAATCACATTTTCTTCTTCAAGAATACGTAATGCCTCACGGAGAGTGGCTCTACTCACTCCAAGTTGTTTTGCAAGATCAAATTCGGAAGGTAATTTTTCTTTTTCCTTATACAATCCTTCTTCAATATCTTGCTTTAAACGATCGATTACTTGTAAATATAGATGTCTACTATCTGACTTAATTGACATTGACATGCAGGCTCCTTCAACCAATTTCTCAAGACATCAGACCTCTGATGTTCAATCATTCCTACTAATCGAAAATACTATAACACTTTTCTAATAAGAAATAAATAGTGTATTTCTAATTTGTCGAAAAAAGGTGAATTATATAAGTTATGTTTGACATTATTGATTTTTAATGATTGATTTTTGCTATATTAATAGGATGTAAGCGTTTTCTCCAAAATATAAGGTTATACTATTACAGAACAATTGGGATACACAAAAAAGAAGAAGCCTGTTCACTGCTTCTTCTCTATAAATGAGTGTTTTTTATGAACTAGCTTCCTCAGGAGGTTTTGCCATTAATACCGCTCTTGGCTTACTTCCCTCATAAGGCCCAACCACTCCTCTTAGCTCCATTTCATCGATTAACCGTGCAGCACGGGTGTAACCAATTCTAAATCTTCTCTGAAGCATAGAAACAGAGGCGGTTTGCATTTCTAATATTAAATCTACGGCTTCATTGTATAGTTCATCTTCAACTTCCGCTGTAGTTTCCGGAATTTCATCAGGAATCATTTCTTCTTGGTATTGAGCCTTTTGCTGTTCAATGACAAAATTAACAACTTCCTCTACTTCGTCATCTGATAAGAAGGCACCTTGAACTCGAATGGGCTTTGAAGCACCTACTGGAAGGAATAACATGTCTCCCCTACCTAACAGTTTTTCAGCACCACCCATGTCTAAAATAGTCCTTGAATCTGTCATTGATGATACAGCAAAGGCAATCCTTGAAGGAATATTTGCCTTGATAACCCCTGTAATAACGTCAACAGAAGGTCTTTGGGTAGCGATAATTAAATGTATTCCTGCTGCACGAGCCATCTGTGCTAATCGAGTAATAGCATCTTCTACGTCAGAAGAGGCAACCATCATTAAATCAGCAAGCTCATCGACAATAACCACAATGTAAGGTAATAAAGGTTGTTTTGCCTCTTCCTCAGCATTATGTCTGCGAACATATTCATTATACCCTTCAATATTTCTCGTTCCTGTGTGCGAAAAGAGCTCATACCGACGTTCCATTTCACTAACCACTTTCTGAAGTGCCTGTGAAGCTTTCTTCGGATTCGTCACAACAGGCGCAAGCAAATGAGGGATTCCGTTATACACATTCAACTCGACCATCTTAGGGTCAATCATCATCATTTTCACCTCATGTGGCTTTGCCCTCATGAGAATACTAGTAATAATTCCATTAATACATACACTTTTCCCACTTCCTGTTGCACCGGCAACTAGTAAATGGGGCATTTTATTTAATTCAGCTAAGACAGCTTCACCCGTAATATCCCTTCCAAGTCCAATCATCAATTTCGAATCAGGTTTGTCATTTTGCTTGGATTCTAGTACTTCTCTTAAGCTAACCATGGCAACCTCAGAGTTTGGTACTTCAATACCAATAGCCGATTTCCCTGGAATAGGAGCTTCAATTCGAATATCTTTAGCCGCAAGTGCCAGTGCCAAGTCGTCATTCAGACTGACAATCTTACTTACTTTCACACCTACATCAGGATGTACTTCATATTTTGTTACAGCAGGACCTAAATGTACCTGAGTTACACGTGCCTTTACACCAAAGCTCTGAAACGTTCTTTCGAGCTTAGCTGCATTGGCATGGATTAATTCATACTCTCCACTTTGGTCGGTTTTTCTAGGTTGCTTTAAGATTTTAATAGGAGGTAATTCATAATCAACGTTCTCTACTTCTGTAAAAGTAATCGGTGGAGCTAGTTCCTCTACAGGCTCTTCTTCTATATTTTTCACCTTGCGATTTGAGGCAGAAGAAATAACGTTTGGGTTTTCATCTTCGTAAGCTCGCTCTGTAAAGCTTGAGATAAGAGGTTCTGAAGGTTGGATTGTTTCTTCCTCTATTTGGTTTGAGCTCGAAATCGTAACAACCGGGCCTGATGCTTCTTGCGCCGCTTCCTCGGCAACACGTTCCATTTCTGCTGCAGCTCTTTTTGCTTCTCTTTTTTCTCTTCGGTCTTCTTTCCATTTCGCTAAATCATCTAAAAAGACATTCCATTGTTTTTTAGAAAACTCAAAGAGCGAAAGACAAATCTTACCGACCGCTTCTCCTACTGTCTTACCAGTTAATAAAATCAGCCCTATGATAATAAGTACAATAGCGATGATTTTCGTTCCCGCTTCATCAAACAAATAATAAAAAAGGGCAAATAAAACGGACCCGATCATTCCTCCACCTAAATCAGTTGTGCTCGTTTCCCCTCTAACTTCCATCCAGAATAATTCTAGTGTATTGGCAATAACACTAGGATTATCAAATTTCCCACCATTAGAGAGAAGCTGAAATAAAGTGACATGACTTAGTAGTAATAAGGAGGAAAGGATTAAATATATACCTACTAACTTGGAATGTAATACATATGGAATAGTCCTTTTCCACATTAAATATACACCTAATACAATTAACCCTACTAAGCTAAGCATATACCATTCACCCGTAAAGAAACGGAAAAATAATACGGTTGCCTTACCGACAGCTCCTAATTTCGCCATGGATATAGCTGCAATCGCAATGAGTACAAGTCCAATCAATTCAAATTTAATCGTTCTCTTAAAGTTTTCGTTTTTACTAGATTGTCTTCTTTTTCTTTTGGCCATTTTATCACCTTAAGATATTTTATCTGGATATGCATATGTAAGATTTCTATATACAAATCGATGGAACCTCTTTTTTTCGTTCCGTTCATCAAAAACATTTTATCCTTATGTACGTACTGAGCATATAGAACGAAGGAGGCAGCCAATAAAGGCTGCCCCCCAGAAGTTAACCTTATTATACCATAAAGGTTGTCCATTCAGCGATAATCCAAACCTTAAGGAAAAGAAATTTTTGATCCAGGGCAACATTTTTCGTTTAAATAGTGGGCGGGATCTGTACTCATGACCCTCACTACTCGGTATGAATGGTCTTCATCCCTTTCCACTAAAACTGGAATCCCTTCATAATGCATCATCATTTGCTCCTGCTTATTTTCCTCTGCATGACCTTGAAAAATGAGTTCTTGTGGCATGGTTGTATATAAAATCATTGTACTAGTCCTTCGTTATCATCTTTACTTAGTTCAATTAATTCATTTAATTTTTTTATCGCTTGACCAATACCACCCACTTCATCAATTAACCCATATTCAACTGCGTCACGCCCAACCACATTAGTCCCAATATCTCTCGTTAAGTTACCTTTCTCAAACATTAACTCTTTAAATTTTTCTTCTGTTATGTTTGAGTTTTTTGTAACAAAAGTAACGACTCGCTCTTGCATCTTATCTAAGTATTCAAAAGTTTGAGGAACCCCGATTACTAACCCTGTTAAACGAATCGGATGAATGGTCATAGTTGCTGTTTCCGCAATAAAGGAATAATTACATGAGACGGCAATTGGAACACCAATCGAGTGACCTCCTCCTAATACGATAGAAACAGATGGCTTAGATAAGGAAGCAAGCATTTCCGATATTGCTAAACCTGCCTCTACATCTCCACCAACAGTATTTAAAATGACTAAAAGACCCTCAATCTTTGGATTTTGCTCAATGGCGACCAACTGAGGGATTAAGTGCTCGTATTTGGTCGTTTTATTTTGAGGTGGAAGTTGAAGATGTCCTTCAATCTGTCCAACAATAGTCAAACAATGGATTTTAGAATCTTGTGATAGCTGTGGTACATTCGTTTGACCGAGTTGTTGAATTTTTTCTATTAGTGCAGAAGGTTTATCTTCTTTAGGTTGCTGTTCTTCCCCGCCTCCGGGATTGTTTTGCGCATTTTCGAGATTCATTTTCTTTCTCCCTTCACACATGATAATCATAGTATTGAACGCACCGATACATTTCATGCGAAGGATTATGAATGTTAAAAGCTCTTTTCTAAACAAGTGAATATCTATGAACAAAAGACAAAAAACGGCACGTGCTTTACGTGCCGTCAATATAGCCTAATAACGTCCATTAACCTCCATTATAATTGGAAGGATCATTGGTCTACGTTTTGTTTTTTCAAACAAAAATTGATTTAATTCATCTCTCATGGACTGTTTGATACTTGCCCAATCAAACGAATCTTTTTGTAAATTTCTTTCTACAATGCTTTTGACTAAGTCGGTTGAGTCTTCCATCAACTTTTCTGATTCTCTTACGTAAACAAAGCCTCTAGAAATAATTTCTGGTCCTGCACTAATTTTTCTTTCGCCCTTGCTTAAAGTAACAACCACTATAAGAATTCCATCTTGTGAAAGTAATCTTCTGTCTCTTAGTACGATGTTTCCTACATCCCCTACACCGCTGCCGTCAATTAATACATTTCCAGACGTTACTTTTCCTGATAGTTTAAAACGATCTTGTTTTAACTCAAGTACATCCCCTTTTTCAGGGATGAAAATTTGGTCGTCAGATAAACCACAAGACTTTGCCACTTTTGCATGTGCCTTTAACATACGGTATTCCCCGTGAACAGGTACAAAGAAGTCAGGTTTCATTAAATTGATCATAAATTTTAATTCTTCTTGACTACCATGACTAGACGTATTTACAATGCGTTTTCCTGAAATGACGCTTGCCCCTGCACGGTATAACATATCAATTGTTTTATAGATGAACACTTCGCTTCCTCTTAGTGGTGAGGCTGCAATTAACACCGTGTCTCCAGGTTTAATATTAACCTGCTTGTGTGCCTGCTTGGCCATTTTTTGTAAAGCTTCAATCGGTTCACCTTGAACACCTGTCGTAAGTATGACTAACTCGTCATCTGAGTAGCTTGAGATTTCTGTAATCGGGATGATTAGTTCATCGTGAACATTTAAGTATTGCAATTCAAGAGCAATATCAAAAATACGTTGTAGACTTTTTCCTACAACAGCGATTTTCCTTCTGCTTTCATATGCCGCATCAAATACATGTTGAATACGATTTAAATCAGAAGCAAAGCAAGCTGCAATAATTCTTCCTTTTGCATTAAAGAACGCATCTGTCATTTCTCTTGCAACATCCGCTTCTGAAGGAGTGTAACCTGGGTGTTCAGCTTCCATGCTATCAGATAACAAACAAAGAACCCCTTTTTCTCCTATGGCTGCCATTTTCCCTATTTCAGGCTTATAAAGCTCTGTAGCGGCTTGATCAAACTTAAAGTCACCTGTATGTACAATGCTTCCTTCTGAAGTTTCGATACAAATCCCTACTGAATCTGGAATACTATGATTTGTTCTAAAGAACGTAACTTGAGCTGTATCAAAATCAATAACCGAATTAGAGGTTACTTCAATAAAGTTCGCTTTTCCTTTAAATTCTTGTTCCTTCATTTTCGCTTTAGCCAAAGCTATGGTTAATCGAGTACCATAGACAGGTACCTGTAAGTCTCTTAATATGTATGAAAGTGCTCCAATATGATCTTCATGTCCATGAGTTAGGAAAATCCCCTTTACCCTGTCATGGTTTTGTATCAAGTAGGAAATATCAGGTATGACAATATCAATACCAAGCATTTCGTTTTCTGGGAACATTAAACCGGCATCGATGACAAAGATATCCTCGTCCACTTCTACTAGGTGCATGTTCTTACCGATTTCCCCTACTCCCCCCAGAGCAATAAGCTTGATACTCTCGTTCTTTCTCTTGTTCAATGTTGGTCTCCTCCTATGTTGATTTAAGCCGACCGTAGATCAGTTAACACTATTATACTTGAATTTAGAAAACCTTTACAACCAAATTTATGTAATCGCTCTTTTTCAAAACTTTGTTACTATATTGTATTGAATAAGTAAGATTGGAAATTTATCACTAAACAAAAACAGACCTATCAATAGGACCTAATAATTGCGAACCCGCAAGTTATTACATCCTGCTTTACTGACGGTCTGTCTTTTATACATTATTATTTTAAAAGCTCAGCTAAAGTCGTTCTTTCTTGCTCAGTTAGTGGTACTAGAGGTAGTCTTACTGAACCTACATCCATCCCTTTTAATTGTAATGCCGTTTTAACAGGCGCAGGGCTTGGAGCTTTGAATAGCCCTTCCATGACTGGTAGGAGTTTTTGGTGAATTTTTGCAGCCTTGGCGTTCTCACCGTTTAAAAATGCTTGAACCATCTCTTGCATTTCATTTCCAATGACGTGGGAAGCTACTGATACAATTCCAGCTCCTCCAATTGCTAAAGCTGGTAATGTTAATCCATCGTCTCCACAGTATAAAAGGAATTCCTCATCGGTATTAGCAAGTATGGTAGTCATAGCGTTAAGATCTCCACTTGCCTCTTTTACCGCTACGATATTGCTAACTTTAGATAAACGTACAACGGTTTCCGGTAAAATATTCACTACGGATCGACCAGGAATATTATAAATCATAACAGGTAATGAAGTATTTTCTGCAATTGTTTTAAAGTGCTGGTATAGGCCCTCTTGGTTTGGCTTGTTGTAGTAAGGTGCCACAAGCATCACAGCGTCAACGCCAAGCTCTTCAGCCTTCTTTGTTAATTCAATCGACTCATACGTGTTATTGCTTCCAGTTCCTGCAATAACAGGTATCCTTTTATCCACAACTTTTACAACATGCTTGAATAAAGCAATTTTTTCTTCTTTCGTTAGAGTCGGTGATTCACCTGTTGTACCAGCAACGACGATTGAATCAGTTCCGTTTTCTATCAGATGGTTAACTAATTGTGTTGTTTTTGAGAAATCGATATGACCCTTATGATCAAATGGTGTCACCATCGCGGTTGAAACTCTTCCAAATAAAACCATTCTATTACTCCTCCTGAAAAAAAGCTGCGTATTAATCTATTGCAGTACTCGTATAGATTATTTCAAAATCTATTCGATTGACTCGTACTCTAGATTTTCCCTTTCTAATTGAAAAGCATCGTGTAAAACATTGACAGCAGTTACTAAGTCATCTTGTTTTACTAGAACCCAAATCGTTGTATGACTATCTGCAGATTGAAGAATCCTAATCCCGTTTTCTGACAGAGGCGTAACAATTCTCGATGTAACTCCAGGTACACCTGCAATACCAGCACCAACAACGGAAACTTTGGCACACATTCTTTCCACTACTGGTTCATGCCCTAAATTTCTTAAAACCTCGATAGCTTTATCCGTCATATCGTTTGAAACAGTATAAGTGACTCCGTTTGGAGAAATATTGATAAAATCAACACTAATTTTTTCATTAGCCATTGATTTAAACACTTCAGCCTGTAGGTTATACTGGTCTTTTTTAGCAAAAACTTTAATTTGAGTAACTGGTGAAACGTGAGCAATTCCTGTTACCGTACGTTCTTTAATGTCACTACCACGCTTATTCTTATTTATCGAAGTAACTAGAGTACCCAAGCCATCTGAATAAGTAGAACGAATACGGATAGGAACATTTGCTTGCATCGCGATTTCGACTGCCCGAGGATGAATGACTTTTGCACCTTGGTAAGCCATATTACAAACTTCAGTATAGGTTACAACCGATAGTGGTCTCGCATTTTCAGCAATCCTTGGATCGGCCGTCATAATTCCTTCTACGTCTGTAAAGATATCAATCCATTCAGCCTGTAGTGCCGCACCTAAAGCAGAAGCTGATGTATCACTGCCACCTCGACCTATTGTAGTAACATCCCCATTGCTTGCT
Source organism: Robertmurraya mangrovi (assembly GCF_034427655.1). Classification (NCBI taxonomy): domain Bacteria; kingdom Bacillati; phylum Bacillota; class Bacilli; order Caryophanales; family Bacillaceae; genus Robertmurraya; species Robertmurraya mangrovi. Next base: position 54,928 of record NZ_JAXOFX010000013.1, read on the forward strand.
GCCCCTTGGAAACCTGCTACAACCACCACATCATACTCTTTTAATTCGGATAACAATCTTTCGCATTTCATATCTACAATTTTAGCATTTGTATGATCGTCATTCGTTCTAAATCCAGCTTGAGGACCTGTTAACGAAGTAGCTTTAATGTCTTCATCTAAAAGCATTCCGGTAAAAACAACACTAGAGATTGCTTCACCACAAGAAAGCAATAAATCTTGCTCTCTCTTCGTTATTTTTCCAAATGATCCACCTACTAATGAAAGTAACGTGTCCGTTGCATAAGGGTCTCCGCTACGGCCCATCGCCGATACCACTACTACCACTTTGTAGCCTTCTGATAGAGCTTTTTTCACATGATCAATTGCATGCTTTCGACTTTTTTCATCTTTAACAGATGTGCCGCCAAATTTCTGCACAATTATTTTCATTGTAACACCTCAAGTTTACAACATAAGGAAAAATTATTTCCTATTTTTTATGAAGTTAAAAATACCTATCTTATTTTACGATTCCTAGGTTCACTAAGCTCTCAGCAATTTGTACTGAGTTCCATGCTGCTCCCTTTAAAAGGTTATCAGAAACGACCCACATATGGAAACCTTTTGTATTGTCTAAGTCATGACGGATACGACCAACAAACACATCATTTTTACCAACACAATCAGCTGGCATTGGATAGACTTGGTTCGCTGGATCGTCTTGAAGCACCACTCCAGGAGCTTTTTCTAATAAAGCCTTTAGTTCTTCTGCACTTACTCCATCACTTTCCACTTCAAAATAAAGTGATTCAGAGTGGCCAGTTGCAACTGGAAGACGTACACAAGTAGCTGCCACAGGAAGCTCTGGTAAGCTCATGATCTTTTTCGTTTCGTTAATCATTTTCATTTCTTCAAATGTATAACCATTATCTTGGAATTTATCAATCTGAGGAATCGCATTAAAAGCAATTTGATAATGCTTCTTATCCGAACCTACAGGTAAGATTTTTGGTTCAAAGCTTTCATTGTTAATGATCGCTTTCGTTTGTCTGTTTAATTCTTCAACTGCCGCAGCACCTGAACCGGAAACTGCTTGGTATGTTGAAACAATAATTTTGTTAAGACCATATTGCTTACGAATCGGTTGAAGCGCAACAACCATTTGAATCGTAGAACAGTTAGGGTTAGCAATAATTCCGTTATGGTTGAGAAGTTCCTCTTCGTTTACTTCCGGTACTACTAGTGGTACATTTTCATCCATACGGAAAGCACTTGTATTATCCACGACAATAGCTCCACGCTTTACAGCTTCTGGAGCAAGTTCTTTTGAAACACTGCCTCCAGCACTAAATAATGCAATGTCCACACCCTCAAAGCTTTCTGGTGTTGCCTCTTGAACTGTAAATTCCTGACCTTTGAATACAACGACTTTTCCAGCTGAACGTGCTGAAGAAAGAAGTGTTAATTTAGAAATAGGGAAATCTCTATTTTCTAATGTTTGTAACATTTGTTGTCCTACCGCTCCAGTTGCACCAACTACAGCTACATGAAAAGCATTTCTTACTGTCATTTTTGTTTCCCCTTCCAGTTTTCCTCTATTTGATGTTAATTTTTAGTTACTTGTAAAAGATCATGTTAATATTAGTAGATTCTAAAGATAAGGTAGAAGTGAATAAATCATACAAATTCCCACTTAGTAAAAAACATCTTAGCTAAGTGGGAGTATATTTTACCTAAGTCACATAAGCTGTATTTTCAGCTTTAGTGTACTAAATATAACAACTGTATTCTGTCTACAACACTCTACTAATAATAACATTTATTTTAACATATTCATGCATTAAAGAAATACTCTTTTTGCACGTAACTAGAAAAAGAAGGGGGGTAAATTAATCTCGGAATTTTTCAATAATCACAGGTTGTAATTGTTTCCCATTGATAGCCGCTTCAACAGTATCAGATAACAACGTCATTCGTGCAACCATAGAATTTGGTTTCTTTTCAGGATCATCTTGACCGTATGGGATAAAGAAGATATTCTTCGTCGACATTAATCTCATTAAATTCACTCCATTTAAACCTAATGCGTCGTTTGTTGAGATTCCTACCACTACTGGTTTTAAGTTTCTTAGAGTCGCTTTGGCTGCCATTAAAACGGGCGAATCCGTTAATGCATTAGCAAATTTGCTCATGGAGTTACCAGTTAATGGAGCGATAACCATACAATCTAACGGAATTTTGGGTCCAAGTGGTTCTGCTCCTACGATGGAGTCAATCACTTTGTTTCCTGTTAGATCCTCAATTCTTTCTACCCAATCCTCCCCTTTACCAAATCGAGTAGTCGTATTTTTAACAGTATGGGTTACGACTGGTAAAACTTCAGCGCCAGCGTTAACTAGTTTTTCAATCTCCGGAAATACAGCATCATATGTGCAATGAGAACCTGTTAATCCAAATCCAATTCTTTTTCCATTTAAACTCATTCTTCTTTCCCCTTTCGCTTTTGTAAATCATCACTTAGTAATTGAGAAAGAACGTTAGCCAATATTTGCCCTGCAGTCTTTGGAGCTACAATCCCAGGTAAACCAGGAGCTAATAATGCTTTAATTCCCCTTTTTTCTGCGTATCTGAAATCTGTTCCTCCTGGTTTTGATGCCAAGTCAATAATTAGCGTGTGTACTGGCATTTTTGACAGGACAGATGCACTTACAATTAAATGCGGGATGGTATTGATACAAATATCTACATCCTTAACATTTTGCTCGAGCTCATTTAAGGTAAAAGGGGTTAGCCCCATTTCCGTAATCCTCGCGATATGCTCACTTTTTCTAGCACCGACCTTAACATTGGCACCTAAAGCAGCAAATGTCCTCGCAACGCTCATTCCTACTCTTCCTAAACCGAGAACGACAATATTAGAACCATGAATGGTAAAATCCGTGTGTTGAATTGCCATCATAATTGTCCCTTCAACCGTAGGAATGGAATTATAAATGGCTACATCATCTCTTTCAAAAAGCTGCACCAACCGTCTATTAGACTTTTTGGTAATTCCATTTAAATAGGAATTGGTAATACCAGAGTAAACCGTACAGTGCGTAGGGGTTTTCATTAACATATCTTCGCTTAAGCATACTTTTTCATTTGAAAAAATGGTTTCTACATGCCCCTCTAGATTGGTACCTGGTACCGGTAAAATAATAGCGTCTATATTTGAAAAATCTACTTCATCTAATTTTTCCTTTGTTGCCCCTGAAAAGGCGTGATCGAGTTGCTCAAAGCCAATCAATGATAGCTTGGCGTCAAGTTCCGTTAATTTACGGACGATTTCAAGCTGTCTTGCGTCACCACCGATGATTGCTATTTGCATCCCTGTCAGCATAAAACATTCACCTTCTTTACCTGAATAATTCTAAACAGGAATTCCATATGACGATTACTTCAACATCTTATGTAGCAAACATGGAATCGGTGAGTTTTCCTTTGCAATCATCTGAGAAAAATGCCTAGTTTTTTAACAAATAGGGGGAAATTACTGTTTTGTAGAGGTTTTTTTGAGAGGAAGTACAGATAGGATAATATATGTAAGAGTATTTTTCTTGTTTCTAATTATTGGTAAACTCTTATAAAATAGGCATTTACACAATTTCTAACTCGAGAAATATAAAAAGATTGGCATGAACCAATCTTTAGTCGTTATCTTCTTCATGGTCGGGGATGTCGATAATGATCATATCTGTTCCGATTTTTTTGATATGGTTCCATGGCACACGAACTTCTCCACCTTGTCGTTTTAGACCAAACCATTTTAATGAAGGTATGAGTAGAGCTTGTATTTGTCCTGTTTTTTCGTTTATTTCTAGATCGGTTTGCCCTAATATTCCTAGTCTTTCTGCTTTTTTTACATCGACAATTTCTTTCCCGCTTAATTCGCTAAGTCTCATGAAGATTCCTCCCTTTTATTTTGACCCTTTCTAAATAAATTGCAGATATAATTATGCCCGTTGATTTCCGCTCCGGGCACTTGCTTTCCGCAGGGAGGAATGGGAGCCTCCTCGGCGTTCCGCCTGTGGGGTCTCCCATTTCCTCTAATCCTGCAGGAGTCAAGTGCCCTCCGCTCCAATCAACTCAGATTGATATACAAAAGAGCTGTATAAAATAAAAAACTTTATGAGAACAGCCAATTTAATATCTTTGTCCTCTTTATATGTGTATCGTTCTAGGGAAGGTTTTAGACTAGTAACTCGAATAAATAAACAACAAAAATAGCCTATGCTTATACATAGACTATTTCTGATATTACATATTTTTCGGTAATTCCCCGTCTGGACTGATTAGGGCTACTGAGTATTTGTCTGTAAATACTTTATTGGCTAGGTCGTTTACGCCTTGTTTGGAGACTTGGTCGATTTGTTCGACGATTTCGTCTAGTGAACGATGGCGCCCAAGTAGTAGCTCGTTTTTACCGTTTCTGCTCATTCGGCTGTTTGTGCTTTCTAAGCTTAGCATTAAGCTACCTTTTAATTGCTCTTTGCTGTTGCTTAATTCTTTGTCCGTAATACCTTCAGCTTTTAATTTCGTTAAAGTATCTTGGATGGTATCAAATAGAACATCTAGTTGTTTAGCGCCTGTTCCGCCGTATAGAGTTACTATTCCTGTATCTTGGAAAGCTGAGTGATAAGAATATACAGAGTATGCTAATCCTCTTTGTTCCCTTACATCCTGGAATAAGCGGCTGCTCATGCTTCCACCTAGGATGTTATTTAGAACGATTAAACTATAAACATCTTCATGTCCTACTTGCAATCCTTCATATCCAATACAAAGGTGAGCCTGTTCCGTTTCCTTTTTTCGGGACACACGATTTGAGAAGAACTCAGGCTTGTCATTCGTAGATTCAGCTTTTCCAGCCTCATATGAACCAAAGTATTTTTCAACTTGTGAAATGAACGTCTCATCAATATTACCTGCAATAGAAATAACGACATTTTCCGGTGTGTATGTATCATGCATGTATTGTTTTAGCGTGTCACTAGAAAATGTAGCTAAAGTCTCTTCCGTACCTAAAATGGGATAACCTAGAGAGTGGCTTTCAAATACGGCTTTACTTAATAAATCATGAACAATATCATCTGGAGTATCTTCGTACATTTTAATTTCTTCATAAACGACATTCTTTTCTTTCTTCAGTTCTTCTTCAACAAAGCTAGAATGAAAGAACATATCTGATAGCACATCTAAAGCGATGTTAGCATGAGTATCAAGAACTTTTGCATAATAGCAAGTATATTCCTTAGATGTAAAGGCATTAACCTGTCCACCAATGCTGTCAAATGCTTCCGCAATTTCCCTAGCCGATCTTGTTTTTGTCCCTTTGAAGAACATATGCTCTAAGAAATGTGAAATTCCGTTGTTTACAGGTGTTTCATTTCTTGATCCAGTACCAATCCAGACTCCAATTGCTACTGATCTGACCGTTGGTATATTTTCTAAAACAATTCTAACACCATTTTGGCAAGTATATTTTTTTATCACCATTATTCCTCCTGTTCTAGAACGACTGCTGCATCTTTTACTACATATCCAATTACTATTAGTTTCTCCCATAAAAGCTATTTCACATTCGTTATTATACGATCTTCACTTAATAGTTCGGAGACTGTATCGATTTCTAAATCTTTTGCTTGGATTTGCTTGATTAATTGATCTAGCGCTTTTGCTGTAGAATCAGTAGGGTGCATTAAAACCATTGCTCCATTATGAATCTTACTAACTACTCGGTTAATAAGTACATCAGGAGAAGGTTTTTGCCAGTCAATTGTATCAACACTCCACATCACGGTCTTTAACTTTTCTTGTGAAGCTATTTGTACCACTTCGTCTCTGTAACTCCCACTAGGTGGAGCAAACCAAGTTGGCACTTTTCCAGTCGTAGCTTCAATTACCTGATTTGTTTTTTGTATTTCTTCTCGTGCTCTACCAGCAGAAATAATTTTCATATCAGGATGAGAATAAGAATGATTCCCTACCTCATGTCCTGCATCAACAATCATTTTAGCTAGTTCAGGATTTTCCTTCACCCATCTACCTTCTAAAAAGAAGCTAGCCTGAACGTTATTCTTTTTTAACGTTGCCAAAATAGGAGATATGTACTCATTTCCCCACGCTACATTTATGATAAAACTTACCATTGGTTTATCCGGATGTCCTTTATAGATAGCATTCGGGGGAAGATCATCAAGATGGACGTTTGGAGAAACCTCCTTGAAAACAAGTTTTTCAGGATTAAATTCTTTGTCCTTCTTCATTTTTTTATATGAAGCCTCAATATCTACTTTTAAACCATTAAGCCCCGGCATTGCTTTCCAAACAGGATCTATTTTAGCATCAGAGGGCGGTACCTCATACTCCTTCGCCTTGAGTTCAATTTCATCCATCAATGTATTAGCTGCAGAAGCAGGAACACTCTGTCCTTTTAAGCTCGCTACATACTGGTCAGATAACGGGTTATTTACCACGAGAAGAGCAAGTAAACTTATCATAACAATATAAAATATATTTTTCATTCTATATGCCTCCTTCATTACAAATTATGTAATGATAGGACAAGGTAGAACGAATTAAACATTCATATTTCTAAAATCAATAAAAAGTCAGGGTTTCCCCTGACTCGTCATTCGAGCACATGTAAGTCTATATGGTCCACTTCCTGCGCTAATCACTCTTTATATTACTTTTGAGCTTGTTCTTGTTGCTCACGTTGCTCTTTTAATACGACTTTTCTAGATAGGTTTACACGACCTTGTTTGTCAATTTCCATGACTTTAACTAAGATTTCATCGCCAATCGCAACAACATCTTCTACTTTACCAACACGTTCTTCAGCTAGCTCAGAAATATGAACAAGTCCATCTTTACCGCTGAATAGTTCAACAAATGCACCGAATTTTTCAATTCGTTTTACTTTACCTAAATACATTTGTCCCACTTCTACTTCACGAACGATATCTTCAATAATTTTCTTCGCTTTTTGGTTCATATCTTCTTCAGTTGAAGAAATGAAGATTGTACCATCTTGCTCAATATCGATTTTAACGCCTGTTTCTTCGATGATTTTATTAATTTGTTTACCACTTGGTCCAATAACATCACGAATTTTATCAGGGTTAATCGCCATTGTTAGGATTTTCGGAGCATAACGAGAAAGCTCATTTTTCGGCTCAGAAATCGTTGCCATCATCGATTCTAGAATTTGCATACGCCCTACTTTTGCTTGTTGTAATGCTTCTTCTAAAATTTGACGAGATAAGCCTTCAATTTTAATATCCATTTGAAGTGCTGTAACACCTTTTGAAGTTCCAGCTACTTTAAAATCCATATCTCCAAGGTGGTCTTCCATTCCTTGAATATCAGTTAAAATTGTATAATGCTCACCCGATTTAACTAATCCCATCGCAATACCAGCTACTGGTGCTTTAATCGGTACACCCGCATCCATCATCGCTAATGTACTAGCACAAATACTTGCTTGTGAAGTTGAACCATTAGATTCTAATACTTCAGATACAAGACGAATGGTGTAAGGGAAGTCTTTTTCACTTGGAATAATTGGCTCTAAAGCACGTTCTCCAAGAGCACCGTGTCCGATTTCACGACGACCAGGGCCACGGATAGGTCCTGTCTCCCCAACGCTGAATTGAGGGAAGTTATAGTGGTGCATAAAGCGTTTTTCTTCTTCAATCCCTAGACCATCAAGTATTTGAACATCTCCCATTGCTCCTAATGTACAAATACTAAGAGCTTGAGTTTGGCCACGTGTGAATAGGCCTGAACCATGGGTACGAGGTAAAATATTGATTTCTGAAGACAGTGCACGAATGGCATCTGGGTTACGGCCATCTGGACGTACTTTTTCTTCTGTAATTAATCGACGAACTTCACCTTTAACAATTTTGTCAAGAATTTGCTTTACTTGTTTTAAGTCTTCGTCTTCTGCTTCTTGCTCTTCATATTTAGCTATTACTTTTTGCTTTACTTCCGTAATCGCTTGTTCACGAGCATGCTTTTCTTGAACTTGGATAGCTTGTACTATTTCAGTCTCGCACATGCCACGAATCTCCGCTTCAAGTTCTGCATCCAGTTCATATAAAGTAATTTCTAATTTTTCTTTTCCAACTTTAGCTACGATTTCTTCTTGGAACGCAATTAATCGTTTAATTTCATCATGACCGAACATAATTGCTTCTAGCATCGTTTCTTCAGGAACTTCATCAGCACCTGCTTCAACCATGTTAATCGCATCCTTTGTTCCTGCAACAACTAGGTGTAGATCACTATTTTCCATTTCAGTTACGGAAGGGTTAATAATAAAGTTACCATCTACACGTCCTACCGTTACACCCGCAATTGGTCCTTCAAAAGGAATGTTTGAAACAGACAATGCTAAAGAAGATCCAAACATAGCAGCCATCTCTGATGAACAGTTTTGGTCTACACTCATGACGATACTGATTACTTGAACTTCATTACGGAATCCATCTGCGAATAATGGACGAATAGGACGATCAATTAATCGGCTCGCTAAGATCGCTTTTTCACTTGGACGACCTTCCCTTTTAATAAATCCTCCTGGTATTTTACCAACCGCGTATAAACGTTCTTCGTAGTTAACCGTTAACGGGAAAAAATCTAACTTCTTTGGTTCCTTTGATGCGGTTGCTGTACTTAATACAGCAGTGTCTCCGTAGCGAACTAAAACAGCACCGTTTGCTTGCTTTGCTAATTGTCCTATTTCAACTGTTAATGGACGTCCAGCCCAGTCAATAGAAAAGACTTGTTTATCTTGTCCCATTTGTGAACCCCTCTCTATGTTTTCCATTCAATTTATTATAAAAGAAGATTGGTATGCCCTTGTATCTTCCAGTAAGCTAAGTATGGAACTGCATTCTTATGTAGTATTAACATTTTCACTGATACTTAAAATAAAGGATATGTATAATTGTATTACCATTTAGCTCTTTTTCAATTTAGTAAAGATGAAAAGAGGACCTTTTCTAGAAATAAAAAACAAAAAATACACGAAAATCCATCTATTTTAATGCTAACAAAAAAGCGGGATATATCCCGCTTCTTCAAATTATCGACGTAAACCAAGCTTAGTGATTAACTCACGGTAACGAGAAACATCTTTGTTACGAAGGTAAGTTAATAGGTTACGACGTTTACCTACCATTTTTAAAAGACCGCGACGTGAGTGGTGATCTTTCTTATGAGTACGTAAATGGCCATTTAAGTTGTTGATTTCTTCTGTAAGGACAGCGATTTGAACTTCTGGAGATCCAGTGTCGCTTTCGTGAGTTCTGTACTCACTGATAAGTTCGTTTTTACGTTCTTTAGTGATTGCCATCCGGTTCACCTCCTAATATTATCAATCCCCTGTTTCTGAGCAAGCGTCGGTGATTCGACTTGCCAAGAAAAGGTTCATTTTTTGTTACGCTTATAAGAATACAACTTTTTATGACAAAAAGCAAGACTAAACGTTGTTTTTTTCAAAGTAAGAAAGGCTTTCTAGCTTATCTCGTTCAATTTGTGCCACTAACTCATCAATTCCTGAGAACTTCTTCTCACTTCTTATATGTTTATGCCATTCAACTGTAACTTTCTGGTCATAAATTTCTTTGTTGAAATCAAAAATATGTACTTCTACTGATGGTTTGTGTCCTTGTTCCTTATTAAACGTCGGCTTATAACCTATATTGCATACTCCTTCATACCACAGGTCTTCAACCAATATTCTTACAGAATATACTCCAAGTGGAGGAATTAAATATTCGTCATGAATTTCAATATTAGCAGTTGGAAAACCAATGGTTCTTCCCCTCTTGTCCCCGTGGATGACAATTCCGCTTGTCGTGTAATACCTACCTAATAAGGAGTTTAGCTCAAGCATTTTTCCTTCTTTAATAAAAGAGCGAATGAGTGTTGAACTAACCTTTTCATTACCGTTTGTGAGCTTCGGAACGGTTGTATAGTCAAACTTCCCTCTAGAGTGAAATGAAATTGTTTCCATCGTCCCTTTGCCCATTTTTCCATATGAATAATCAAATCCAGCAATGAGATGAACCACGTTTAATCCAATAATGTACTGGTCTATAAATTCTTGTGGTAAAAGGTCCGCAAATTGATGTGAAAATTTCACAACAAAAAGGTAATCAATTCCCAGCTTATTGACTAACTCCATTTTCTCTTCTAATGGAGTGATATATTCTACATGTTGTACTTCTCGACGAAGAATGACGGACGGATGAGGATCAAAAGTCATGACGGCACTTTTGATACCCTTTTCTTTTGCTACACTTTTAGCCGTTTGAATGACCCTTTGGTGACCTAGATGTACTCCATCAAAATAACCAAGTGCCATAGCCATTGGTTCAAAGTCTTCTTTTTGTAAATTGTGGGGATGATGAATCGTAATTACTTCCACGCTGATACTCACCTTTTTCCTATCAATCCTAAAAAGCTTATTCTATATGATTTGTATAGATTGATTAATTTGCATCCCCTAGATTTTCAATACCTTAGTCGGCTTCATTAAGCCAACTTTATGGGGATGATGCTGATAAATGGCCAATGCTGTACCTTTAGAGTCCTGTACAACAATGGGTCCTGACACTTCCGTTAGTTCTTCTGGAATATTTAGGACTGAACCATTTAAAACTTTCTCACTTAATTTATCACTTATTTCATATTTCGGCAAATGTAAAAGCGCGGCCTCCATTGGTCTAATAAATTCCTGAATTGTGCCTTCTTCAAGCTTTTTGCTCACCTCTTCAAGAGTTAAGCAATCTTCTAATGAAAATGATGCTGATTGAATTCGTTTTAGATCAGACATATGGGCTGGGTAACCTAAAGATTCTCCAATCATAACGGCAAGTGTTCGAATATATGTCCCTTTGCTGCACGCTACTTTAAATCTAAATTGAATCGTTTCACCTTCAAATTCTTCTCTATCATCTAGGAGCTCAATTGAATAGATAGTAACTTTTCTCGATGGTCTCTCTACTTCGATTCCCTGTCTCGCATATTCATAGAGCCTTTTACCGTTAACTTTAACGGCTGAATACATAGGTGGTGTTTGAGTAATTTCTCCTGTTAAGCTCGACAAGACTTCTAAAATTTCTTTCCTTGTGAAGGTTCTATCTACTATTTTTTGTTCAACTACTTCTCCAGAAGCGTCTTCTGTTGTGGTTGAGAATCCAATCGATACTTCCCCTTCGTAAGATTTACCTGCATCTGTAATGTATTCTGCTACTTTAGTAGCTCGTCCTAAACAAATCGGTAATACTCCTGTTACATCAGGATCTAGAGTACCTGTATGACCGATTCGTTTCATTTTTAAGATTTTTCTGAGTTTAAATACGCAATCGTGGGAGGTCATACCTTTTTCTTTATAAAGCGGTAAAATTCCTTCCATTTGTAATCCTCCGTTCAAGTTGTCATTATATGTATGAATTCATCGTTATATTAAGAAAAGGATAGACAAAGTATGTCTATCCTTTTATCCATATTGTATCTGAATGGAGATCCAAGGTATTATAAAAGTTTCTTGCTATAGAAGCCCGTTGATTTCCGCTCCGGACACTTGCTTTCCGCAGGGAGGGATGGGAGCCTCCTCGGCGTTCCGCCTGTGGGGTCTCCCATTCCCTCTACTTCCTGCAGGAGTCAAGTGTCCTCCGCTCCAATCAACTCGGATTAGTTTAAACAACAACTATAACAAAAGTATTTAAATTAACCTTTAAATTTCCTGCTCACTATCTTTTGTTTTGTCTTCTCTTTGAATTTGGTGTAGGAGTGTGTCGATACGGTTTCCGTAGTCGATGGACTCGTCGAATTCAAAGATGATTTCTGGAGTTTTTCTTAAGCGGATTCTTTGGCCAATTTCTGAGCGAATGAATCCTTTTGCTTTTGCTAAACCTTTAAGCGTGTTTTCTTTCTGTAGGTCATCACCTAGAACAGAAATAAACACTTTTGCTTGTTGGAGATCTCCTGAAACTTCCACATCTGTTACAGTAACAAAACCGATGCGTGGGTCTTTTATTTTTCGGCTAATAATCTCGCCTAATTCTTTTTTCATTTGTTCTCCAACACGATTAGATCGAAGGCTCATAGTATGTCACCTCTTTGTTCAGTTCTTATGAGCAGTACGATAAAAATGAAAATCGTATTGGTAATTTTATTTTTACCTCTCAAAGAACAAAAAATGTATTTAAAGCCACTCGATATCCGTGATGGTTCGTTCTATCTCCGGAAACGAGTCAATAAAACTTAGAGCATGTTGTAATTCTCTTTCTGTTGACACCCCAGAGGAAGATACAACCACGATTGCAAGCTTCGTTCTCTGCCATACATCTTGAAAGTCAACCTCTGAAACAGAAACATTATATTTCTGCTTCAGACGTGTCATAATCCTCTGTAACACAGCTCTTTTGTCTTTTAAAGAATGTGCATCGTAAATGATACATTCACAGGCTGCTAAGCCAACTATCATTAACGTTCCACTTCTTCCATAATATATGCTTCAATGACGTCTCCTTCTTTTACATCATTAAAGTTTTTAATGGTAATTCCACATTCGTACCCTTGGCTTACTTCTTTTGCATCATCTTTGAAACGTTTTAATGCATCGATTTCGCCTTCGAATACCACGATTCCATCACGAATGACACGAACACCGCTGCCACGAGTGATTTTACCATCTGTAACGTAAGAACCTGCAATTGTTCCAACTTTAGAAACTTTGAATGTTTGACGAACTTCCGCTTGACCAGTAATTTTCTCTTGGAACTCAGGATCAAGCATTCCTTTCATCGCTGCTTCAATTTCTTCAATTACTTTATAAATGATTCTGTGTAAACGGATATCTACTTCTTCTGTATCAGCTGCACGCTTAGCGTTGTTATCTGGACGTACGTTAAATCCAATAACAATAGCATTTGAAGCAGAAGCTAAAGTGATATCTGATTCGTTAATCGCACCTACGCCAGTGTGAATGATTCGAACATTTACACCTTCTACGTCAATTTTTTGTAAAGCAGCAGCTACTGCTTCAACAGAACCTTGAACGTCACCTTTAACAATTAAGTTTAAGTCTTTCATTTCTCCTTGTTTCATGTGCTCAAACAGATTTTCAAGACTAACTTTTGTTTTCTCACTTCTCTGTGCTTGTAACGCTTGTTGCGCACGAGTTTCCCCGATAGAACGAGCAGTCTTCTCGTCTTCAAATACAACGAAACGATCTCCCGCAAGTGGTACATCATTTAATCCAGTAATCTCTACAGGAGTGGATGGACCTGCTTCTTTAACACGACGCCCAACATCATTTACCATTGCACGTACACGTCCAAACGTTTTACCAACAACGATTGGGTCTCCAATACGAAGTGTTCCGTTTTGAACTAGAAGTGTTGCGACTGAGCCTCGACCTTTATCAAGTTGAGCTTCAATAACGGTACCGATTGCTTTTCTCTTAGGGTTAGCTTTGTATTCTTCGACTTCACCTACAAGAAGAATCATTTCTAAAAGAGAATCAATACCCTCGCCTTTTAAAGCTGAAAGTGGTACGAAAATCGTATCTCCACCCCAAGCCTCTGGCACTAAACCATGCTCTGTTAACTCTTGCATCACACGGTCAGGATTGGCAGACTCTTTATCCATTTTATTAACAGCTACGATAATTGGTACCTCTGCCGCTTTAGCGTGATTAATAGCTTCAACTGTTTGAGGCATTACTCCATCATCTGCAGCTACAACTAGAACAGTGATATCCGTAATTTTCGCTCCACGAGCACGCATCGTTGTAAAAGCCGCGTGACCTGGTGTATCAAGGAAAGTAATCTTTTTACCGTTCTCCACTACTTGATATGCACCGATATGCTGAGTGATACCACCCGCTTCGCCAGCTGTTACTTTCGTGTTTCGAATAGAGTCTAATAAAGTTGTTTTACCGTGGTCAACGTGACCCATGATTGTTACTACAGAAGGTCTTTCAACAAGGTCATCTGATTCGTCTTCCGTGAAGTAAACCTCTAAATCTGTCGTATCAATTTTGATTTCCTCTTCGACTTCAACGTTGTACTCAGCACAGATTAACTCAATGGCATCTTTGTCAAGAACTTGGTTAATCGTAGCCATAACCCCAAGTAAGAATAATTTTTTAATGATTTCTGAAGGCTCTAAGTGTAGCTTTTTAGCTAGTTCAGCAACCGTTAAAGATTCGCTAAAAGTAATTTTAGCAGGTAATTCTTTCTTTTTAGGTGGTTGTGGTTGGTGTTGTTGTCTAGATCTGTTTTGATTTTGGTTATTGTTTTTATTTTTGTTTTTATTTTTATTGAACGCTTTGTTTTCTTTCGACTGGTACTCTTGTGCACCTTTTTTACTATCATTTGCTTTAACAACATTAGTCTTAACTTTTACTACAGCAGGTGTTGAAGCACGGTCATCGTCTTCGAAAGCAGCTGCCTTTGTTTTAGGTTGAACATTTTGTTGAGGCTTTTGTCCTTGAGGTTTTTGTTGCTCTTTAGCCGGAGCTTTCTTTTCCTCTTTTTTATTAAATAAGCTATCTAATTTTTTCACTGTATCATCTTCTATTGTAGTCATATGGTTTGAAACCTCGATATCCATGTCTTTTAATTTTGTAATAATTTCCTTGCTGGAAATATTATGTTTTTTTGCATATTCATATACTCGCATTTTACTCATTAATACACCCCCGCTAGATTTAATCGAGCAACGTCATTAGCTTCTTGGCAAATCCCTCATCTAGAACAGCCACTACTACGCGGGCTTCTTTACCGATCGCTTGACCGAGCAAAAAACGGTTTTCTACTAATTTATAAGGAATATTATAGGATTTGCATTTGTCCGTTACTTTTTTGTTTGTATTAGCAGATGCATCCGCTGATAACAAAACAAGTTTCGCTTTACGGTTCTGAATTTCCTTAACAGAAAGTTCTTCACCAGAAATAATTTTACGCGCTCGATTGGCTAAGCCAAGCAATGACATCCACTGATTTCCGTTCATTAGGATAGTCGTTTCTCCTTCTCAATGAGCTCTATAAGCTCTTCATATATACGATCATCCACTTTGACTTCTAAGTGGCTAGATAAAACATTCTTCTTCTTTGCTTTTTGTACAGCTTCCTCTGTTTTAGAAAGATATGCTCCACGACCTGATTTTTTTCCAGTTAAGTCGATGGAAACCTCTCCCTCTTTAGAACGAACGATGCGAACCAAATCTTTTTTTGGCCTCATTTCACCAGTAGCTACACATTTTCGCATAGGTACTTTTTTACGAGTGTTCACGATCATTCACCTCAATTATTCGTTATCTTCAACATAATCTAGATTTAGATTAGTGTCATCAGTTTCAGGCTCATCATCGTTAAAGGATAAAATCCCTTCTTCACGAGGAAAAATACCTGCTTCTCTCGCATCTGTTTCAGACTTTATGTCAATTTTCCATCCTGTTAACTTAGCAGCAAGGCGGGCATTTTGTCCGCGTTTACCGATAGCTAAAGATAACTGGTAATCTGGTACGATAACCGTTGTCGCTTTCTCTTCTTCGTTCACCATTACATCTAAAACCTTTGATGGACTTAGAGCGTTTGCTACGAAAACAACTGGATCTTCTGACCACTTAACGATATCAATTTTTTCACCTTTTAATTCGTTAACAACAGCTTGAACACGAGTTCCTTTTGGACCTACACAAGCTCCTACTGGATCCACTTCTGGATTATCCGAATGAACAGAAATTTTGGAACGGTCTCCAGCTTCACGAGCAACAGATTTAATTTCAACTGTTCCGTCGTAAATCTCAGGAACTTCAATTTCGAATAACCTCTTTAATAATCCAGGATGAGTTCTCGATACAAAAATTTGTGGACCTTTTGTTGTTTTCTCCACTTTAGTGATGAAAACTTTAATACGGTCATGTGGCTTGTATCTTTCATTAGGCATTTGCTCGTTAGCTGGTAAAATAGCTTCAATTTTCCCAAGGCTTACATAGATAAATTTAGAGTCAAGACGTTGAACAATCCCCGTCATAATGTCTTCTTCTCTATCAATGAACTCAGAATAAATGATTCCTCTTTCAGCTTCACGAACGCGTTGAGTGACAACTTGTTTCGCTGTTTGAGCTGCGATACGTCCGAAGTCTTTAGGTGTAACCTCTAACTCTACTACGTCTTCTATCGTATAATTTGGGTTAATTTGTTGAGCATCCGCTATCGAAATTTCAAGACGAGGATCAAATACTTCGTCAACAACCTCTTTACGTGCGAAAACTCTCATCGTCCCCGTACCAAGATTTAAGTCAATTCTTACATTTTGTGCTTGATTAAAATTGCGTCGGTAAGCGGAAATTAATGCTGCTTCAATGGCTTCAATGATTACGTTACGCGATATTCCTTTTTCTTTTTCAAGCAACATCAGAGCATCTAACAGTTCACTGCTCATGAGTTGTATCCCCCTTCATACTTTATCAATCTTACTTTTAGTAAAATTTTTAGTAAAATTGTTCAGGCTATTTATTTTTAAAGATATGAATAAAAATCTTATACATACTAGAGAAGCTCTATTTTTAATAAATAGAGCACCATTAAAAACTTATGAGAAAGTCACAGCTAATCTGGCACTAGCTACCTTATTAAATGGGATCACAATGGACTTCTTTCTCGTTTTAATCTTTATTTCAACGGTTACTGTCTCACCATCAAAGCTAGTTAAGACACCCTCAAATACTTTTTCACCGTCAATCGGTTCGTACGTTTTTATATACACATTTTTACCAATGGACTTTTCATAATCTGTTGCTTTTTTTAAAGGGCGTTCAGCACCAGGAGATGATACTTCCAGGAAGTAGTTATATGGAATAGGATCTAGCTCGTCTAGTTTCTCACTTAACCGTTCACTTACGATTCCGCATTCCTCAATGTCAATTCCCGTATCTTTGTCTACAAATACGCGAAGGAACCAATCTCTTCCTTCTTTCACATACTCAACATCGACTAATTCTAAGTTAAGATCATCTAGTATCGGAGTAACTATGTTTTCAACCACTTCAATCACTTTGCTCATTTTATCCCTCCTTAAACATACACTCTGCTTGCCCGTGATTAAAATCTATATATTGTAAAAACACAAGGCTGTTAACGTAACTTGTTGACTGCTAAGGTCTATTGTCTTAGCGGGAAAAATTACGATAAAGAGCTTTATTATTAATAATTTTGTTCGTAGACCGGTTTCCTATTCGAATAACGAGTCAACCTTATGCTTTAAGGATGTAACGATTTGATAAGAACTAATTATATCGTTCCCTTTTATTATGTATGTGTTCAAAAGAAATCGAACAAAAAAACCGTGCATGATTAAAAGCATATGAAAGAAAATAGGTGTAAACAAACGAAAGAGTGGGGTGACCCCACTCTTGTCTACGAGAGTTATCTTTAGTATTTCCAATAAAACTATAACATAACCAAATATTTAATGCAAATGGAATAGCTGTTGTAGCCATTTTTTTGGAAGGAGGTTCAACTAAAAGGTTAGTGAAATTTTCACTAATTTTTTACTAGAAAAGTGACAACTGATTTTGATCTGGCAGTGCCTCTAAACAACCGTGGTTGTCTAGGAATTCTATAATGGTCTTCGAGACCTTACCTCTTTGCTGTAAGTCCTCTTTAGAAAGGAACTCTCCCTCTTGTCTTGCTTTAACAATGTTAATCGCCGCATTCGTACCTAACCCTGGAATAGAATTAAACGGCGGTATTAATGAATCTCCATCAATAATAAACTCTGAAGCACTTGAGTTATAAAGATCTACTTTTTTAAACGAAAAACCTCTTTGACTCATTTCTAGAGCAATTTCCATAACGGTTAAAAGGTTTTTCTCTTTAGTAGAAGCTTCAAGCCCTTTATCATTAATTTCTTCTACCTTCGCTCTAATGGCTTGTGGGCCTTTTACCATGGCATCAACATCAAAGTCTTCCGCACGAACCGTGAAGTATGCTGCGTAATATAAAAGCGGATGATGGACTTTAAAGTAAGCAATACGTACTGCCATTAAAACGTATGCGGCAGCATGGGCTTTCGGGAACATGTATTTAATTTTCTTACATGAATCGATATACCACTCTGGAACTTCATTTTTACGCATTTCTTCTTCCATTTCATCACTTAAGCCTTTACCTTTACGAACAGACTCCATAATTTTAAAAGCAAATGACGGTTCTAGTCCTTGGTAAATTAAATACACCATGATGTCATCACGACAACCGATTACTTCACTTAACGTACAAGTTTTATTATAAATTAATTCCTGTGCATTCCCTAACCAAACATCCGTACCATGTGACAATCCTGAGATTTGAACAAGTTCAGAGAACGTACTTGGTTTTGTGTCCTCTAGCATTTGACGAACAAATCGAGTACCAAACTCAGGAATCCCTAGAGTACCTGTTTTACACATAATTTGTTCTTCTGTTACACCAAGCGCTTCTGTTCCGCTAAAAATTTTCATCACTTCTGGATCATCCGTAGGAATCGTCTTTGGGTCAATTCCACTTAAATCTTGAAGCATACGGATAACGGTCGGATCATCGTGTCCTAGTATATCAAGTTTTAACAAGTTATCATGGATGGAATGGAAATCAAAGTGCGTCGTTTTCCATTCTGATGTCTTATCATCCGCTGGAAATTGAATTGGAGAGAAATCATATATATCCATATAATCTGGAACAACAATGATACCCCCTGGATGCTGACCAGTTGTTCTCTTAACACCTGTACATCCGGAAGCTAACCTTTCCACTTCCGCACCACGCAGTTGAAGGTTGTGATCTTGTTGATATGCTTTTACATAACCAAAAGCTGTCTTATCGGCAACTGTACCAATCGTTCCAGCTCGATAAACATACTCCTCACCGAACAGTACTTTCGTATAGTTATGGGCACGAGGCTGATATTCACCTGAGAAGTTTAAGTCAATATCGGGTACCTTGTCTCCTTTAAATCCTAGGAATGTTTCGAACGGAATATCGTGACCGTCTTTTTTATATCTGCCGCCACAGTTCGGACAATTTTTATCAGGCAAGTCAAATCCTGAGCCTACTGAACCATCATTAAAGAATTCAGAATGCTTACAATGTGGACAAACATAATGCGGAGGTAATGGGTTTACCTCTGTAATTTCTGTCATCGTCGCCACAAATGAAGAACCTACCGATCCACGAGAACCAACAAGGTATCCATCATCTAGCGACTTTTTAACAAGCTTGTGAGAAATCAAGTAAATAACCGCAAACCCGTGTCCAATGATACTTTTTAGTTCTTTTTCTAAACGTGCTTCTACAATTTCTGGAAGCGGCTCACCATAAATTTGTTTAGCCATAGAGTAACTCATATTACGCATTTCTTCATCGGCGCCTTCAATTTTAGGCGTGTAAAGATCGTCCCTAATCGGTTTAATCTTTTCAACCATATCAGCAATTTTATTCGTGTTCGTAACAACAATTTCTTTTGCTTTTTCTTTTCCTAAAAATTGAAACGCGTCTAACATCTCATTCGTCGTTCTAAAATGGACATCAGGTAGCTCATGACGATTTAATGGATTGGCTCCACCTTGAGAACTTACTAATATTTTTCGATAGATCTTGTCGTTTGGATTTAAATAATGGACATTTCCTGTGGCAACCACCGGGATTTCTAGCTTATCTCCTAAGTTAACCACATTTTTAATAATATCCTCTAAAGAAGCCTCGTCACGAACTAATTCTAATTCGATTAGATGTGAATAAACTTCTTTTGGATGAACTTCAATATAATCATAAAATTTAGCAGTCTCTTCAACCTCATCTGGGGATTTTTGCATCATTCCTTCAAAAACTTCCCCTTTATCACAGCCTGATCCTATTAAAATCCCTTCTCGATGCTTGACTAAAACAGAACGAGGAATTCTAGGAACACGATAGAAGTAATTCATATGTGATATAGATATTAGCTTGAATAAATTTTTAAGTCCGACTTCATTTTGAGCTAGTAACGTACAATGATAGGGACGAGCACGTTGATAAGCGTTTCCTTGACCCATATTATCATTTAATTGATTATGATATTCGACACCTTTTTCTATCACATCTTTTAACATAATCATTAATAAATAACCGGTAGCTTCTGCATCATAAATGGCACGGTGATGCTGAGTTAGTTCAACTTTAAACCTTTTTGCTAGAGTATTTAGACGGTGGTTTTTCATATCTGGGTAAAGAAAACGTGCCAGTTCCAATGTATCAATGACTGGATTTGTCGCTTTGCCTAGTCCACATTGTTTGTAACCAACATTTAAAAATCCCATATCAAAGGATGCATTATGGGCTACAAGAACCGAATCTCCAATCCAATCATGGAATTTCTTAATAACTTCTACCACTTCTGGAGCATTTACGACCATGTCGTCCGTAATCCCTGTTAACTCAATGGTAGTAGCTGATAGTGGATGATGTGGATTCGCAAACGACTCAAATCGATCAATGATTTCACCTTGCCTAATTTTAACGGCGGCTAATTCGATGATCGTATCATAGACAGCTGATAAACCAGTCGTCTCAACGTCAAAAACAACATAAGTATCATCTACTAGTAGTCGGTTGGAATCGTTATAAGCAATCGGTACTCCATCATTCACTAGATTAGCTTCTAATCCGTATAACACTTTAATATCATGTTTCTTACCTGCCCCAAATGCCTCAGGGAACGATTGAGCAACCGCATGATCCGTAACGGCTATGGCTTTATGGCCCCATTTTTTTGCTTGTGCTATTAAGGAACTAACAGATGTAACAGCATCCATTTGACTCATAGGGGTATGAAGATGTAACTCTACCCTTTTTTCATCCTCTGATGCTGTATCTTTTCGCTCAACTGGTTTTATCTCATTAATGTCATTACCAATCATCACTAGGTCGCGAACAAAGGTGTCGTTTTGAATACTTCCTCTAACCTTTACCCACATACCCTTTTGAACTCTTTCAAAAAGAGCGGCATCTTCTTTATCACGAGAAAACATTTTGACCATAATGGAACTCGTATAATCTGTAACTTTAAAGGTTAATAGGGTACGACCACTGCGAAGTTCTCTCGTTTCCGCTGCAAAAATGTAACCCTCTATCGCCACGCGACGCTCTTCATCCACAATCTCTTCAAGCTTTCTATAATCCGCATCATCTTTGATCGTTAAACCAATGGTAAGCGGGCCCGACATATCTACCCCATCAGCTGAGTCTTTCTCAGCTTCTTGCTTCTCCATTTCTATTAACGCCTGAAGTCCTTTTTCTTGATCTTCTCTTTGTTTCGCTAGTAAAAATTGTTCATACTCCGCGTTTGATGAACTTTCATTAACTTCAGTATCCACATTTAATAATGGAAAACCATAGCCTTGATAAGCATCGGTAAGAATATTAACGTATTTTCGTTTAATAGCTAAACCTTCTAATTCATTATTTACATTGATAATAAGCTTCGTTCCTTGAACTTTCGGAACTTGCTCATTTAGTAACTTCGCTAAAGGAGGAGAAATGCCATCTATTTCTTGAATACAAACTCTCCAATAATCTATAATCAGCTCTTCTGTACACCCTTGATCTCTAACTTTTAAAGAAAAAGTTGTAGCAGCAATATGGGAAAAGGTCTTCTGTAATTGGACCGTCAACTGATTTAGTACAGAATAAGGCAATATTTTTTCAAACATGAAATGAAAATGCCATTTCTTTGCCACTTTTTCTATTACTACTTTTTCTATTTCCCCTTGTGCAAAATATGGAACAAGGGCATCATCTGTAAGTTGAAGCTGCTGGAGTAGTAGTTGGAACCTCTCTCTTTTACTAGAGGTATCACTCATCAACCCATCTCCCCTCTTTATCTATTTATTTATCTATTTAAAATTTGATTAGTTAAAACAAGCATAGGTTATTATATCATAAAAGAATCTACCTGTTCTTATGAATTTATTCCATATAAAAAGCGGGAACCAAAGAACTTGGGAACCCGCTTTTTATTTTATAGTGTAGTGATAATTTGAGAAATAGTTTCTAGAAGTTGATCTTTATGAACTTCCTGCATTTCTCCTGTTTTACGAATTTTCACTTCAACAATACCTTCTGCTGCTTTCTTACCAACTGTAACACGAATTGGTAAACCTATTAAATCTGAATCAGCAAATTTAACGCCTGGTCTTTCTTGTCTGTCATCTAAAAGGACATCATAGCGATTTTGCTTGAATAACGAATACAGTTCTTCAGCAAGAGCAGATTGGTTCTCGTCCTTCATGTTAATAGCAATTAAGTGAAGGTCAAATGGCGAAACACTTGTTGGCCATACTAGACCGTTGTCATCATTGAACTGTTCTGCCACAGCAGCCATCGTTCTAGAAACCCCAATCCCATAACAACCCATAATCATATGCTGGGATTTGCCGTTTTCATCTAAGAATGTAGCACCCATTGATTCACTATATCGAGTTCCTAATTTGAACACATGTCCAACTTCAATCCCTTTAGCAAAAAGAATAGTACCTTGTCCATCAGGAGAAGCATCCCCTTCTTGGATAAAACGAAGGTCTGCAAAAAGGTTTACCTTAAAGTCTCGTTCAACATTTACATTTACGTAGTGATAATGCTCTTCATTTGCACCGCAAACACCATTCACGATTGCTTCAACAGCATGATCCGCTACAACATCAACCTTTGTTACATTAACCGGACCGATAGAACCTACTGAACAGCCTAATACTTCTTTTGTTTCCTCAGCCGTAGCAAGCTCAACTTGGCTTGCTTCTAACACGTTTTTAAGCTTAATATCATTTACTTCATGGTCACCACGCACTAACACTAATACATAACGCTCGTCCACTTTAAAAAGTAATGATTTAATACAAGCTTGAGGTGAGACAGATAGGAAGTTTGTTACTTCTTCGATTGTTTTAATATTTTCTGTATGGACTTTCTCCATAGCTTTAAGTTCTTCATTACTTTTTTCATATTTTGCAACAACAGGCGCCATTTCAATATTGGCTGCATATTCAGATGTGTCTGAGTAAGCAATCGTGTCCTCTCCAACATCAGATAATACCATAAATTCATGTGTATCTTTACCGCCCATTGCACCAGAATCAGCAATTACAGCGCGGAAATTTAATCCACAACGTCTAAAGATGTTGGAGTACGCAGTAAAAATTTTATCATAAACGTCATCTAAACTTTCTTTTGTTGAGTGGAATGAGTAAGCATCCTTCATGATAAATTCTCGCCCACGTAATAATCCAAATCGAGGACGTTTTTCATCACGGAATTTTGTTTGAATTTGATAAAGAGTCAAAGGTAGTCTTTTGTAAGATTTTACTTCATCACGGATCAAGCTAGTAATGACTTCTTCGTGTGTAGCTCCTAAAGCAAAATCTCTTTCGTGACGATCCTTCATTCTCATTAATTCAGGACCATATGTATACCAACGTCCAGACTCTTGCCATAATTCAGCTTGTTGCAGAGCAGGCATTAATAATTCTACTCCACCGGCATTGTCCATTTCTTCACGTACGATCGATTCAACCTTTTGAAGTACTCGTTTAGCAAGAGGAAGGTAGCTATAGATTCCACTTGCATTTTGTTTCATAAAACCTGCTCTTAATAGAAGTTGATGGCTTTTAATTTCAGCATCGGCTGGTACTTCTCTAAGAGTAGGAATAAATGTCATACTTTGTTTCATTTTCTGCACCTCTAATTAATATATAAAATTATGTTGGCTATCCCTATTAGAGATAGCCAACACTAACACTTTCGGAAATAATTGATTTTTATAAGAAAAATCTTTGAATATCGTTCCAAGTAACGACTAGCATTAATAACATTAGTAGAGCAAACCCGATAAAGTGAACCATACCTTCTTTATGTCTATCAATTGGTTTCCCTCTTAATGCTTCAACAGCAAAGAACATTAATCTTCCGCCATCTAATGCAGGGATTGGAAGTAGGTTCATAATACCTAAGTTAATACTTAAAATTCCTGCCCATTTCATTAGGTAGTAAATTCCCGATTTTGCTACTGTATCAGTTGACACATAAATACCAACGGGACCTGATAGTGCATCGATTGAGAACTGACCTGTGATTAATTTTCCTAGCATTGAGAAAATTTCTATAGTCCAGAAATAAGTCTCTTTTGCCCCATAGGTAACGGCTTTAATTGGTGATTTTTCCATCGGGCTGTAGACACCAATAATTCCGATTTTTTCTCCTTCTACTTCTTGTTCTTTAGGAGTAACAGGAATCGTTATTTCAGAACCTTCACGCTCAACAATAAAATCCAGTTGTTTTTCTGGGCTCTTACGGATAATTTCCACTACATCAGCCCAGCTAGAAACCTCTGCTCCTCCAACACTTTGAACGATATCCCCTTCTTTTAGTCCGGCTTCAAGTGCCGCGCCTTCAGGAGTGATTTTTCCAAGTATCGGTTCATTTGTTGGAATACCTTGCATAAATGCAATGATAACAAAGACAACAAAAGCAAGGATAAAGTTCATCATCGGACCAGCAAAGATAGCCATTGTTCTTTGTCCTAATGTTTTAGAAGCAAATTGACGATCATAAGGGGCGATAACCGTTTCAACATTATCTTCAACTAGATGTGCCGTTCGACTAATATGGAAGGTCTTCAACTCTTCCTCTTCGCCCTCTTCGTATCCTTTAATAATAAGGTCATGTTCGATATCAGCGTACTCGACTTCAATAATTCTAGCATTAGGATGTTTTTCTTTGTTATTTAGTAGAATTTTACTTACTTTTTCTTGTTCATCAAATAATAATCCAATTCGGTAACCAGGTTTGATCTCAACCATTTCAGGATCTTCCCCTGCCATTCTAACAAATCCACCGATTGGCAATAATCTGATCGTATAAATCGTTTCCCCTTTTCTATGAGAGAAAACCTTTGGCCCAAAACCTATAGCAAACTCTCGACATAGGATTCCTGCTCTCTTCGCAAAAACAAAATGTCCAAGTTCATGGAAAAATACTAATGCCCCAAAAATAACGATAAAGGCTATTACTGTACTCAAATGATGACCACCTTTATTTTAGAAGTGTATTTACATAGTTCCTTGTTTCCTGATCTATTTCTTGAATAATTGGAAGACTAGGATTGTTGATGTTGTCATGGTTAGTTAAGGCTTTTTCAATTAAGTCCTCAATTTGTAAGAAGGTAATCTTCCCTTCTAGGAAATGAGCAACTGCTGCCTCATTAGCAGCATTCAGCACCGTTGGTAAAGTTCCCCCTGCCTTCCCTGCTTCATAAGCAAAACGTAGACAACGAAAACGCTCAAAATCCATCTCTTTAAAGTGCAGTTTACCAATCTCGGCCAAGTTTAATCGATTGGCTGTTTTCAATGGCAAACGATCTGGAAACGTAAGAGCATACTGTATAGGCACTCTCATATCAGGTGTACCTAATTGAGCCATAATACTACTATCATGGAACTCAATCATAGAATGAATAATGCTTTCTCTATGTAATAACACATCTATTTTTTCATAACTAATATTAAAGAGCCAATGTGCTTCAATGACTTCTAATCCTTTATTCATCATGGTAGCTGAATCAATGGTAATTTTAGCACCCATCGACCAGTTTGGATGATTTAATGCTTCCTGAACGGTCACGTCTTTTAATTCATCCCTCGTTCGATCTCTAAAGCTACCACCAGATGCTGTTATAATCAGCCTCTCAATGTTCTTTTCTCTTTCACCTTGTAGAGCTTGGTAAATTGCAGAATGCTCACTATCTACCGGTAAAAGAGAAACGCCATTCCGGTTTGCCGCTTCCATGACTAAATGACCAGCAGTAACAAGTGTTTCTTTATTTGCAATAGCAATCGTTTTTTTCGCTTCAATTGCTTGCAAAGTTGGTTGAAGACCAACACTTCCTAATACAGCGTTCACAAGTATACTAGCTTTCTCATAAACCGCTACTTCCGTAAGACCCTCGTGACCATATGTAAAATTGACCTGAGGAAATTCTAGTTTTAAAGTATCCGCTGCTGACTTTTCCATTACAGAAACAAGTTCAGGTTGATGTTCAGCAATTATTTTACGGGTTAGAGGTAGGTTTCGTCCAACAGAAAGAGCTACTACCTTAAACTCTGTAGGATGTTCCTTAACGACATCTAGAGTTTGTGTTCCTATAGAACCCGTTGCTCCTAATAAACTAATGTACTTCATGTCCATTCAACTCCTATTGCAAAAGAGCAAGCTCTAAGGCTTGTTCTATTATAGCCAGTTATTAATATCCACACCTATAGGAGGTGAAAAAAGTGCAATAATGGCCAAACAAATAATAAACTGTCAAAACGATCTAGGATTCCACCATGTCCCGGTAAAATACTTCCAGAGTCTTTTACAGAATAGTGACGTTTTAAAGCAGACTCAACTAAATCCCCCACTTGACCAAAAATGGAAAGGAGAATCGTAATAATAATCAGTTCGAAAAGAGTTGCATTAATATCCGTCGTAAATACAAAAATTAAGGCAACAATAACGGCACATATAATTCCGCCTATAAAGCCTTCTACTGTTTTATTAGGGCTAATTTCTGGCCATAACTTGTTTTTCCCAAACTTCCTACCAATAAAGTAGGCACCTGAATCAGTAGCCCAAATGATAAATAAGGAATAGAAAATATATAACAGGCCTGCCTCGCGAGTTTCAATAAAATAAAGGAAGCCCATCCCTATGTATAGGATTGCCATTGTAGAGAATGCAACATCATCAAATGTAAATCGATTTTTTGTACCAACCGTATAGGTTAGAAATAACAATACGGCTAGTAGCGCAAACTCAACTTTTGAATAGTGAAGCACATCTAGAAATTCTTGAAATTGCTCAGGTAATAGAAAAATCCAAAGCACCGCTAAAGAAATTAATCCTGGAATAGACAAGAGCTTAAGATTGCGCATTTTAAGCAATTCATAAAGAGCAACAGAAGCTAGTACATATGCAAGGATGATAAAAGGTACTCCTCCCCAAATAACGATAGGGACGAAGACAGCTGCTGCGATTATTGCTGTAATAATTCTTTGCTTCATTAATTTTTCAACACCTTTATTAAACTCCTCCAAAACGTCGTTGACGATTTTGGAATACTTCTACTGCTTCAACAAAATGCTCCTCTGAGAAATCTGGCCATAATACATCAGTAAACCAAAATTCAGTATAAGCTAGTTGCCAAAGCATAAAGTTACTTAACCTGATTTCACCACTAGTACGTATTAATAAATCTGGATCCCCTAAGCCTTTCGTCATAAGATAATTAGAGAAAACATCTTCATTAAGGTTTTCTTCATTCAGTATACCACTTTTACAGTCATTTAAGACGCCTTTAACAGCCTCTAGTATTTCTGCTCTACTTCCATAGTTAAGGGCAAAGTTTAACACTAGTCCATCATTGTCCTTTGTTTCTTCCATGGCTCTTCCTATTGCACCAAGTGTATGAGGAGGTAAGCTCTCTTTATAACCCATCATTTCCACACGAACATTTTCTTCAACTAACTCAGGCAGAAAAGTACCTAAGAACTCTTCAGGAAGCTTCATTAAGAAATCTACTTCCATCTTCGGTCTCTTCCAGTTTTCTGTTGAAAAAGCATATAAAGTTAATGTTTTAACCCCTAGTTCGTTAGCTAGTTTCGTGATTTTGCGGACAACTTTCATACCCTCATGATGTCCGGCAACACGCGGTAGAGCCCTCTTTTTTGCCCATCTCCCGTTCCCATCCATGATAATCGCTACGTGATTAGGAATGAATTGTTCCTTTAGTCTAGTTTTTCGCTCTTCTAAATTATCATCAGAAGACGTAGGTTTATTCTTCCAAATTTTCATTTTATCTAACATGACTCGGGTCCTCCAAATAGATTAATGTAATCCTCCGATATACGATTAACCTTTTTATATGTGATGAATATGTACGTTTTCTATTAATGATCTTTTCATTAAAATGGAGTTAAACATTTATGAAAAGTCGTTTAAAATGTAACTCATTGTAACTGCACTTCACCTACATATAAACATAATACCAAAAATAAGAAAAGATATCTCTATAAAAGAGTATGTACTGACATAAAAATTAAGAAGAGAAAACAAGTGACTAAACCATAAATAATAAAAATCCATCCAAATACATGAGCTATAAAAAGAGAAAAACCCCCTAATCATAGAGGGTTTTTTATATGACTGGATTAATTGATTAAACTTCCATAATTTCTTTTTCTTTATCTTTTGTTAAAGAATCAACTTTATTAATAAACTCATCCGTTAGCTTTTGAATATCGTCAGAATAACCTCTTTGGTCATCTTCTGTAATCTCACCGTTTTTCTCTAACTTTTTCAAATCATCATTAGAATCACGACGAATATTACGGATAGCAACTTTAGCATCTTCTGATTCTTTCTTAACTAACTTAGCTAAATCTTTACGACGCTCTTCCGTTAGTTGAGGAATCGTTAAACGAATTAAACTACCATCGTTAGAAGGAGTTAAACCAATATCCGATTTTAAAATTGCTTTTTCAATGTCACCAAGAATGGATTTATCGTATGGTTGAATCACAAGTAAACGGGCTTCAGGTACTGAAACACCAGCTACTTGGTTGATTGGAGTAGGTGCTCCGTAGTAATCAACCGTAATTCTGTCTAATAGCGAAGCATTAGCACGACCAGCACGGATACTAGCTAGTTCACGTGTGTAGGCAGCAATAGCTTTATTCATACGATCTTTAGCATTTTCAATTACTTGTTTTGGCATTATTTTTTCCCCCTTACAATTGTTCCGATTGTTTCACCCATTACAGCTCGCTTAATATTTCCTTGCTCCATGATTGAAAATACAATTAAAGGAATATCATTATCCATACATAAAGAGGATGCTGTAGAGTCCATAACTGCTAAGCCTTCTTTTAATACATCTAGATAAGAAAGCTCATCATATTTTTTCGCGTTTTTATCCACTCGTGGATCTGCGGAGTACACACCATCAACATTATTTTTTGCCATTAAGATGACTTCAGCTTCTACTTCAGCAGCACGTAAAGCAGCAGTAGTATCAGTTGAGAAATAAGGATTACCTGTTCCAGCTGCAAAGATCACTACTCGTTTTTTCTCTAGGTGACGAATTGCTCTTCTACGGATATATGGTTCAGCAACTTGACGCATTTCGATAGAAGTTTGTACCCTAGTTTCAACTCCTGATTGCTCAAGACTATCTTGTAAGGCTAGTGAATTCATTACAGTAGCCAGCATACCCATATAATCGGCATTCGCACGGTCCATACCCATTTCTTCACCGATTTTACCACGCCAGATGTTTCCTCCACCAACTACGACAGCCACTTCAACGTTTAGGTCGGCAATTTCCTTTACTTGTTCAGCAACTGAGCGAATAATTTTTGGATCAATTCCAAATCCTTGCTCACCTGCTAATGCTTCTCCACTTAACTTCAAAACAACTCGTTTATATTTAGGACTGCTCATTAGAACCTCCATATATATGTATGTAAAATACTTGACTATTTCTTCTTCAAATGCTGTTTTACTCAATGAATTCTATTCTTGGTAAAAATCCTAAAGCCGATTTTTACCCCTATCGTAGCTTATGAGTGCTACAAATATAAATAGAGAGGCTTTTTTAAAACAAATAACTTTTACTCTAAAATTAATTATAAATAAGATAGGAAATAAGTAATAAAGTTTTAAAAAAGCCTCTTTAAAAAAGGGAACACTTAGTGTTCCCTCTTAATTTTTCATCAAAATTATTTTCTTACTTGGTTCATTACTTCTTCAGCAAAGTTATCTTCGCGTTTTTCGATACCTTCTCCAACTTCGTAACGAATGAACTCACGAATTGTTCCGCCTTTAGATTCAACGAATTGACGAACCTTTTGATCAGGATTTTTCACGAAAGATTGATCGTTAACACAAACATCTTCGAAATACTTGCTTAAACGGCCTTCAACCATTTTTGCTACGATGTTTTCTGGTTTACCTTCGTTAATCGCTTGTTGCGTTAACACTTGACGCTCACGCTCTACTTCATCTTGAGATACTTGGTCGCGAGAAACGTATTTAGGATTTAAAGCTGCAATGTGCATTGAAACATCTTTAGCCGCTGCAGAATCAGTAGTTCCTTCAAGAACTGTTAATACTCCAATACGACCGCCCATGTGTAGGTATTCACCAAAAGCATCATTGTCTGTTTTTGTAACAACTTGGAAACGACGAAGACTTAGCTTTTCACCAATCTTAGCAATTGAAGCATTGATATGAGCTTCAACTGTAGAACCATTTTCCATCGTTTGACCAGCAGCTTCTTCAACAGAAGCTGGTTTATTCTTTAATAAGTGCTCACCTAATTCTCTAACAAGACCTTGGAAAGCTTCGTTTTTAGCAACGAAATCTGTTTCAGAGTTAACTTCTAGAATTACAGCTTCATTACCTTCAACTAATACAGAAGTTAGTCCTTCTGCAGCGATACGGTCGCCTTTTTTAGCAGCACTTGCAATTCCTTTTTCACGTAAGAAGTCAATTGCTTTTTCCATGTCACCATCAGTTTCTTGTAAAGCCTTTTTACAATCTAGCATTCCAGCGCCAGTTTTTTCACGAAGTTCTTTTACCATTTGTGCAGTGATTGCCATAATGAGTAACTCCTCCTTAAATATGTATATGATTATTTTTTGCAAGCTTACATAAAGCTAAACTATTTTTTGTTAGACTCTTTTATAAAATTTATTGCCATTACTTAGGTAAACCACAAGGATTATGTTTAAACAAAGAACAATAATTTATGTAAAAGCAGTCTTACTCACTTTAAAAAAAGGTGATAAAAGGTAAACCCTCTTATCACCTTTATCCAATCATGGTGGTAACGTTGCATTAATATTCTAATAGAAAATTAAGCAGTAGTTACTTCTTCACCTTGTTTTGCTTCTAGAATAGCGTCAGCCATTTTAGCAGTTAATAGTTTAACCGCACGAATAGCATCGTCATTAGCAGGAATTACTACATCGATCTCATCTGGATCACAGTTAGTATCAACGATTCCTACGATAGGAATATTTAATTTGTGTGCTTCAGCAACTGCGATACGCTCTTTACGAGGGTCGATAATGAATAGAGCATCTGGAAGCTGTTTCATATCTTTAATTCCGCCTAAGAATTTTTCTAAGCGTTCTAATTCTTTCTTTAATTGAACTACTTCTTTCTTAGGAAGTACTTCGAAAGTACCGTCTTCTGACATTCTTTCGATATCTTTTAAACGTGCAATACGTTTTTGGATTGTTTCGAAGTTTGTTAAAGTACCACCTAACCAACGTTGGTTAACGAAGTATTGACCAGAACGGATCGCTTCTTCTTTAACTGAATCTTGAGCTTGTTTTTTCGTACCAACGAAAAGAATTGTTCCGCCATTAGCAGCTAATTCTTTAACCCAGTTATAAGCTTCTTCCACTTTTTTAACTGTTTTTTGTAGGTCGATGATGTAGATACCGTTACGCTCAGTGAAGATATATTTCTTCATTTTTGGGTTCCAACGGCGAGTTTGGTGTCCGAAGTGTACACCAGCTTCAAGTAATTGTTTCATTGAAATTACTGACATTTGTATTTCCTCCTAATGGTTTTGATTTCCTCCGCTCATTTCATCTTTAACCAAAAACTGTTTCAACAGCACCATTTGATTAAATCCATCAGCGTGTGTATTAACACCAAGTGTTAATATAGCATAAGTGACATATACAATCAAGCTATTCTTGCATTTTTCGATTAAATTTGAGTAAAAGTTCGATTTCAGTCTTTCCTTTATTCAATTTCTTGGCAATTTCTTCATATGACAAACCTTGTTCACTTAGAAGTATTGCTTGTTCAATTAGTGAATCCGACTGAGATACTTGAGGAATAATTTCCTCATCTCGTTTCTCTTTGTCTATAGGAGGTAGAGCGACTTCATCTTCATCAAAATTAATAGGCTGTGTTCCTGTAATCGGTTGTTTATAAGCTTTTGTCGCTTGGTAGACCGTTGCAGAGGCAAAACGTTTTTGTCCAGCAGAATTCTTTTTTAAAGGAGGAAGTTCAACCGTTTCTTCCAATTGATTATTTTTTACTTCTGCCCCTATTTTAGGACTTCTACGATTTACTTCTATAATTTTATTTATAAACTGTTCATTTTCTTCCTGCATTTGCATGAGGTAGGTTGAAATGGTTTCTTCCATTTCATGTAACATTTTCTCTTGTTTTGTTTCCATATTTGCAAACCGGTTTTGCCTTAAGTACAATATGATAATCGCAAATAACGCAATAATATTTAATATTAAACTAACCAGTAATAAAAAGTTCGTCATAACTTCCCTCTATCCACTAAAATCAACATAGTTACCTTTATATGGATGTCGTTCTTTTTCTTTTATTTGTATTTCTTCCTTCTGCTTTTGCCTTTTCTTTTGCTCAGAATCCTGTTTTTCTTTTTCTTTATGGGATAACTGCACATGGTCTGTTTCTTCTTGTTTAATAACGGAAGTTCTTTTCTTCTCCTCTTCCTTATGAACACTATGAGAAGCCAGATCATTCTGTAGTTGTCCACGTTGTTGTATCTGTTCCTGTAATTTACCTGCATCATGTGTTCTTGGAAGTGCAATTTGCATTTCAATCGCTTTTAAACTCAAGCCACCACTTCCATTTCTTTTTATTAGTCAAAAACATTATCCTAATGGTTCAAATTCAATATCTCCATTTAAATAGTGAAATTTCACATAAGAATGTTTTTGTTGAAGAATTTTTGAATATCTACCGAAGTGTATGGCCGTATTGGGGTAGACTATATCGTAAATAAATAGTCCAGCCTCTAATTGCTCTTTCCTTTCATCCTCTAGTACAGCCATATCATTATTAAGTTTTTCTAGTTGAGTTAATAAATGTTGTTTAGTTGCTCTTTGTTTCATGATCATTTCCTTTTGATCTGGAGTAAAATGACCCTTAAGCCTACCAATCTCTATTAGTTTTGCTTCAAGAACATCTATTTTCTTTAAATTCTCTGATACACTAATAAGTTCATTTTTAAGCTTCTTTTCATTTTCATCAATAGAAGGATCATGTGCCAGATAAATGTCCGTTCTAGTAAAGAGGTGGTTCCCCAACTCTTTAATGTGAACATCTTTACCCGAAATTAAGGAACCACCAATGACATGTCCAGTTTTACATATGATGTTACCTGCTGCATGAACTTTGCTATGTAATACGGATGTATCAATAATAATATCTTGATCAGACTGAACATTTGCCTGATTCAAATAAGCTGCATGAATAATCCCTTTGGCTATCACACTTCCCCGATTACCACCAGTGACCCCACCTGAGATCATAATATTTCCTTCGGCCGCTATCGTTGCACCTTCCACTAGGCCATGAATCTTTATATCTCCTCCAGCTCGTACTTCATATCCAGTGGGCACATTCCCTTTAATGACCACGTTCCCAATAAAATTGATGTTCCCAGTTTTTAAATCCAGATCCCCCTTTACTTCAAAAACAGGGTTAACAGTAATCATTTGATTCGTAATACTAACCTGGCCATCTATCGAAGAGATGAACTGGTTATCTGATAAAATGACATTTTTGCCCGCTTTTATTCTTAACGGTTTCCCACTTTTAGCTAATATAGGCCTACCCGACACATCTGTACCATTTTCCCCTGTGGTAGCGGGTGTGATAGTAGCTATTAATTGTCCGATTTTTACAGAAAGGATGTTCATAACATTTCGGAAGTTAATCTTCCCCTTCTTCACTTCATTTTGTTCCTGAATTTCTGCTACTATGTATGCATCTTCCCCATTTTTAGCAGGAATTCCCTTTGCTACCACTAATGGTTTTTTTAAAATCAGAGGATCTTGAGATATTTGGAGTAACGTATCCTGGTTTAGACCAAATACAATTTGCTCTTTTTTCAACCATTCAACAAGCGCAGTCATCGAAATAGAGAAACTCTCATCAGGTATTTGAGCAAGCTCCATTTGTGCAGTCAAACGGTCCTTGGCTATTATAACTTTAAAAGGCAGTTCCATTGTGTTTCTCCCCTTGTTCAATCTATCTATTTAAACGATCTTCTGTAATGCCTGTCTAAGTTTGAAAATAGCTTTTGAATGAATTTGTGAAATTCTAGAAGTAGATAAATCCATTACCTGGCCTATTTCTGTAAGTGTTAATTCTTCTTGATAAAACAAACTTAACACAAGCTGTTCTTTATCATTTAAGTGGGAAATCATTTCGGCCATTTCTTTAATTAGCTCGTCTTTCACCACTTTATCTTCAGGTATCTCTGCCTTATCATCCTTTAAAACAAAGGTTTGACCTTCTTTATCATCTTGTTCATTTGGTTGTTCATCTATCGAAAGTATGTTAGCAAAAAAGTGTTCATTCATTACTGTACATACTTCATCCTCAGTTAAATCCAATTCTTCAGCAATCTCTTTAGCCGTTACATTCCGCATATATCTTTGTTCAAGCTTTTCAACGGCTGCTTCTATTTTTTTTGCCTTATCTCTCGTACTTCTTGAAAGCCAATCCTCTTTTCTCAATCCATCAATAATCGCTCCACGAACACGGAAGGAAGCATATGTATCAAACTTTAAGTCCCTAGTAGGATCGAATTTTTCAAGAGCATCGTACAAGCCTATCATCCCAAGACTTCTTAAGTCGTCTCTAGAAACATTTCTTGGAAGACCGACTGATATTCTCTGTACATGATAACTTACAAGAGGCATATACTTCTTCACTAAGAGATCTCCTGCCCCTGTATCACGAGTGGAAATCCACTTTTTCCAAATTAATTGTTCCTCTGTCGTAGATCCCTGTACCATGGCTTCCTCCTTACAAACGTACCATTTCTTTCCCTTTTATTATATCAGATATAATAGAGTGATAATAGAAAGGTTGAAGATTTCCTCGAATTATGTCTAATTATTGTCCCCTGAAAATCATCGTTTAGCTAAGTCAATTCAAGATAGTAAAAAAAAAAACAGCCCTCTCTAATAGATGGCTGAATGTTATATATGCAAGTCCTAACACTTTATCCTAAGAAGTGGTTTCTTAGTAAGTTAGAAAAGTGGTTATTAATCATTGATTAAATTTTTAATGTATTCCGATGCAAGTGCTATTTGTCCATCCTCTAAGTTTATCTCAGTGTCTTTAGGGAGTGGAACAGGATCTTGTATTTCGTTATTAATTGAAACATCATTTGTTTCAATCATATCCTTTGTGGAATGCTCTTGCATTATGTAATGAATAGCCCATCTAAACAGATAACTAATTAAAAATATCATAATGCCTGCTAGTAAAGCCTCAATGATAGCTCTTTGTAAAGTTTGATAAAAAAACGCAATGGTAAAATAAACAGTAAGGCCTATAAACGAGAAGATTAGATTAAACATCCAAGTACTATACATTATAATTCTCGAACACCTTTATTTACTGTACGTATATTTAGAATACCAGTCTTTGGGTCAAATTCTATTGTTCGACCACTATTCCCACCGACATCTTCTGCAACTAGAGAGATATTAAGTGCTGATAATTCTTTTTTTACTGCCTCTACATTCCTAGGCCCAATTCGCATCATATCATTTGAATTAGCAAACTGAAACATCTGTGCGCCTCCTGCAATTTTCGCTTTAAGCGCCATTTGCTTTGCTCCAACTTTAATTAGTCTGTTAACTAATTCCTTTACTGCTGTATCAGCATATTTCGCAATATTCATC
Source organism: Robertmurraya mangrovi (assembly GCF_034427655.1). NCBI lineage: Bacteria > Bacillati > Bacillota > Bacilli > Caryophanales > Bacillaceae > Robertmurraya > Robertmurraya mangrovi. The sequence goes on from NZ_JAXOFX010000013.1 coordinate 90,793, forward strand.
GAGCCAGCCTTTGCTAGTGATGAGTCTGGAAGCATCACATGTGCCAAACCTGCAATTTCCCTAGATTGATCGTACACAACCACACCCACACACGAGCCTAAACCGGAAGTACGGATATGGTCCGACCCCTTAACAATATTCATGTCAGCAATACCTACTTTTACGACTTGAACACAATCATTCATTTTGCGCAACTCCTAATGATTTGAAAATGATATCAAAAGAAGTAGGATCTGGTAGTAAAAAGAAGTGTCCGTTCACACTTTCGGATTGTATGATCTCATCTTCATTGATAGCCGTATCAATGACAATCGCATAATCACTTACTTGGGATAATTCAATTAAACCAAAGCTAATGATGGCTCCAACCATATCAATACTTAATGCAGGTACAGATGGGTATAAGGATAATTGGGTAAAATCAGATAAAGAAGATAAGTATGACCCCGATAAAATATTGCCAAGTTCCTGTAAAGCGGATAAAGCCAATTCACTATACGGAGGCTCGCCAAATGAAAAACTGTCGTCCCCAATCATTTGTTGAATGAACGTATTCGCTTGTTGTAAGGATAATACGAAGAACATACTCCCAGGTGCATCTCCTTCAATCCTTAAGAAAACGCTAGCTACAATATTATCTGGTCCTCCAGCCATGTCCATCATTTCGTCAAAAGACACAACTTTAACATTAGGAACATTCATATCAATCTTTTTATTTAGTAGCTTAGATAGGGCAGTTGCAGCATGCCCTGCCCCAATATTTCCTATTTCTTTTAGAATGTCTAGGTGCATGGTTGAGTATTTATCTAAAAAAGTCATAGTATTATCCTACAAATTCATTTAGAGTTTTTACTTCTTCTGGATTCAATACTTTTGATAAATCTAGAAGTATTAATAATCTTTTATCTATTTTTACTACACCATTTATGTAGTCTGCTTCTTTCATCCCTACAATCTCAGGTGGTGGCTCAATTGAATTGGTTGCTACATCAATAACATCATTTGCTGCATCAACAATCAATCCAACCTCCATGTCCTCTAGTGCAACGATAATAACTCGAGTACTGTCTGAATAATTCACTTCGTCAATATCAAAACGACTGCGCAAATCGATAATAGGTGTAACTACTCCTCTTAGGTTAATAACCCCTTTGACGAACGGAGCAATACCTGGTACTCGTGTAATATGTTGTACTTTTTCGATGGAACGAACTTGACTCACTGGAATAGCATATTCTTTCCCTTTTAACTGAAATATAATTAATTTTAAATCTGCTGCTAGTGTCTCAGTCATGTTGGGCCCACTCCTCTACCAATCTATTTTTCTTTAGGCTTGGATCAATACTAAATCCAAGCCTTTAACATTTATTATTTAATTAAAGCATTACAATCAACTATTAAAGCAACTTGACCATCACCAAGTATCGTAGCACCTGAAATGGCAAACACACTTGTTAAATAGTTACCTAATGATTTTAATACAACTTCTTGTTGACCAATAAACGAGTCTACCACTAGTCCTGCCATTTTATCGCCTTTTCTAACGATTACAACAGAATAAAATTCGTCTCCTTCTTCATAAACAGGAACATTAAAGATGTCCTTTAAGAATAATAGAGGGACTACTTTTCCTCTAAAATCAATTACTTGTTGATTATGTGCATTCATAATATCTTCTTTTTTAACAATCGCAGTTTCAATGATAGAAGACAACGGAATCGCATATTTCTCTTGTTGGCTTTCAACAAGCATAACTGAAATGATCGATAGTGTTAGTGGCAACTGAATAGAGAATGTAGAGCCTACCCCTTCTTTTGAGTCAATCGATACGCTTCCACCAAGAGATTCAATCGTATTTTTTACTACATCTAAGCCTACACCACGGCCCGAAACATCAGAAATTTTTTCTGCTGTTGAGAAACCTGAAGCAAAAATGAGTTCATAAACTTGCTTGTCTGTTAAAGTAGCAGCCGTTTGCTCATTAACAATGCCATTTTTCAATGCTTTTTTAAGAACTTTATCTCTACTAATTCCTGCACCATCATCATCAATTTCGATAAATACGTGGTTTCCACTATGGAAAGCTTTTAATATTACCGTACCTTCTTCCGCTTTTCCTTTTGCTTTTCTGATATCCGGTGTTTCTACTCCATGGTCTAGAGCATTACGGATAAGGTGGACAAGCGGATCACCGATTTCATCAATTACAGTACGGTCAAGTTCCGTCTCAGCACCAATGATTTCAAGGTTAATTTTCTTGCCCAGATCTCTTGCAAGTTGTCTAACCATTCTAGGAAATCTATTAAAGACAGTTTCGACTGGAACCATTCGCATATTTAAAATAATATTTTGTAAATCTCCTGAAATACGTGACATTCTCTCAACTGTTTCATGAAGTTCTTGATTGTTAAGATCCCTAGAGATTTGTTCTAGTCTACCTCTATCGATAACTAACTCCTCAAACAAATTCATTAGAATGTCTAATCTCTCAATATTAACACGAATAGTTTTGTTATTAGCTTGCTTAGCTCCCGTTTGCTTTTTCTTTTCTTCCGGTTGATTTGGAGCCTCCGCCAATGTGTTAACCGTTTCTTCAACTACTTGTAACTGCGATACTATTTCTTCCTCTAACAGTTCTTGTTTTTGACGAACATTGCTTAGTGTAATGACCTGTACATCTACTTTATTAACCTCAGAAACTTTCAATACTTTTTTATGAATATCTTCTTTTGGTTCTTTAGAAACTAGTGTTACGGTAAATTCTTGGTCAAATTGTTCTTCTTCCAATTGATCGACAGAAGGAGAAGATTTAATAACTTCACCGATTTTTTCTAAAACCTCAAAGACCATAAAAACTCTTGCTGCTTTCAATAAACAATCTTCTCGTAAAGAAACTGTAATTTCAAAAGCCTCAAAACCTTGTTCCTTTGACTGTTGAATAACCGTATATTCAAACTCATCGTAATCACTTTTTGCTGTACTTGTTTCTTCTGCAACCGCAACTGCTACCTCTGCTTTTGATTGTGCTTGAACAGGACTTTCACCTTTTTCAATTAGCTTTAACTTGTCTACCGTCACCTTAACGTCTCTTTTCCCGTCTCCACCTTCGGAAATGGAAAGAACCATTTCCTCCAAATGATCAACTGATTCAAAGACAACATCTAAAATTTCTGCATTTACAGAAATTTTCTGGTTACGAATGGCATCTAATACATTCTCCATTTGGTGAGTTAGACTGGCTAAATCCTCATAACCCATAGTTGCTGACATACCCTTTAATGTATGAGCAGATCGGAAAATTTCATTTACAATCGTAAGATCACTTGGGTTTTTCTCTAATTCTAGTAAACGCTCGTTACAAGATTGTAAATGTTCTTTACTTTCTTCAATAAATACTTCTAAATATTGATTCATCTCCATCGCCTTCACACCCCTCGGCATTAAACATATTTCAAAATAGATTCCGCAATGCTTTCTACGTTCTTCACTTCATCAACCAACTGAGTAGCAATAGCAGCCTTTGGCATTCCAAATACAATTGATGTTTCACTTGATTCTGCAATTGCCTTAACAGCTCCATGTTTCTTTAATTCTACTAACCCTTTAGAACCATCTGCTCCCATACCAGTCATAATAACCGCTATCTTTGAGTAGTCTCTTAATTCACTAACAGATTCAAACATCACATCAACTGACGGTCTATGACCATTTCGTGCATCCGTTTGATCTAGTTTTATAGCAAGACTTGTACCAACATTTATTACTTTTAAGTGGTAGCCACCTGGAGCAATATAAACGGTTCCTTTTTTTATTATTTCTCCGTCTTCTGCCTCTTTCACTGATATCTCTGATAAAGAATCTAGACGATTAGCTAAACTCTTTGTAAATCCAGCAGGCATATGTTGAACCACTAATACAGCTGCTTGTAGATTTTTAGGCAGTTTAGTGATTACATGTTGTAATGCTCTTGGCCCTCCAGTTGAAGTTCCTATACAAATTAATTTTTTTTGCGTTGCATTCCAAATTGTGCTGCTGGATTGAGAAATTTTGGTGTCGAAAACTCTTGGTTCTATTTTACTATAATCCCTCACAGAAATAGTAGTACTTTTTACATTTGTATGAGATTTTAACAGTTGTTTCAGGTTTGCATGGCTAGCTGAAAGTACTTTTTGAATCAATTCTTCTTTCACTTTATGTAAATCTAAGGAGATAGCACCAGAAGGTTTAGCAATAAAGTCAGCAGCACCATATTGAACTGCCAGTATGGTATTTTCAGCACCTTCTTTAGTAGTACTTGATAGCATGACAACAGGAACAGGATGCTCTTTCATAATTCTCTTTAAAGCTTCAAGCCCGTTCATAACGGGCATTTCAATATCCATTGTCACGACATCTGGTTTGAGCTCTTTAATCTTTTTTATTGCATCCTCACCATTTCTTGCTGTTCCTATGATGTTCATTTTAGGGTGTTCGGATAAAAAATCTTGAATAAGCTTTCTCATGAAGGCTGAATCATCAACTATTAGCACTTTGATTTTTTCCATTCGTAGCACTACCTTTCAAAGAGAAATCGCTTTAATTTTGATGCAAAATTAAACACTTTAGTCGTTGGTGCATCTTTAAACTGTTGTCTTTCATAAAGATCGGTAATCTCTGATAAAGCTTTTGCAGCATTACTTTTCCCGTTATAAATAAAAGGAACTTGCTTAATAACTGCTTGCATTAAAGCGCGGTCATCTGGCAACATTCCGAGTGCCTTTGCTTCACGCCCAAGGAACTTTTGAACCACACTTTGAATTCGGTTATATATTTCTTGTCCTTCTTTTTCATTAGAAACACGATTTACCACGATATAAAATGGTAAGTTAGACTGATCATTTAAATGAATAAACTTCATCATGGAATAAGCATCTGTAATAGACGTCGGTTCAGGGGTTGTTATGACAAAAATTTCATCCACAGATAAAATAAATTTTAAAGATTCCTCACTTGCTCCTGCACCCATATCAAAAATAACGTATTCATATTCAAAAAGTAAATCTTCTAACTCTTCGAAAAATCTTTCAATTGTATGATCTTCTAATTTGATTAATTGAGATAAACCTGCTCCACCTGCAATATAATGAAGACCATCCAATCCCTCTGAAACGATATTCCTCAACGACTCTTTGCCATTGAAGTAGTCGACAATAGAATATCGTGAGGTTTTACCCATTAAGATATCAATGTTTCCCATACCAACATCCATATCGAATAACAATACTTTATGTCCTCTTTTTGTTAAGGAGATTGAAAAATTCAATGAAAAGTTAGATTTCCCCACTCCACCTTTACCGCTTACCACTGCTAATGTCTTTGTGTTTTTTTGACTGTCAATCTTTTTCATTTTTAACCTTAAAGCCTCAGCTTGATCTTTCATGTTGTTCGACTCCAAGAATCAATTTCGAAATTATTTCACTATTAGCAGACATCATGTCATCTGGAACATCTTGTCCATTTGTGATATATGCAACCCCTATTTTATATTTATCAATTAAATTAACCATTGCACCAAAGTTAGAGGTTTCATCTGCTTTGGTAAAAATAAACTTATTAATTTTTATAATAGAAAATTGCTTATAAATGTCTTCCATATCCCTTTGTTTAGACGTTAAGGCTAGTACTAACAAAGTTTCCATTTCCTCATCATAATTAATAACCTTTTTTAAATCTTCAACATATTGTTTATTTCGAAAGTTTCTACCAGCTGTATCAATTAGCACAACATCAAAATCTCTAAAAGTATCACAAGCATTTTTAAAATCTTCAAGGTTATAACAAACTTCTAGAGGAATGGATAGGATTTTCGCATAAGTCTTTAGTTGTTCAATTGCTCCGATTCGATACGTATCAGTGGTGATAAGCGCAACCTTCTTTTTATATTTCAAAGCACAATCGGCTGCTATTTTTGCTAAAGTAGTGGTTTTTCCCACTCCCGTAGGACCTACTACATTTACATACTTTTTCTCAAAAGTGATTTCGCCATAACTGTATGGGGAAAATCTGTTATTTAATTCATTTTTTGCCCATTCAATTATGACCTCATCTGTATGATTGGCACCGTCTACATACCATTTTTCTAAGAGTAAAGATAATAATTCATCTTTTATATGAGGACTAACTTCTTGGTCCGCTAGTCGTCTATTTATCTTTTGTATCGGTTCAGGATATAAAAATTGAACGGATTCTTGACCATTTGTATTCGGAATGTTTTTTACTAAATCCTTTAAATCCGCTAGTTCTTTTAATAAATCCGTTGAGGATTTATCTAGTGAAGTAGGGGAAACATTTACGTTACTCTGCTTGATTGTATCAGCAACTATTGTTGGCTCTTTAATAAAATCAATCTTAGGCTGTTTAACAGGTGGTAACTTTTGTTTCTCTTTCACTTTTGGTACAGCTTTAGGTGTTGGATCCACCGCTGCTATCACTTCAACACTTCTCTTTTTAAAGAAACCTAGAAAACCACCTGTTTGGATTACCTTTGAATTTAATATAACTGCATCGTTCCCTAGTTCTACTCGAACCAAGTTCATTGCCTCAGACATTGTGGGAGCAATATATTTTTTTACCTTCAATCAATGTTCACCACCCCAACGCTTTGTACTTCCACGTTCGCTTCTAATTCGTTATAGGAGAGAATTGGAATTTGCGGAAAATATCGTTCTGATAATTGTCTGACATACATTCGAACAGCCGGAGAGCATAAAACAATAGGTGTTTGCTCCATAAGTGATAACTGCTCTACATGTGCTGCTAATGACTCTAAAATAGATTGTGAAACGGTTGGATCGAGTGATAAATAATTGCCATGCTCCGTTTGTTGGATCCCTTCAGCAATCATTTTCTCTACCCTTCCTGACACCGTTACAACTTTTAAACTATCACCGCCAGAGCTATATTGATTAGTAATTTGTCTGGCCAGCGCTTGCCTAACGTATTCAGTTAAAACATCAGTATCCGATGTTACTTTTCCGAAATCAGCTAATGTTTCAAATATAATAGGAAGATTTCTAATAGAGACATTTTCTCGTAACAGCTTTCCTAACACCTTTTGAACTTCCCCTACAGAAAGAGGATTAGGAGTAACTTCCTCAACTAAAATCGGATAGCTTTCTTTTATATGATCTATTAATTGTTTCGTTTCTTGTCTTCCTAATAGTTCGTGTGCATTTCCTTTAATAATCTCTGTTATATGTGTAGAAACAACTGACGGAGGATCGACAACTGTATAGCCAAAGATTTCAGCTTGTTCCTTCATTTCCTCAGTTATCCATTTAGCTGGCAGACCAAATGCAGGTTCAACGGTATCGATTCCTTCAATCGAGTCGTCTTCAATACCAGGGCTCATGGCAAGATAATGGTCTAAAAGTAACTCACCTCTAGCCATTTCATTCCCTTTTATTTTTAGACGATATTCATTAGGTTGTAGCTGAATATTATCTCGTATTCGAACGACAGGAATCACTAACCCCAATTCAATCGCAAGCTGCCTTCTGATCATGACGATACGATCCAGTAAGTCTCCCCCCTGATTGGAATCAGCTAATGGAATTAAACCATATCCGAATTCAAACTCGATTGGATCGACATTTAGTAAGTTAACAACACTCTCCGGACTTTTCATTTCATCCGATTGAATTTCTTCTTCTATATCTTGTAATTGTTCTTTGTCCACACTTGGAGCCCGAGACATCATGTAACCACCGAAAATAAATAATCCTGCAATCGGACCTGTTAACAAAATACCAATTGGGGTGAATATCCCTAATAATAGGATTGTCACACCTGTTACATAAAGCATTTTAGGATAGGCAAGGAGCTGTGCAGTAATATCTTGCCCTAAATTTCCATCTGATGCAGCACGAGTAACTACAATCCCTGTTGCTGTTGAAATTAATAGTGCTGGGATTTGACTAACGATTCCATCCCCGACTGTTAACATAGAATATTTTGTAGCTGCATCTGCAATAGCTAAACCTTGCTGTGTCATTCCAATGACAATACCAAAAATTAAGTTGATGATAACAATGATGATACCCGCAATAGCGTCCCCTTTAACGAATTTACTGGCACCATCCATTGCTCCGTAAAAGTCTGCTTCTTTTGATACTTTTTCACGGCGTTCTCTAGCTTCATGTTCGGATATCATCCCTGCATTTAAATCGGCATCAATACTCATTTGTTTACCTGGCATAGCATCCAATGTAAAACGAGCCGCTACCTCAGAGACACGTTCAGAACCTTTTGTTATTACAACAAACTGAATGATAATGAGGATTAAGAATACTACTAATCCGACTACTACATTTCCGCCAACAACGAATGTTCCAAATGTTTCTACTACTCCCCCTGCTTCCCCTTTGGAAAGTATGGATCTTGTAGTTGATACGTTCAATCCTAAGCGAAATAGTGTTAATAATAATAACAAGGACGGAAAGATAGAAAATTGTAGTGGTTCATTCATATTCATGGACGTTAAGAGCACCAGTAGTGCCAAAGAAATATTGACTATAATTAACACACTCAATAACCATGATGGAAATGGAATAATAAGCATTGCAACAATTAAAATAACACTGAGCAATACAGATAGGTCTCTGGCTGACATGATTTTCTCCCCTAACTTGCCATAAAATACTTAAATCTTCCTTTTTGTCTTATATACATAAGCAAGAATTTCTGCTACTGCTTTAAAAAATTCTTCTGGTATGGCGTTTCCTATTTCTACTTGACTATAAAGAGCTCTTGCCAATGGTCTGTTTTCAACCATAATGACATCATTCTCTTTAGCTATTAATTTAATCTTTTGAGCGACAAAATCCACACCTTTAGCAACAACAAAAGGTGCATCCGATTTGTTTTCGTCATATTTGAGTACGATCGCGTAATGGGTTGGGTTCGTTATAACCACATCGGCTTTGGGAACCTCTTGCATCATTCTTCTCATTGCCATTTCCCTTTGGCGTTGCTTAATCTTTGATTTGATGAGAGGATCCCCTTCTGAGTTTTTATGTTCATCCTTTATGTCTTGTTTGGACATTCGGAGATTTTTTTCGTAGTCATATTTTTGATAAAAATAGTCTAAAGCTGATAAAAATAGTAGAGCTGCAGAAGCAATTAAACCCATTTGAACAGTAATACTCGCAATCGTTGCTAAAGAGTCCCAAATAGATTTTTGAGAAAGGATTAAAATCTCTTCTTTTCTAATCCAAAGGATTGAAAAGGCAACAACTCCAACAAAACTTATCTTTAAAATGGACTTAAAAAGCTCGACTATGGCTCGAATGGAAAAAATTCTTTTTGCCCCTTTAATGGGGTCTAATTTTTCTAATTTAGGTTGAATTGCTTCAGTTGAAAATAGAAGACCAAACTGCATATAATTAGCTGCTACACCAGCTATTAATGCAACAATCATAATGGGTCCTAATAGTAACATCAGTTCATTTAATATATCCATAAAAATAACAAACACGTTTTGCTCAGTCAGTTCCATTTTCATATAATCTTGAAAGGAATGACGAAATAAATAAAAGATAATCTCCAAAAAGTAACCACCAGCAAAAAATAAAAATAGAAAGACAGCCAATAACCCGATTGCCGTATTAACATCCTGACTTTTTGCCACTTGTCCTTTTTTACGAGAATCTTGACGCTTTTTAGGGGTTGCTTTTTCCGTTTTCTCACCGGCAAAGAATTGTAAATCTAATTTCACCCAGGTCATTGTTAAGAACCTCCAATAAGAGTCATTAGACCTCTCATAGTGGTTAACATTGTTTCAAATAATTGGGAAACAACCACCATCATGACACTCATGACAAGAATTAACACGATAAAACTCACACCAATTTTAACCGGTAGCCCTACTACAAAGACGTTTAATTGTGGTACCGTTCTGGCAACAATCCCCAATGCTACATCAACGAGAAACAAACTACCCACTACCGGGAGAGACATCTGCAAAGCAATCATAAACATGGAACTAAAGGCCTTAAGGATATACTCAATCATTGATTCTTTTCCGAAAGGGATCCACGCTTGATCCAGCGAAATAAATTGATAGCTATAATAAATTCCATCAATCATTAAATGATGTCCGTTCACAACTAGTAAAAAAAATAAAGCGATTGTATATAAATATTGACCCATTAAGGGACTTTGAGCACCCGTTTGGGGATCAATTACGTTTGCTATTGCAAATCCCATTTGAAAGTCAATAAAACCACCTGCTATTTGAATAGCTGCCAGAATTAAATACGCTATAAAACCAATCATGATACCAACTAATGCTTCTTTTATGATTAATAAAAAGTATGCACCGTTTATTTCTAGAACCGGTGCATCAATCGTATAAAACATAATCCAAGCTAGAAAGAAACCAAACCCAATTTTATGAGTAGTAGGAATAGATTTATATGAAAAAAGAGGCATCATTAAAAAGAATGATGTTACTCTTACAAAAACCAATAAAAACGTAGGAAACTCTGAAAGTAAATCTAGCATATGCTTAGCCTACATACCTAGTTAAATTAGAAAATATTTCGGAAGCATATGAGAGCATATGGTTTAACATCCATGGTCCAAATACGACTATCCCAAGTAAAACCGCTACAATCTTAGGAACAAAAGCAAGTGTTTGTTCTTGAATCTGAGTTGTAGCCTGAAAAATACTAACAATTAAACCGACAACCAGTGCTAGTATCAGCAAAGGACCACATATTATAATTACTGTCCATATCCCTTGTTCTGCTATTGCAATTACACCGTCTCGAGTCATTATCATTCACCTGCTTTAAAAACTATCTAGTAGAGACTTTACAACTAAATACCAACCATCTACTAAGACGAAGAGTAAAATTTTAAATGGCAATGAAATCATTACTGGTGGTAACATCATCATCCCCATTGACATAAGGATACTCGCTACAACCATATCAATAACTAGAAATGGAATGAATATCATAAATCCAATTTGAAAAGCTGTTTTAATTTCACTAATGGCAAACGCTGGAACAAGAGCCGTTAAAGGAATATCCTCAATAGATTTTGGTCGTTCTGCTTTTGAATATTCTAGAAACAAGGCTAAGTCCTTCTGTCTCGTATGTGCACTCATAAATTGCTTAAAAGGTATAACTGCACGTTCATAGGCTTCTTCAAGGTTAATCTCTTCATTAAACAATGGTGTTAACGCTTGTTCATTTACTTGTTGGAATGTTGGAGCCATGATAAAAAAGCTTAAAAATAAGGCTAATCCTAGAATTACTTGATTAGGAGGCATCTGCTGTGTAGCAAGCGCCGTTCTGACAAAAGAAAGAACAATCACGATTCTTGTAAAGCAAGTCATTAATACGAGAATACTAGGAGCGATGGAAAGGACGGTGAAGAGTAATAGTAATTTAACAGATGTGGCAACATTCGTTGGAGAACTATTGTTAAAAAACTCCATAAATTCATTCATCGTTCGTCTGACCCTTTCTTCTCCATCTCATCAAATAACTTTTTTCTACCTTTTGAAATCTCTTCTAGTTGTCCTTTTAACATAGATGTAAATGAGTTATTTTCTGTTTGTTTTTTTTCTAGATTCATATTCTTTGTTCTTTGGATGACCTTTGTCACAATATCGCTTGGTTGTACAAGCTGCTCTATTTTGCTGTTATAGTCGGAGATGATTTGACTCGTTTCTTCTTCATCATCAATTTCTTTTAACAGCTGGATATTCTCACCTACACCCAACACAAGTACACGTTTACCTACTTTTACAATCTGTACGGAGCGATTAGCACCTAAAGTCGTTCCTCCTAGGTTTTCAACTAATTGAGAACTCTTAAATGAACGGCTTTTTTTGTTAATAAATTTTAAAATGAAATAAAGAAGAGCAATTACAAAAAAAGTAGCGAAAATCATTTTAAAGAAATCCCAAGCATTTAACCCCACACTATTGCTAGTTTCACTTTTTACTTGTTTCTCATCTGTTTGAGGAGATAATTTTGTATCTCCACATTTTTCAGGTTGTTCATAACAATCTTTCACACTGTTTAATTGCTCTGCAGAGGCTCCTGATATGGAGCCTATCAGAGCAATCGTAGCAAGAAGCAACACCTTTATCATTAGCTGTAATCTTTGCAACGGGCTGCACCTCAAATACTGTTTATTAGCCTAAAGTTTTTGAAATAGCTTCAATTACGCGATCCGCTTGGAACGGCTTAACAATGAAGTCCTTAGCTCCTGCTTGGATAGCATCAATAACCATTGCTTGTTGACCCATTGCAGAACACATGATGATTTTTGCAGCTGGGTTAATTTTTTTGATTTCCTTCAAAGCTGTAATTCCATCCATTTCTGGCATCGTAATATCCATTGTAACTAAGTCAGGTTGAGTTTCTTTATATTTTTCAACAGCTTGTACGCCATCTGCTGCTTCACCTACAACATCGAATCCATTCTTTGTAAGAATGTCCTTAATCATCATTCGCATAAATGCTGCATCATCTACGATTAAAATTTTCTGTCCCATTACTTATTACCCCCAAATGTGTTATCTAAGTTTTTTAATACGATCCGTTTGACTAATAATGTCTGTGACACGAACACCAAAGTTCTCATCAATGACAACCACTTCACCCTTAGCAATTAATCGGTTATTGACTAAGATGTCAACAGGTTCACCAGCGAGCTTATCGAGTTCTATAATTGATCCCGCTGATAACTCTAAGATTTCCTTAACAGAACGTTTTGTTCTCCCAAGCTCAACAGTCACTTGTAAAGGAATATCAAGTAACATATTTAGGTTCTTAGACTCCGATTCCTGAAGTTGATGTTGCTCAAAACTTGAGAACACTGCAGGTTGAACATTCGGCTGTGCAACTCCTGGATATGGCGACCCAAAATGTTGTGGTGCCATTTGATACCCCGTGCCTTGAGGCGGCATTTGGTATCCTTGATTTTGCATTGGATAGCCTTGAGGTGGTTGTTGTTGCCAGTTTCCTTGATTCATAGGTTGGTTGTCGAATGATGGGTACACAGGTTGTCCCATATTTGGTTGTTGATAGTCAGTAGGATTTGGTTGCGGAGTAAACTCCGGTACATTACTACCTATATCATTCGGAGTAACTGGCTCCGTTTCCTTCTTTTGACCCATGTCATTTTGACTAGAACTTCCTGGATTTAATAATTCGTTTACTAAACTTTTAGCGAAATTTAAAGGTAGAAGCTGCATAATATTAGAATCAATTAACTCTCCAACCTTTAAGCGGAAGGATACTTTAACTAGCATATCCTCTCCAGGAATTCTTTCTGTACCTTCTCCTTGTTGAACATCTAATAAATCAATGGACGGGGGTGAAATGTCTACTTTTTTACTAAAGATTGTCGACATGGAAGTTGCCGAAGAACCCATCATTTGATTCATGGCTTCCTGTACGGCACTTAGCTGAATCTCACCCATTAAATCTGCTGGATTTAGACCGTCCCCACCTAACATTAAATCAGCAATGATAGCTGCGTCTGTCTGTTTTATCACTAAAAGATTGGTACCAGAAAATCCTTCTGTATAGCTAACTTGTATAGCAACATAGGGCTGTGGAAATTCATCCCCTAGTTTATCCTTAGGCAAAACACTAACAGTCGGTGTTGTAATATCAACCTTTTGATTTAATAATGTAGAAAGCGCGGTTGCAGAGCTACCAAAAGAAATATTACCTATCTCTCCCAAAGCATCCTGCTCCATTGACGATAAATAATCTTCTACATTTATTTCTTCTACTTGGCTATCAAAGTCATCGTCATCTGTTCCTCTTAATAGAGCATCTATTTCATCTTGAGAAAGCATGTCATCACTCACCATCGTCGTCGCCTCCCTTCAACGTATCCAAAACTTGTATGGCAATTTTCTTGTTTAATTTTCCTGGTTGTCCTAAGAATTTAGGGATATCGCCAATTTTCATTAATAGTGGCTGGTCGATTTGCTGGTTAAGCTCAATAACATCCCCTACATCAAGCATTAAGAAATCATTAACTGATATATCTGCAGTCCCAAGTTCAACCGAGACTGGTATGGTCGCACTTTGAATCCTCTTCTCCAGCACCGCGATTTCCTCTGGCTTCCTTTCTTTCTTATCCGTCTGCATCCAGTAATGGACAGAAAGCTTAGGTATAATTGGTTCAAGGACCACATGTGGAATACAGATATTAATCATACCTGTCGTTTCTCCAATAGTAGTGTTTAAAGAAATGACTACTACTGTCTCGTTAGGAGAGACCATCTGTAAAAACTGAGGATTTACTTCAAAGTCAGACAACATAGGATCAATGTCCGCGATGGTCGACCATGCCTCACGCAAATGTTCGAAGGAACGTTCAAATGTGTTAGACATAATCCTCGTTTCGATTTCGGTTAGATTTTCAACCTTATTAATACTAGCACCTTTACCTCCTAGCATCCGATCCATCATGGCATATGCAATGTTTGGGTTAACCTCCATTAGTATCCTTCCATCTAATGGTGGTACTTCAAAAACATTTAATACGGTCATTTTTGGGATAGACCGAATAAATTCTTCATAAGGAATTTGATCGGCAGATGCTACGGAAATTTGCACATACGTTCGTAATTGTGCTGAGAAAAAAGTAGTCAGTAATCTAGCAAAGTTTTCATGTATACGTGTTAAACTTCTAATTTGGTCCTTAGAAAAACGTAAAGCTCGTTTAAAGTCATAAGTCTTTACCTTTTTCTCGGATTGTTCTTTTTTCAGTTCATCGGCATCCATTTCACCTGTTGATAAAGCCGACAACAGAGCATCTATTTCACTTTGTGATAAAACCTCTCCAGACATGTATCCTCACCTCCTATGGTAGTGACTTCTAATTTTAGCTGTATTCTATTGGAGGAGGGCTTCTGTAATATAAACTTTCACTACTTTACCTTCTTGCATTAGAGTGGTAATTTTATTTTTCAATTCTTCTTCAAACTTCAGCTGTGCTTCTTTACCTTGTAGATCCTCTGATTTTTTCTCAGACAACTCAAGAATAATGACGTTTTTCACTTGGAAATCTCTTTTTGTTAATTCTTCTGCAGACTTCTTACTATCTGTTTGAATTTTAAAAGAAATACGAATTAGTTCATCGTCTGCTAAGTTAGTCGTAATTTGTGGTACATCTACAGATGACTTCAGCACTTCATCAATTGTAGGTTCCTTTTCCTCTCCAGTGACCTTTAACACAACCACTAGTGCAACAGCTCCAACGAGAGTTATAGCAACAAGCAATATTAACATAATCATTAACAGCTTATTCTTTTTCATCATCAATATCCTCCAACTGTGGATGTCCTAGAAGGTTAACAGATTGATAGAAGCTTTTAATAAGCTCATATACTTGGTCCTCTGTCTCCCTTACAAAATACTTTCTTCCATTTGTAAGTGTGATGGTCGTGTCAGGAAAGGATTCAATCGCTTCTATATAGATAGCATTCAACATGAAGCTTTTACCATTTAATCGAGTCACTTTAATCAATGTTCTTATCAGGGCTAAATGCTAATTTAGCCCTGTCCCTCCCTTAACCTATCGTTTTAAGTTTACTAACTCTTGTAAAATCTCATCAGATGTTGTGATGATACGAGTGTTTGCTTGGAAACCACGTTGAGCTGTTATCATTTCTGTGAATTCTTCTGATAGGTCTACGTTGGACATTTCTAGTGTACCAGATGCAATTACACCTCTACCGTCTCCGGCGGCACCAATATTAGCGGCACCAGAGTTAATAGACTCTTGAAAAGTGTTATTTCCACTTTTAAGTAATCCAGAACTATTACTGAATTTGGCTAGTGCAAGACGACCTAAAGTTAATATTTGTCCATTTGAGTATATACCACTAATATCCCCACTCATACCTACACTAAAGCTCTCAAGTTTACCTTCTGTGTTTCCGTCAGGTTTTACTAATGCAGTAGTAGAACCATTTAGTTGGGTTATACTAGAAAAATCAAACTTTATGGGTAAATCATCAGTACCAGCACCGTTACCTAACACATCCACTGTAAAGTTAGTATTTTTATCAGGAGTTTGTGTAGCTAAAGTACCGTTAGCATTAAAAGTAAGAGCAAGACTAGCAGGAGTAGGTGAAGCATCAGGGTCAGTGTTTACAAAGACATTCCACAAATTTGTAGTTGTTCCATGCTTTTTAAATGTAATATCAACTGATTGAGGGTTACCATCCTTATCAATAACTCTTATAGTTTGTTTAAAGGTAGTCCCTCCATTAGCATTTGCAGCAAGGTTCTCAGAAACCATAACTGTTTTAGTAGTTACAGGAGGTAATACAGCATTCACATTAACAGCCACATCCCCATAAGTATTTGTTAATGTCTTTCCATCTGCAGCATACTTATATGCCTGTACTTTTAGACCATCTGCTGTCACTAGAGTCCCATAATCATCTAAATAGAAGTTTCCTGCTCTTGTATAGAATTGTGCATCACCTTGCTTGACAACAAAATATCCATCCCCATCAATCCCTAAATCTAGAGGGCGGTTAGTTGTTTGTAAACTAGACCCTGTATGAATTGTATCAATAGTTGCAAGTGTTGAACCTAGTCCAACTTGCATAGCGTTTTTGCCCCCACGGTTTTCAGTAGCTGCACTAGCACCAGCAACCATCTGATTCATAGAGTCTTTAAAGGTCACACGGCCTTTTTTGAAACCAGCAGTATTTACGTTTGCAATGTTATTACCAATTACGTCTAATTTTGTTTGAAAGTTTTTCATCCCGCTAATACCCGAAAACATCGAACGTAACATTAAACATTTCTCCTTTCAGATAAGCTGCTTCTATCTATCCGCAGCTTCGGCTTCCTATATAGGTCCAGCCCTTATTCTAAAATAATTGTACCATTAATATTTGTGAAAATCTGAGATGAAGCCTCTTCCCTGTTCATTGCTGTAATCACTGTATTGTTTTTTGCACTAACAATTAAAGCAACATCTTTTAGTAAAACAAGTGATTCTTTAACACCCATTTTTTTCGCTTCGTGAATTTTCTCCTCAATTCTTTTCCAACTTTCGTTATTAATATCAATTCCTCTTTGACCTAATCTTTCTTTCGCGTGTTTGCTCACAACTAATTTGTTATTCGAGTGAATTGCGTTTTGAAAATGCATACCGAAAGATGGTTTATTTAATCTATCAGGTTTTATTGGTCGTATTTTTTGAGTATTTACAGTTTGTGATTGTACCGAATGAAAAACGGGTTTAACCAATCAATCACTCCCTTTAATTATCTGATATTTTAGTAATTTGTGAGGATATAATCTTTGAATTTGTTTCATCACCTAATTCAAATAAAGTTTTTCCATCCTTAAATGAAACAGATTTCACAATTGCGTTTTTTTCTTCTTTTTGGTCATTAAGGAATGTGACTCTCTTACCTATTAACATACTTGCCTGAAGCATATTATTATCTTTAGACAATTCGTTGATTTGAGATATATTTGCTGGTTCAAGCTTAGTACCATCTTCAAGGATTAACAACACAGTATTGTCTTTGAATTGAATGGACTTAACCTTTCCTGTTCCTTCAACGATTGTTTCTGGTTCATTAGGATTGTTTGACTCAGTTATTTTATGCCATGTTATCTCTTTCCCAACAAATTGATTATAAGAAATTAATTTACTTTGTTCTTGAACCGCTACAAACTTGTCAATTGATTTCCCCATATTTGTAATCTGCTCTAGGCTAGTGAATTGTGCCATTTGGGCAATGAATTCCTTATCCTGCATTGGATTTAAAGGATCTTGATTTTGAAGTTGGGTCATTAAGATTTTTAAGAAGTCATCTTTCCCCAAAATATCTGACCCTGTTTTTCTCTCTTTTTGAAAATTGGATAAGTATAAAGATGGATTAATTGTATTTGTCACATTCATCACCTAAATTTCTGTATTAATAAGTGCTTCCCCAAAGGAAATATTAAAGTCTTGGTCATTATTCTGTTTATCGTTATGCTTTTTTTGTTCCTCTGATTGATGTTGTTGACCTTGTCCTCCATCTCTATTTAAGAAACGCTCTTGTTGTGACATCTGGTGTGATATTTCAATTCTTTCAACTTGAATATTCTGTGATTGAAATGCCTGTCTTAACCCATTCAATTGGGATTCCATTACATCCTTTGCAGTAACAGTGGTTGTCAATATTTTAGCAACAAGCATTGATTCTCTCTGGATTAATTCAATTCTTAGTGATCCTAAATGCTCAGGATTTAATTTTATTAATAACTTTTGTGTGCCATTTAGATTAGAGAATTGGCTTTTTGCTAAAATACTCTCAAACTGCTTAATTAATTGCTCAGTTGAAATTGGTTTTCCATTTGAACTTAACATCATTTTTATTTGCTCTGCTTTAGAGAACTGCGGCAGATGTAGTACACCATTTAGTAACTCTAACTTTGATTGTTGTATATTAGAGTCTTTTATATTACCTTCATCAGAAATTTGACTATTAACACTCGAGACAAGGTCACTGAATGTTTTATGCAAAAATTCATATCTTGATAACTGTTTATGCCCCTTCTGTAATAGCTCTAACTTACTAGTTAGATCAGATAATAATTCTTTAAGTTCGGACTTCCCATCCGAAGAACTCTGATGTTTTGAAAGTAAATCGATTAGCTTAATTGCTTTAGCAATATCGGTAAAATCATTACTTAACAATTGGTTTATACTAATCGCTGGCTGTTGTATGAGCGCCCTCATCTTTTCTATTAGATTTTGAAACTCTTCTACATCATACTTGTTTTCTAGACCTAAGTAGCTACTTACAATTTCTAAAATATCCGATTGATTACCAGATAATACTTGATCCAAAAGTTTATAACCATCTTCTAATTCAAGTAGGTCTTCTACCTTTAAGAAATCCATAAGCTCAGAAATTTCTTCTTCTGTAAGCTGGAGAGTTAATGAAGAGTTTATACCACCTTCAGCAGCAGGAGACTCGCCTATTATTGAACCTAGTAGTTGAGAAAAACCATTGCCACCCTCACTAGGTAATCCTTTACTCCCAGAAGAAATCATCGTATTTATCGCACCTAAGTTACCAATGTTCAATGTTTTCACCTCCTTTAAATGGCATTTATTTATTCTTCATTTGTCAATTTTTCCGTATATTTAGCCGCTTTTGCTGCATCCATGTTTTCTAAAACGGAAGCAAGTGTATCAGCCTTTAAATTCGATAAAATCTTTAAGGCCTCTTTGTCTGTCATTTCAGCAATAATAGGAGCTGCTTTTTTAGCTGACATGGTCTCATAGGTTTTGACGATATCTTTGAAGGCTCGTTTATTTTCTTCCTGTATGGACAGTAATTCATCGATTTGGATTTGAAGCTGTTCTTTCTCCAATTTACCCCGTTCAACTTCTTTTACTTTCCCGTCTATTTCTAATTCTAGTTGTTCTATTTTCGCTTCCCGGTCTTTAATCTGGGCTTCCAAACTAATGATATTTTTTTCAAACTCCTCTACCGATTTGACCTCTTCTTCTTTAAATAAAGAAGAAACAAAAGGGAGTTTTTGACCATACTCTTTTGAGGTTTCGAACACATTTATTCCTGCTACAGTCGCAACGATTAAACCTAACGTAATAGCAAATAATAGCGGAATCAATACGACGAATAAAAACCATTGAAATTTATTGAATTTTTTTTCTGTTTGTTCTTGTTCTTCTATTACGTTTGCCATTTAATCACCTAACTTCCTCGGTTCACAAAAAGTTGAATCGAGATATCATCCATTTGTTTCCCTTCAAGGCTTTTAACTGCCTCAAGGAACTGTATCGAATCTTTTTCGCGAATTTTTTCGTATTTTTTTACCTCAATATTTTTTTCCATTAACTTTTCTTGAAAATAGCTCATCCGGTTTCTTGCATTGATTACCATTTTTTGTTGATGTTCAATTGTTTTTTCTAGGTTACCGATAAATTGCTGATGATGCCTAATTTCTTGGACGGACAAACCGTTAGTTAATTTAGTTGATTGATAGAGTTCTAAGTCTTCTTTCTTTTTTAAAAGCTCATATAGTTTCTGGGCGACGTCTTCAAACTTTTTAACCGAATCATTATAAGTGCTGAATGCTTCGTCCTTTTCCCTCTCTTTTAGAGAAAGAATTTTATTGAACTTAAATGCATATCCCATAAAATTAGTCACCTTCTATTAATGAATACAAAGTTTGTCTACTTTCTTCCATAGAAACTTTTTCGTGAGTTTCTTGTTTTAAAAAGCTAATGATATTGGGAAATTGTCTGATGGCTTCATCAATTTCATATGACGATCCCTTTTTATATGCACCAATATTTATTAAATCTTCCGAGTTCATATAAACACTTAAAAGGTTCCTAAGTTTTTCAGCAGATTTTCTATGGCCTTCTGGGACGATATTATTCATGATCCGACTTATACTTTTTAACACGTTAACAGCTGGGTATTGTCCTTTGTTTGCAAGGTTACGATCTAAAACAAAGTGCCCATCTAAAATTCCTCTAACGGTGTCAGCAATCGGCTCATTCATATCATCTCCATCTACTAAAACCGTATAAAACGCCGTTATTGAACCTTGCATATTAGTACCTGTGCGTTCTAGTAATTTAGGTAACTGAGCAAAAACAGAAGGTGTATATCCTTTAGTTGTTGGAGGTTCACCAATGGCTAGTCCTACCTCACGCTGTGCCATAGCAACCCGGGTTACCGAATCCATCATTAACATGACGTCTAGACCTTTATCACGAAAATACTCTGCAATGGCAGTTGCTGTAAAAGCCCCTTTAATCCTCATTAGCGCTGGTTGATCAGATGTTGCTACTACGACAATTGAGCGAGCTAATCCTTCGGGACCAAGGTCTTTTTCAATAAACTCTCGAACCTCTCTACCACGTTCTCCAACTAGTGCGATTACATTTAAATCAGCGATAGTATTTCGAGCAATCATACCTAGAAGTGTACTTTTCCCCACACCACTTCCTGCGAAAATTCCGACCCTTTGACCTTTACCGACAGTTAATAAGCTATCTATCATCCTAACGCCAACTTCCATTGGCTCTGAAACAGGGGGACGACTCATCGGGTTTGGAGGCTGTTGGTCTGTTAAAACTGGCGATAATCCTTTAGGAAGTTGACTTCCATCGAGCGGTTGTCCCAATGAGTCAACCACACTACCTATTAGACCAGGTCCTACTTTTACTTCCAATGGTTTTAGTGTTGCTTCGACTAAGCTTCCTGGTGAAATATCACTTATCGTTGTATAGGGCATTAAGATAATATTTTCATCCTTAAACCCAACTACCTCAGCAAGGATTTTTCTTTTCTGTTTGCTACCTACATGAATATAGCAAACGTCACCAATGGAACTTTCAGGCCCTTGGGACTCAATCATTAGTCCGACTACCCGCTTAATTCTTCCAAATCTCTTATAAGTGTCGATTTGATCTATTTCGTGCATTAGGTCAATAACATTCATGTTATTCACTCTCCAATAGTTCAAACAGTTTTCTTCTGATTTCTTCTAGTTGTTGATCGACACTTGCATCAATTCTTCCATTGGCAGATTCAATAATACAACTGCTTTCAAGTAATTCATCATCTGGATAAATATACAACTCAGTTTCTTTAGGAAATATTTTCACTAAATCCTCTTTTTGTGATAAAAGAAAGCCGAAGTGAATAGGATTAACATGTAATTGCACTTCTCTATATTCTCTTGCCTCTTTTAAGGCACGCTTTACAATAGAGAGAAATTGTTCAGGTTTTCCGCTAATTTTGTCGCCAAGTATTCGTTCAGCCACTTTTAAGCCAAGACGTAAAATCTCACTCTCAGAAGATTCAATTTTATCTATATAGTCTTGCTTTGAAGCTTCAACTACTTGCTTGGCCTGCTCAATTTGTTCTTTGAATTCTTCATATCCAACTTGTTGACCTTGAGCAAATCCTTCTTCAAAACCCATTTCCTTAGCTTGATTAGTTAATATGACTTTTTCTTCATCCCAAGCCATCTTTTCCTCAGCTAACTGTTGGTAGAGCATATCCGAATGGTGCTTGGCTTCGTTGATAATAAGCTGAGCTTCACTTTTGGCTTCTTCAATAATTTGCTCTCTCTCTTCCATTCCTAATGACAGGATTGGTTGTGGCTCTGGAAGTTCTTCATTTTGTTTCAATACTTTAATAGAAATAACTTTATTTTTTTGTTGCCCGCTTGGAGGTGCCCACTGTGACTTTATCAGTCTAGACAATGATATCATCTCCTCCGCCACGTGCTACGACGATTTCACCAGATTCTTCTAATCTACGAATAATTGCCACAATTCTAGATTGTGCTTCCTCTACGTCACGAAGTCGAACTGGACCCATGAACTCCATTTCATCCTTAAAGGTTTCAACCATTCGACTTGACATATTTTTAAACACAATATCTTTAACCTCGTCACTTGAAACTTTAAGTGACAGCATAAGATCCTCATTTTCACAATCACGGATAATGCGTTGAATCGCACGATTGTCAAGGGTGACAATATCCTCGAATACAAACATTCTCTTTTTAATTTCTTCTGCTAATTCAGGATCTTGGATTTCTAATGCATCTAAAATTGTGCGTTCAGTTGCTCTATCTACACCATTTAACACTTCAACTACCGCTTCAACTCCACCAGTTTGAGTGTAATCTTGAGTAACAGTAGATGATAATTTTCTCTCAAGTATCTGTTCAACCTCGTTGATTATTTCTGGTGATGTACTATCCATGACAGCAATCCTTCTAGCAATATCAGCCTGCATCTCTTGAGGTAATTCTGATAAAATCTGCCCGGCCTGCGTCGCATCTAAATATGAGAGAATTAGAGCAATGGTTTGCGGATGTTCATTCTGAATAAAGTTTAAAATTTGAGCTGGATCAGCTTTTCTTGCAAAATCAAACGGTCTTACCTGTAAAGAAGATGTTAAGCGGTTAATGATAATAGCAGCTTGGTCTGCTCCAAGTGCCTTTTCGAGAACAGTTTTAGCATATCCAATACCACCTTGAGTGATATAGTCTTGAGCCAATGCTATGCTATGAAATTCTTCTACTATACTTTCTTTTGCACTTGAATCTACTTTTTTAACGCTTGATATTTCTAATGTTAACTTTTCAATTTCCTCTTCACTTAAATGCTTATACACAGATGCAGAAACATCTGGACCAAGCGAAATAAGAAGAATGGCGGCCTTCTGTTTCCCAGTTAACTCTTTTTGATCTTTTTTTGCCATCTTTCATACCTCCCTTAGTCTTCAGCAATCCAAGTTCTAAGAAGCTTCGCAAAATCTTCTGGTTTCTCTTTAGCCATTTTCTCTAGTTGTTTTCTACGTAATGAACTTTCTGTTTCTTGCTCTTCATTTACATCTGGTACCTCAATAGCAGCTGCTTCTTCCATCATTAATAACTCTTCTTGCTCTTTTTCTTGCTTCTTACGTGCACGTAGGAATAAGTAGATTAATAGAGCAATAATAGCTAATAACACACCGCCAACAACATATGCCCACCATGGCAAAACTGATTTTGGTTCTTGGTTGAACTCAACTTTTCCGTTGAATGGTTGGACAGAAACTACAATTTTTTCTTGAATACTTTCTTCAGTTAATTGCTCTTGTCCCACATTTTTGTCAATCGTTGTTCGAACGATCGCAGAAAGCATTTTTGTTATGTCGTCTACTCTCTCTTGTGGTAAAGAGTTCGGATCATCTGCAACTGGAGGCTCGACCATAACTTGAATACCAAGATCTCTTACTTTATATGGACTCTCTACAATTTCTTTTCTGATTTTATTAACTTCATTATTAATCGTCTCTTCAATACGTTCATAATCCCCGTTTCCAGCACTTCCTTCTAAGTAACTTGCACCTAATGAATCTGCTGGATCTTCCCCTTGTGGTACTCCTCCTGCTTGCGCACCATTTCCAGTAAAGGTTTCTGTAATCTTTTGAGCACTAATAGCAATACCCTCAAGGTTTTCTTCATCCACAGGCGATACTAAATTTTCTTCACGATTTTCTTGAGTAAAATCTATATCAGCAGTTACAGCAACAACCACTTTTTCTTGGCCCATTAAAGTCCCTAACATACTTTGAACTTGACGTTGTACATCACGCTCAATTTGCTTTTTTATTTCATGTTGAGCAGCAAAAGTGGAACCCGTATAATTTTTTTCATTATTTTTTAAATCAAAGTACTCAAAAAACTGATTAGTAATGACGATATTATCAGTAGGAAGGTTAGGAACACTCTTAGACACAAGGTGATACAATGCTTTTATTTGATTCTCTTCAAATTGGTAGCCAGGCTTCGTATTAAGAACGATAGATGCAGAAGCTGCCTCCTCTACATCGGTCACGAAAATTCCCTTTTCAGGAAGATTAATCATAACCTTAGCGTCATTAATACCATCTATCCCCTTCATTAGTTCTGCTATTTCGGTTTGCATAGCATCTAATTTTAGAACATTGAATTCATTTTCAGTCATCCCTATTCCAGCATTTTGGCTAAAGAAAGAGTAATCTATGCTCCCGGATTTTGGTAATCCCTCAGCTGCCAATTCAACTTTCAAGCTGTCTACAACTTCTTCCGGCACTGAAATAGAAGTTCCTCCTGGAGCTATTTCTGACTGGATACCCCTTGCATCTAATGCTTCTTTAATTGTTCCCGTTTCAGCAGGTGAAAGATTACTATATAGAGGAACTAAATTAGTTCTAGAAGCTAATAATGTAGCCACCGATATCATAATCAAAAAGAATACAAGTGCACCAAAAAACACAATTCTTTGTTTTTTGGTACGGCTACTCCAATATTCTTTTATGTTAGTCAAATATTTCTGAAGCGTTTCTTTCATCACAATCCCCCGGTTATTCTGTCTAGTTGTCGGCAGCTAATAACCAGCACCATTTAACAACTTCGATTTATTAAACTTGCATTCTCATTACTTCTTGGTAGGCTTCAATTACTTTATTTCTGATCTCTATAGTAGCCTGTAATGTAACACTTGCTTTCTGGCTCGCAATCATGACTTCATGCAAGTCAACATTACCACCCTTAGCTAGTTTATTCGTTAATTGGTCAGACTGAAATTGTGCATCATTAACTTTTTCAATAGAATTTTTTAATACGGACGCAAAGCTCTTTTGTGCTTCGTAAGGTGTAGAAGAAGGCATTATTTTCGTATTATTACTTTGAAAAATCTGAGATGCCGCTGGAATTGAAATCTTATTCACGTATGTGCTCCCCTTTACTTACCAATTTCAAGTGCTTTCATCAACATTCCTTTTGATGCATTTAGTACTGTAACATTGGCTTCATATGATCTTGTTGCACTTATAAGGTCTACCATTTCTCTTAATGGGTCTACATTAGGTAGCTCCACATACCCATTTTCATCTGCATCTGGATGCTCTGGATCAAATACGAGTTTAAAAGGCGTCTCATCTTCTACGACTCTCGACACTTTTACACCGTTGCCAGCCACTCCATCCTGACGATTCATGGCAACATTTAAGAAATTAGAAAAAGAACCTTCTTTTGGCTGTAGAACTACCGTCTTTCTTCTATATGGTTGCCACTCTCCATTTACTAACTTTGCTCTAGTTGAATCAACATTGGACATATTAGAAGATATGACATCCATCCTTAGTCTCTGAGCAGTAAGCGCACTTGCTGAATTATTTATACTGTGAAAGATTGTCAAGTTTACTTACCTCCTCTAATTACTGTTTGTAAAGTATTAAATTTACCACTAATTCGTTCAATTACTGCATTGTAATAGATTTGGTTTGTTGCTAAATCTGACATCTCTTTATCTAAATCTACATTATTTCCATTATGGTTATAAGCAGTATCTTTCCTAATCGTTATCCCAGGACGTCTTTGACTGATACCCTTAAAATCATAATGTCTTTGGTCAGTCTTGTTCGCTGCAATTGTAGTATTTAATGCAGATTCAAAAGCCGTCTTAAAGGACACATCTTTTGCTTTATAGTTAGGTGTATCCACATTTGATATATTTTGTGAGATGACCTTTTGTTTTGTAGAGGAATAGTTCAACGCACTCTCTAACGTTGAAATGGTATTTGAAAATAACTTCAAAAAAATCACCTCAGTTAATTAATAAATCCATAGTGAAAATGTTACTTTTTGTTGATTTTTGTAATTTCCCGTTAGAATTTGTAATCTTAATCCTTATTGTAATGAATATGCAATAATCTGTCTATGTAATTTAAGTTAAAAACATTGGTAGTTAAGTCCTATTTTAGAATTTCTGGTCAGACCATTACTTTTTACCTATAAAAAGTTAGAGTTATATCTGCATATTGCGTTCATAATTTTTATATCAAGCATATACGCACCTAGGTATAAGGTACCAAATAAAGTAAAATGGTTGAACTACCTAAAATAATATACGTGATTCTTACTAATTTGTAAATCCATTTTTTATCCAAATGTCGAAAATTGTTCACATCACTCTGTTACATAGTTGTAACAATTGTTATACTATTTTATACTGATCTAAAATGCCGATGAACAATCCTTTAAATATTATATTTGGAAAGGATTTTTAATACTGTGTTTCAACTCACATATATAATTAAAAATCCCACTAGCTTAAAAACTAGTGGGATTCCTTGTATTTTTTAGTTTGACTTTAGTTTCTCTAATTCAAATAAGAATTTATCGTTTAGTACTTTAATGTATGTTCCTTTCATTCCTAATGAACGAGATTCAATTACACCAGCACTTTCAAGTTTACGTAGTGCATTAACGATAACAGATCTTGTGATACCCACACGGTCAGCAATCTTAGAAGCAACTAATAATCCTTCATTGCCACTTAACTCTTCGAAAATGTGTTCGATTGCTTCTAGCTCACTGTATGAAAGTGAACTAATGGCCATTTGAACAACAGCTTTACTACGTGCTTCCTCTTCAATTTCTTCAGCTTTTTCACGAAGAATTTCCATACCTACTACAGTAGCACCATACTCTCCTAAAATTAAATCATCATCATGGAACTGCTCTTGTAATCTCGCTAAGATTAATGTCCCTAAACGTTCTCCACCACCGATAATGGGAACAATCGTTGTTAAACCGCTTTTAAACAAGTCTTTGTTCTCTACAGGGAAAGCAGTATATTCACTTTCAACATCTAAGTTTGGTGAAGTTTCTTTAATATTAAATAAGTTATTTGTGTACTCTTCAGGGAACTGGCGGTCTTCTAACATTTTTTTCATACGCTCGTTCTCGATTTGTTGGTTAATAGCAAAGCCTAATAACTTTCCTCGACGACTTACGATAAAAATGTTAGCTTCAATAACTCCACTTAACGTTTCTGACATTTCTTTAAAGTTAACTGGTTTTCCTGCAGCTTTTTGTAAAAGTGCATTAATCCTTCTAGTTTTTGATAATAAATCCATTGTTCTTCCTCCTATTTTGCTATAACCCTTACTGTGATTAATAGTGTTTTTTCTATTTGGTCTGTTTGTCTGAATTGTTGATTTAAGTCCTCTTATCTGTTTCCCCAATACATCTGGATATTACCAGAAATAAAAAGTTCATCTTATAAAATAAACTGACTCAAATCTTTATTTTTAGAAATAACTCCTAATTTCTCTTCTACATACTGAGGAGTAATAGCTATTTTTTCCATTGTGATATCTGGAGCTTCAAAAGATAGATCTTCTAATAATTTTTCTAATATAGTATGAAGTCTTCTAGCACCTATATTATCTGTGTTTTGATTTACTTCAAATGCTACTTCAGCTAGTTTACGAATAGCATCGTCAGAAAATTCAATTTGTATACCTTCTGTTTCCAATAATGCTTGATATTGTTTAATTAATGCATTATCAGGCTCTACTAAGATCTTGAAGAAGTCTTCTACGGTTAATTTCGTTAATTCTACACGAATTGGAAATCTTCCTTGTAGCTCTGGAATTAAATCAGATGGCTTTGCAATGTGGAAAGCACCAGCTGCAATAAATAAGATATGATCTGTCTTCACGGAGCCGTACTTAGTGACAACTGTTGAACCTTCAACTACAGGAAGAATATCACGTTGTACACCTTCACGGGATACATCAGCTGAAGATCCGCTATTATTTTTACTAGCAATCTTATCTATTTCATCGATAAAAATAATACCTGTTTGTTCTGCTCTAAAAACTGCCTCTTGAGTAACTTCATCCATATCAATTAACTTCTGAGCTTCCTCATTAGTTAAGATTTTTCTAGCTTCACGAACAGTTAGCTTACGCTTCTTCTGTTTTTTTGGCATTAAACCACTTAAAGCATCTTGGAAATTCATTCCCATTTGTTCCATTCCAGAACCTTGCAGCATATCGAACATAGATGGCTGTTGTTCCTCGACCTCAACGGTAACCAGTTCGTTTTCCAACTCACCTAATGCTAATTTACCTGCGACTACTTTTCGTTTCTCATACAGATTTAGATCTTCTGTATTGTCAGTTGTTTGCTCTTGTTGAGCACCGCCACCAAAAAGCATTTCTAAAGGATTCTTATAGTTGGTTGATTTTTTAGTAGAAGGAACGAGTAAATCCACAAGACGTCTATTTGCACTTTCTTCCGCTCTACCTTTAACATGCTGCATTTTTTCTTCTTTCACTAGTCGTACAGATGTTTCAACTAGATCCCTAATCATCGATTCAACGTCTCGACCTACGTAACCAACTTCAGTAAACTTTGTTGCCTCTACTTTTACAAATGGTGCGCTTACAATTTTAGCCATACGACGGGCAATTTCTGTTTTACCTACACCTGTTGGACCAATCATTAAAATATTCTTAGGACTAATTTCGTCTCTAAGTTTTTCATCAAGCAGGCTTCGACGGTAACGGTTTCTTAGTGCTACAGCAACTGCTTTTTTAGCATCCTTTTGCCCAATAATATATTGATCTAATCGTTCTACAATCTGTCTTGGAGTTAGATTATTCTCTTTAATCGTCATATTTTTCCCTCCCTACAGCTCTTCAACAATGATATTGTCGTTTGTATATACACAAATTTCAGCAGCAACTTCTAATGATGCCTTTGCAATTTCTCTAGCTTCTAAATGGTCTCCCGCATATTTCTTCAACGATCTACCCGCTGATAAAGCGTAATTTCCACCTGAGCCGATTGCCAGTATCCCATCATCTGGTTCAATAACTTCACCGGTACCTGAAATTAGTAGAATATTTTCTTTGTTCATAACAATAAGCATAGCTTCAAGTCTTCTTAAAACCTTATCGCTTCTCCATTGTTTAGCAAGTTCAACAGCGGCTCTTTGTAAGTTTCCATTAAACTCTTCTAGCTTGCCCTCAAACATCTCAAATAACGTAAAAGCATCTGCAACCGAACCCGCAAAACCAGCCAACACTCTACCATTAAAAAGCTTTCTGACTTTTCTCGCTGTGTGTTTCATCACAACCGCATTACCAAAAGTCACCTGTCCATCTCCAGCCATTGCACATTTACCTTTATGTTGAACGGCAAAAATAGTAGTCGCATGAAATTGAAATTGAGACATTTAAATTCCTCCTTTTTGGGTTATGCCCTAGGATGATGTGTCATATAAGTTTTCTTAAGATATTCATTTGTTACATGAGTATAAATTTGAGTCGAAGATAAAAAAGCATGACCTAGTAATTCTTGAACGGTTCTCATATCGGCACCGTTATTCAATAAATGAGTTGCAAATGTATGTCTTAACATATGTGGGTGAATGGTTCCACTTAGAGAAGATTTCTCAATAATCTTATCTAAGATTACCCTTATCCCTCGAGTAGTTAATGGGCCACCACGATAGTTGACAAACACATAGTCATGTGAAGATTGCTTAGTTATAAGTTTGTTCCTACCATCTTTTATGTATCGTTCTAGGGCATCATGCGCAAAACTGCCAAAAGGAACATAACGATCCTTTTTCCCCTTACCATGTACAAGAATCGTTGATAAAAATAAATCAACTTCACTTAAACGTAATTGGCTGCATTCACTAACTCGTATACCGGTTGCATAAAGAAGTTCTAAGATTGCTTTATTTCTTAAATCAATAGGCTCTGTACCTTCGCATGCTTTGAAAAGGTTAGACATTTCTTCCTCATAAAAAAAATCTGGTAAACGCTTTTCAATTTTGGGTATCGAGATATGACTAAAGGGATTTTCCGTGACTAGTTTTTCTCTAAGTAGAAATTTATACAAACTTCTAAGGCTAGAAATTTTTCGGGCAACCGATTTCCTAGCCAGCTTTCTTTCAAACAGTGTAGTAAGGAACAGCCTTACATCACTGTACTTAACATCTTTTAGTTCTGTTATTCCTTGTTCTTTCATTATTTCAGCAAATTCACTAATATCATGTTGATAATATTCAATCGTATATTGTGAGTAATTTCGCTCAATCTGTAAATATTCTAAAAATAATTTTAATAAAACGTTCACATTCTCGTTCACACTGTTACCTCACAAACTGAGATTTAAAAGTGAGTATTATTCTATGTATATGATGACAAGTTCTTAAAATATGATTATAACGAACGGCTTCCTACTAAGGAATCCTTGAAGAGCTCAATTTAGCCCTTCAAGGCTACTAAATATTATCATAAACAATCAAGTGTTGCAAGGAATTTACATATTTTTCACAAAGTTCTGAATTGTTTCTAATGCTCGGTTAGCATGTTGTTCGTATCTTTCTTTTTTCCCTTTAATTTTTTGAGGTAAGTCAGGGAATAATCCAAAGTTTGCATTCATCGGTTGAAAGTTCTTTGCATTTGTCGTAGTAATATATTTTGCCATGCTTCCAATAGCTGTTTCAGCAGGGAATTCAATTGTCTGTTCATTCAACACTAGGCGCGCAGCATTGATTCCCGCAATTAAACCACTTGCTGCCGATTCTACGTATCCTTCTACACCTGTCATTTGACCAGCGAATAATAAATCTTCACGATTATTGAATTGGTAAGTTGCTCTTAACACTTTGGGTGAGTTGATAAAAGTATTTCGATGCATAACCCCATAACGTACGATTTCGGCATTTTCTAAACCAGGGATTAATTGTAATACTTCTTTTTGAGGACCCCATTTTAAATGTGTTTGAAAACCTACGATATTATATAAAGTTCCAGCTGCGTCATCTTGACGAAGTTGCACGACTGCATATGGACGTTTCCCTGTTCTTGGGTCTTCTAAACCTACTGGCTTCATCGGACCAAACGTCATCGTTTTCTTACCACGTTTAGCCATTACCTCTATAGGCATACAGCCTTCAAAAAAGATTTCTTTTTCGAATTCTTTTAACGGAACCGTCTCTGCTTCAACTAGTGCGTTATAAAATCGATCAAATTCTTCTTCTGTCATCGGACAATTTAAGTAAGCTGCTTCTCCCTTATCATAACGAGATTTTAAATAAACCTTATCCATATCAATGCTATCTTTCTCAATGATAGGTGCAGCTGCGTCATAAAAGTATAGGTACTCTTCACCAGTTAAATCTTTTAATTTGGACGCTAACGATTCACTTGTTAATGGCCCTGTAGCAATCACCGTTGGACCTTCAGGAATTTCTGTTACTTCCTCGTTAAACACAGTAACATTCGGATGATTTTTCACTTTGTCTGTGACATGCGCAGCAAACTCATGTCGATCCACTGCTAACGCTCCTCCAGCCGGAACCGAACATGCATCAGCTGAACCGATAATAACCGAATCTAAAATACGCATTTCTTCTTTTAATACTCCAACAGCATTTGTAAGAGTATTCGCCCTTAATGAATTACTGCAAACCAACTCTGCAAATTTGTCCGTGTGATGAGCCGGGGTTTGCTTAACGGGTCTCATCTCAAATAAATTAACTTTAATTCCTCTTTTAGCAATCTGCCATGCTGCTTCACTACCTGCTAATCCTGCCCCTATAACATTTACTACTTGTTCTGTCATATTAATGAACCTCCAGTTGTACTAATATCATTGTTACATCTATCATTCGTTCGTTTTTGTATATAACTAGTTTTCATTTTTTAGCAAATCATCTCTTTTTTACTTTGCCCATTTGCATTTTACAATACGGATTAGAAACAAAAAAGTTTCATGCTTACATCAATATGTTATTTTCTTCACAATACAGCCATTAGAAAAGAGTGAGCATATGCCCACCCTTAGCTTTGTTGTTCTTCCTTATAGTCGCAACTAACACATTGGACTTGGACACCTTTTTTGAGTTTTTTCTCAACAAGAAGTCCTTCACATTTCGGACAGCTTCTTGGTAAAGGTTTATCCCAAGAAATAAATTCGCATTCAGGGAAACGATCACATCCGTAGAAGATGCGTCGTTTTTTACTTTTTCTCTCTATTATATTACCCTCTTTACAATTCGGGCACTTAACTCCGATGTCTTTAACAATAGGCTTAGTGTTACGGCAATCTGGGAAATTACTACATGCCATGAACTTACCGTAACGACCCATTTTAAACACCATCGGGTTACCACATTCTTCACAATCCTCACCTGCAGGCTCATCTTTTATCTCAACCTGCTCCATTTCTTTTTCGGCTATCTCTAAATGCTTTTCAAATTCCTTATAAAAATCATTTATTATGTTAACCCATTTGGTTTTTCCATCTTCTACATTATCTAAATCCTGCTCCATTTTTGCCGTAAACTCTACATCAAGAATATCAGGGAAGAACTCTGATATCAACTCTAATACGATTTCACCTAACTCGGTTGGGATAAATCGCTTGTTATCTAATGCGACATAGCCACGTTTTTGAATGGTATCGAGAGTTGGAGCAAATGTCGATGGTCTTCCTATCCCAAGTTCCTCAAGAGTTCTAACTAGTCTTGCTTCTGTGTAACGAGGCGGTGGTTGAGTAAAGTGTTGTTTCGGATCGATATCTTTCTTTAAGACCTCATCACCTTCTCTTAAATCAGGAAGCATATTATTTTTTTCTTCCGCCTGATCGTCAGTACCCTCAACATACACCTTCATGAAACCAGGGAACTTAACTTTCGAACCATTTGCTCGGAAAATAATCTCACCATTTTTCAGGTCAACACTCATTGTATCCATAATTGCCGGTGCCATTTGACTAGCAACAAAACGTTCCCAAATTAATTTATAAAGTCGGAACTGGTCCCTAGAAAGAAATTCTTTAATAGAGTTTGGCTCTCTAAGGGTGCTAGTTGGTCTAATAGCCTCATGGGCATCCTGTGCATTTGTATTCTTTTTTTCTTTTCGCTTCTCTTCCTGTAGAAAAGCTTCTCCATAAGAAGCTTGAATATATTCTGATGCTTCCGTTTGCGCAATCTCGGAAATTCTAGTAGAGTCCGTTCTCATATAAGTAATTAAACCGACTGTACCTTCTTTTCCTAAGTCAATTCCTTCATAGAGCTGCTGAGCAAGCATCATCGTCTTTTTTGCACGGAAATTTAGTTTTCTAGCTGCTTCCTGTTGGAGTGAAGAAGTTGTAAATGGTGCCGCTGGGTTTCGTTTTCTTTCCTTTTTCGTAACAGCCGTTACTTTAAACTTATTTCCTTTCAGCTGTTTAAGAACATTTTGAACCTCAGCTTCAGATTTCAGTTCTATCTTCTCAGTTCCTATACCATGGAAATGAGCTTCAAACGCTTCCGTCCCTTTTAGAAACTCCCCTTCAATGGACCAATATTCTTCCGGGATAAAGTCTTTTATTTCTTTTTCTCTTTCAATTATAAGCTTTACCGCAACGGATTGAACTCTTCCCGCGCTTAGTCCTTTTTTTACTTTCTTCCATAATAATGGACTGATGTTATAGCCAACTAACCGGTCTAGAATGCGTCGTGCCTGTTGAGCATCAACTAAATCCATGTTAATGGGTCTAGGGTGTTTGAACGACTCTTTAATAGCATCCTTTGTTATTTCATTAAAAACAACTCGACAATCCGAGTGAATATCTACATCTAAACTATGAGCCAAATGCCAAGCAATTGCCTCTCCCTCACGATCCGGGTCAGCCGCTAGATATATCTTTTTCGCTTTTTTTGCTGCTGTTTTTAATTCCTTTAGAACTGGACCTTTACCGCGAATGGTTATGTATTTAGGTTCATATTCATTTGTTACATCAACACCCATTTGACTCTTTGGTAAGTCCCGAACATGCCCCATTGACGCTTTAACTTTATATTTTTTACCAAGATAACGCTCAATCGTTTTAGCCTTCGCAGGCGACTCAACGATTACTAAAAACTCTGACATCTATAATCCTCCTTGAGAGGGATAATATGAAAAGCTCAGTTCACTTGAAAATATACAAGTCTCCGAGCAAAATACCCTTCTTTTGTAAAAATCACATTGATACCTTTTAAGTGATTTTATTTTTCTATTTTAATTATTAAAATTTAACCTATAAAAGTATTCATTATTATTAAACAAGTAAATCATACTTGTCAATCATAAGGGTAACCGTTTACAGTTTATCAATTGAATACCTGATGCAAAATGTATAACAGATTATAAATAAATTCAACCTTTTTCAAACAAATTTCTTTATATCTATACAAAAACCCTTCAAAAAGTTAAAAATTTATGGTTATTTTTTTACTATTATGTATATATCACTAAAATTTAGAACTGAAATTCATAAGAAAGGATCATATTTATGGGGCTGTCCAAATAGTCAGTAATATGACTCTTTGAACAGCCCCTTATTTTTTGTTTTAGCCGCTTAAAATAAGTCTGTTGATTTCCGTTCCAGGCACTTCGCTTTCCGCGGGGCGGGCGGTGAGCCTCCTGATATGAACGAAACTGTCAAGGCCCCCACTCAACATTGGTATATAGGTTGTTTTTAGGCATCTTTAATAAGAGAAGCTATATTCGGCTTCTTTACTAAGTTAAGCTATGAGCCTTTAGGCTAAATGATCTCCTTCTTTAGCTTACTACCA
>NZ_JAXOFX010000014.1:0-124539 GCF_034427655.1 Robertmurraya mangrovi
GCTCCTTTGTAGAAGTTTGTTTTAGGGAACAAACATTCAACATTTCTACAATAGGAGCTTTTTTTGCGTTTGTCTATAACTTCATACATCAACTTACTTATTTTGGAAGGTGTGCAAAGCCAGTGGGGGAGACCCCACAGGAGCACAGCGACGAGGAGGCTCCCCGGCACGCCCGCGGAAAGCGAAGTGCCTGGAACGGAAATCAACAGACTATTTTAAGGCAAGCCGCTAAAACTAAAAAACTAAGGGGACTGTACAAAGTCATGTAACAGACTTTTTGTACAGCCCCCTTTTACTTAAAACGGCTTAATCGACATTAAAATAATAAGAACAACAACAGAAGTATGTAGAACCATATTATAAGGACGTAATTCTAGATTCATTTTTTGATATGACTCCGGTAATTCTTCGCCTTTGTGTTCGTTCATCATTTCTGTTACCGCCTTAATTTTCTTAGGCATGATAGCAGCAACAATCGGCTGAACAGCCACGTAAATAACTAAAGAAGTAATATACCATCCTGTTGTAAAAAGATTAGTATTTAAGAAACCTAGAATAAGACCAGTGAGTAAAAGGGCAATGCTACCAATCTTCGCAAACTTCTCAATCTTCATGTTTAAATCTAATGAATACCTTGCTTCAGAAGCAGTTTTTGCCCCTTTTAATACAAGTGGCATAGCAAAGCTTGCTCCTAGACCCACAAC
Organism: Robertmurraya mangrovi; assembly: GCF_034427655.1. Classification (NCBI taxonomy): domain Bacteria; kingdom Bacillati; phylum Bacillota; class Bacilli; order Caryophanales; family Bacillaceae; genus Robertmurraya; species Robertmurraya mangrovi. The sequence goes on from NZ_JAXOFX010000014.1 coordinate 705, forward strand.
TGCAGCAATGATATGAATCAGTACAATTGAACCGTATAAGCTCATCTTCTCTCCTCCTTTCTCCTTATAAATAGCATATTTCTCTTATCGGTATTTATTACTATTTTTATAGTGTAAAAGTAAAATTCCCCAAGGCAGTCCTGTAAGCAGAAGATTAAAGGTAAAAGTTTGAAATATTCTTTCGGCTTGTCTCATATATTTAGGGAGTGAAACATTTTAAGTTAGGAGAGACAACATGAATTCTTTTTTTAGGGGTACATTGTTACTCATTGGAGCAACTTTCTTAGGGGAATGTGTAGAGTTCCTAGTTAATATGGTGCTAGCAAAGGAGTTAGGGGAAAAAGGGTTAGGCTTGTATATGTCTGTCCTCCCGACGGTCTTTTTAATTGTTTTACTCGCTAGTTTTGAGTTACCAGTATCGATCTCTAAATTTATAGCTGAGAAGGAAGAAAAATATCATAAAAGTATGCTTCAGCATGTAATAAAACTTACCATTATATTTACAGCTGTTCTATTAGTGCTTGCAACCATATTCCTCCCTTTTATTCCAGCATTTGACCAATATCATCCACTATTTAGATGGCTCGTTATAGCTCTAATACCAATGGTCTCCTTCTCATCCATTGCCCGCGGCTTTTTCATGGGTAAACAGCAAATGAGTAAGATTGCAACGGCTCATTTTTTACGTAAAATAGTTCAATTAGGTTTGTTAGTATTTCTCTATCAATTATTTGAATTCGATATGACCACTTCAGTTTTAATTGCTTTCTGTACATTTGTTGCAAGTGAATTCGTGATTGTAGTTTATTTACTTCATATGTTCTATATTCAGTATCAACAGGTTAAAAATCGTCGTTCAGAGTTTATTAGTGGTAAAGCCGTTAGACAAAATTTAATGGCTGTCTCAATTCCAACAACAGGACTTAGAATTTTCCATTCCCTTACGCATGCGGTACAGCCTTTTCTAATAAAATTTGCCTTGGTCAAATCGGGATTAACTTCAGATATAGCAACAGAACAATTCGGGGCTTTAGCGGGAGTCGCCATGACTATTGGTTTCTTTCCAGCTTTTATTGCTCATTCCTTACTGATTATGCTGATCCCAACTGTATCAAAAGCTTACTCGGAAAAAGATTTCTCTAAACTACAAAAACTATTACAACAGGTGATGTTAATTACTTTATGCTATGGTGTTCCTGCTGTAATTGCTTTCTATTTCTTTGCAGAACCACTAACTCAAATGTTCTTTGATTCCAGTGTAGCGGCTAGTTATTTGCAAGTTCTTTGGCCATATTTCTTGCTCCACTTCTTCGTAATTCCTATGCAAGCCTACTTAATAGGTCTAGGTTTAATGAAGGACGCTTTCTATCATACCGTCTGGTCACATGCTATTTCTTTCGGAATGATGTATGTAATGGGATCCATGCATGAATTCCAAATGGATGGAATTATGATAGGGATGAATGTAGGAGCAGTCTTACTGACACTCATGCACTACTTTACCATCTGCAAGAAAATCGGAGTCTCATTGTCTCTTAGAAGAATTGTAGATAATCAATATTAATATGGCTCTTTTCTAAAACTTTGTTGCTTCTCGCATATATAAATCTACCTATAAAATTATACAACTATATTGGGCTTAAAAGGTTATCCGTTTTAGAAAAAGCCTTACCATCTAAATTTGTAGCACTTTTGAATTATTAAGGAGTAAAAATCGGCATTTGGATTTTTACAAAAAAACAATCATTACGAAAACAACCTTAATTTTTATAAACGGGGAAGGGTTTTTAACTAGTTTTCTAGAAATGTTAACTAAAAAAATAATTAGTTAACGGAGGCCGAAACGAGTGGAAAGAGTACTTCGAGGACACCACCTCCTTTGTGTACACGGTTTTAAAGGAATGGGGTATAGTCCTGATTTTGTAAAGAGGATGGAAGAAATCGTCAAAGATATTAGGAACGATAATAAAGATTACCCTATAAAAGTAGTTGCTGCCTTTGATACTGCCTGTATGGCTTGTCCTCATAGAGGAAAAACAAGATGTGAAGCAAGTGAAGGATCTAACGAACATGTTTTATCCATGGACGAAAAGGTGATTAATCATCTTGGTTTAGAGAAAGAACAAACTTATTCGAAGTCTGTGTTAGTATCGTTAACAGCAGCAAAAGTAAATCCCGATGACCTTGACTATTTATGTAAAGATTGTTCTTGGCTCGCATATGGGGTATGTAAAGAAGGTATACAAAATTTGAAAAATAAATATCAAATGGTAAGAAGCTAGGAAGTTAAAAGGAGAGTAAGTATATTAAAACTTACTCTCCTTTTAACTTAAATCATATTATTCATCCGCTTCCTCAGAAGGTCTATTTGTCTGGAAAGGAAGGGTATCCCAGAAGCTTGTGTCAGCTGTTTCAATAGAGTTATCTGCAATAGCTCTTACTGTTGAGTCTAGAGTAGTAATGGTTTGTTTGATTAAGTAACCGTTACTCTTTTGACCAAGTGCATAAGGCTCATAGTAATGGTCAGACATTCCACGCATTTCAAATAGTAGAGTAGAAATATCATAGCGAGACGCAATTCCATTACGACCTATGTTTTCCGTACTACCACCAGCATATTTTCCAATTAATCCCCAGCCTGTAGAGTCTACTGAATGATAAACCACTGCTCCTAGTTTCTTTGATTTCTCTAATACCTCAGGTTTCACATTAGGGCTAGTTGGATGTAAGATTGAGCCAGAAACGTATTTGCCATTGATTTGACTTTGTGTACCTTGGTGATGTAGGTCAATCATGTAATCAATATTATATTTAGCTAGTACATTTTCATGTAAAGCTCTAGCCTCAGCAACCATTTCGCTAGTTGCTTTATCATGCTCACGGTTAATATCAAAACCATTAGCATTTGCACGCGTTAAGTGTCTACCGCCATCTGCTACATAGTCTTCTAATGAGAAATTAACATCTCCCATAGCACCATCCGCATTTAACATAGGGATCACTAAAACGTTTACATTATCTAGTACACCTTTTGTTTTATTCGTTCCCAAATGCTTGATGAATTCTAATGCACCTTCAGTCGTTAACTGCTCGTTTCCATGTTGTTGAGTTAGAAATAGAATAGTCGGATTATCAGGGTTAGATATATATTTAGCCATATAAATATCTCGGCCTTTTACCGTTTGGCCAATTACTTCAAGTTCTAGAGCATCTTGTTTAGCATCTTGTTTCTTTAAGTAGTCAACCATGCTTTCATACGTATGTAAAATTGAAGTTTGGATGGATTCATTCCCATTGTAGTTCGGCCCTTCACCTACAGCACTAACAGATGGAGCAACCATGGCAAAAGAACTTAGTGCCATAATGCCTGATAAAGATACAGATAAAATCTTTTTCTTCATAAAAATCCCCCTAGTATAAGATATTTCGTAAATAAAAGTATTTACTATTAATAATGGTACAGAAAGCTAGGACATTCGTTAATAGGCGAGGGGAATTATCATTTCTACATATTTCGAGGTCAGTTATTAATGTGGAATGACCTAGAGGGATGGGTCCTATTCTCTAATAAATGAATATCATCATAAGCTGTTTTAACTATGGAAAAATAAAAAGCCTGCTGTAATTTACAGCAAGCTTTTTGCTAGTCTAATATACTTCTATTGCTCTTTTCTATTATAATAATCTACGGCGTAAAGAGCACCTTCACTTACCATTTCATTGTCTTTTACATCATATGGGTCAGGGTGACCAGTTTTTTCCATAGGGATGTTTTTCTTCCTAGTTCTTTCAATTTTCTCTCTTAGTTGTTCAAACATCCATTGAATTTTTGTCCTACTCGGCTTTACAGAGAGAATAACCACACTCCCTACACCAATTCCTGCGGCAATATAAGAACGTAAATTTCGAGAGGTTGCCATCATACCAGCTCCTTCTATTTTTTGATCGTTCTAGTATTTCTTTACCCGAATCTATTAAAATTAAACATTCAAACCTATTTTGCTAGAGAGATTAAGGTGTTTACAACTCCAACTTCATAAGGAGTTCTAGGTACTGGTCCAATTCTTTGCTCATATTTCGAGCCACTTAAAATAACAGGTGTCTCATTTAAGTATGTCATTTCTACATATTCTCTCATGGAAGGATCCACGATTCCAATCATAGCAATCATCCACTTAGTGACCTTACTAAACTTAACATCTTTATTTAAATATTGGGAGGCAATTACAGAAATCTCTTCGCCAGTGATGGTACTCGCCCCTGGAATATTCCAGCTTTCGTTGTAAGTATCATCTCTTAATGCAAGCTCAACAAGAGCATTTGCCCCGTCTTTTATATAGATAAATTCCCTCTTGATAGTAGGATCTCCAACGTATCCACCTTTTCCTTTTTTCAACACCTGTTCAAAAGTGTATTGAAGTAGTGTGTTATCAGCTTTAGGACCATAAAAATCTGGGAAGTGGGCAATAAGATAAGGCACCCCTGACTTTTTGATCTCATTTATTAACTTAAGTCTAAAGTTTCCTTTTTTCGTATGTGGGTTCTTTTGTGTATCTTCTGTCACTAAATTCGAATGTCTTCCATAGGAATAAATGTTATCGACATAGATGAATGGTTTATTCTGGCTGTGGCATTCCTCGAGGATGTTTGTAAGTATAGTTAGTAGAGTAGGGTCCCATTTTTCATATGGAATATTAATGGAATGAAAAACTAGATCCGCTTTTGATATAGCTTCTTTAAGGTCATTTTTGTTTAGAGCATCTCCAACCATGATGGAGGCAAGTGGGCCCCAATCTTCTTTGTTCTCTTGTAACTTTTGTTGTGAGCGACCAAATGCAATCGTCTCAATATTACGTCCCACTAATTCCTCTACAAGCGAATAACCCATACCACCAGTTGCTCCTAATACAAGTGCTTTTTTCATTAAAATCTCTCCTCTATATTATTTAATTGACCACTGTTCAATTTGTTGTAAAAATATGAGCTCTATTAGGATAGAGCCTTTAATAAAAATTGACAGTGAGATTTTACTAAGTCTTCAACTTCCTCAAAAGTCGTTTCTGTTCGACTATAATGGGTGACAAACCCATGAAGACCAATAAATAATGACCAAATATCTTTCATGTGAACCTGCTTTGGACTAAGCTTAGCGATTGCCTCTGCAAACCTTTGATAGCTTACATATGGACCATTTGCAAGATAACTTTTTACTTCATCATCTTTAATGAGGAACATCACTTCATAATGATTTTGATGTGTGAGTCCAAACTTGATAAAGCGATATAGAATTAAAAATAATTTCTCTTCATTGGAAATCTGATTTTCGTTTATAGTATCTTCTAACTCTTGATTTAGTTGTTGAAAGTCGTGGTTGATAATTTCGTAAAATAGTTCTGCTTTGTTTTTAAAATGATAATAAATGGCACCGTGACTGCATTGGAGCACTTTTGCAATCTTCCTCATGGAGATTGAGTCATACCCTTCAGCGACAAAAAGGTCCCTGGCCACATCAATGATTGCATCTTTAGTAAGTTCATCTTGAGCAGATTTTCTAGGAGTCAATGGAATCACCTTTCAACTAGAACAGTTTTATTGAACACCGGTCAATAAGAATATAACTCTTTTTCCTAATGTTGGCAAGAGATTTTCAAAAAAATTTTCCATATTTTTCAGCAGAGTGTTAAGTTCCGTATACACATGCTGTAAAAACAAATACTATAAAGAGAATAGAGCTATTTAAGGGAGATATGAAGTAGATGGAAAAAAAGTTTTGCAGAGAGTCCTTTGTAGTGAAGACAAGTATCGTCTTACCACCAGATACAAACAGTTATGGAACACTTTTTGGAGGGAAGCTCATGGCATACATAGATGATGTGGCAGCTATATCAGCTATGAGACATGCGCGTAGTACTGTAGTGACGGCATCTACTGATTCAGTAGATTTCCTTCACCCCATTTTTCAAGGTCACTCCGTATGCTTGGAATCATTTGTAACCTATACAGGAAGATCCTCTATGGAGGTTTTTGTAAAAGTGATTGCGGAGAACTTAATAACCGGAGATAGAAATGTTTGTGCTTTATCGTTTTTAACCATGGTTGCCATTGATGAAAAGGGTAAACCAACTGTGATACCAGAGGTTGTACCACAGACAGAAGAAGAAAAAAATTTATACGATACAGCAAAAGAAAGAGCTGAGCTTAGGAAAAAGAGAAGAAAAGAGAGTGAAATGTGGGCTCAGAAGTACGGCACGGATCTACCTTGGTAAAACTCACCTATTAACTAATTGAATCTACCAGATTTTTATCCCTAGTCATTGGCTGGGGGTTTTTCATACCAATTACGTCTCAAGACGGAGATAAGTTCATTCTTAAAATTGGTCTATTTTGTAAAAAAGATATAGTATAATATAAAGTATAAAAATATTCAGAATAGTAATTCAAGGAGGGGTTCCATGCTATCTAAATCCGTAATAGAGGATGTTCTAAACGCTGCATTAGAAACAGGCGGTGATTTTTCAGAGGTGTTTGTTGAGGACCGCTATACTAATAATTTATCCCTACAAGGTGGAAAAGTTGATAGTAGTATGTCTGGTAGAGACTTTGGTGTAGGTATTCGTATTTTTAAGGGACTACAAAGCGTGTATGCATATACAACCGATTCATCTAGAGAAGGTTTATTAAAAGCTGCTAGAAATGCTGCCCATGCAATTAATGGGGAAAGAATCATTCAACCTCAAGCCTTTGTTAATCAATTAGTAGTGTCAGAGCACCCGATTCCTCTTAATCCAAGAGAAGTAGAGAAAATTCGTAAAGTGAATGTTATGAAGAAGGCATATGAAATTGCTAAAAACTATCACTCTCTAATCCAACAAGTAACGGTTCGCTATATGGATGAAGAGCAAAACGTCCTGATTGCAAACTCTGAAGGGAAATTTGTAGAAGATCGAAGAGTGAGAAGCCGTATAGCAATCCAATCGATTGCAGCCGATGGAAACAGAATGCAAAATGGTTTCTATGGCCCTGGTGCACATAGTGGATTTGAATTTCTAGAAAATCTTAATCTAGAACACTATGCAACAGAATCTTCTCGTATAGCGGTTGCTATGCTTGGAGCAGACCCTTGTCCAAGTGGAAAGTTCCCGGTTATTATTGATAACGAATTTGGAGGAGTTATTTTTCACGAAGCATGTGGACATGGTTTAGAAGCATCGGCTGTTGCAAAAAATAATTCTGTGTTTGCTAACCGAATAGGTGAAAAAGTGGCATCTAATCTTGTTACATATATTGATGACGGTACTCTTCAAAACGAATGGGGCTCTATTAACATTGACGATGAAGGGGAAAAAGTCGGTAAAAATGTGTTAATTGAGAATGGTATTTTAAAAGGTTACTTGATTGATAAATTCAATAGCCGCCGCATGGAAATGCCTTCAACAGGTTCTGGTAGAAGACAAAACTATCGATTTGCTCCTACTTCCAGAATGACGAATACGTTCATTGCTCCAGGTGCATCAACACGTGAAGAAATCATCTCAAATACGGAGAATGGTATTTTTGCCAGATACATGGGTGGAGGACAAGTAAATCCAACTACGGGTGATTATAACTTCGCTGTTATGGAAGCCTACCTTGTAAAGAATGGAAAAATAGACAAACCAGTACGTGGGGCAACTTTAATCGGAAACGGTCCAAAGACACTCCACCTAGTTGATATGGTTGGAAATAATTTAGCTCACGGTGCAGGAATGTGTGGAGCTTCAAGTGGAAGCCTTCCAGTTAATGTTGGTCAGCCAACGCTTCGTGTGAGTGAAATGACTGTTGGTGGAAGAAAGGGGGAAGAATAATATGAACTTATTAGAATTTAAGGACCTTCTATTTAAAGCCGGTCAGGAACATGGATTTACAGACATGGAGCTTGCTTATGAGCGTGAAGAGAAGTTTGGCTGTGAGTTATATAAAGGTGAGATCGATTCGTATGATACTTCAGAAGTATTTGGTGTTGCATTTCGCGGCGTGTTTAACGGGAAAATGGGAAATTCCTTCTCTGAAAAATTAGACGAGGAGTCTATCCAATTTTTATTAGAGAACGCTAAAGAAAACTCTCAAATAGTGGAAGAAGAGAATGAAGAAATCTTTGCAGGAAGCGAGAGCTATGAAGAAGGTACATTCTATTCTGAACCCTTAAGAGAAGTGTCGATTCCAGAGAAAATGAATTTACTTAAAGAAATTGAAAAATATATTTATGAATATGATGAGAGAGTAACAGGTACAGATTATTTTCAATTAAGCAGTGCTGAGACGGAAAGAGCTCTCTTAAACTCTAAAGGACTATCTCTTCAAGAAAAGCAAAATTATTTAGGACTCTATGTTTCTGTTGTCGTGAAACAAGGGGACGAAATTAAAAATGGCGCTTACTCAAAGTTTACAAAAGATTTTGAGTCTCTAAATCCTCAAGAAATTGCTAAGCAAGCAGTAGAGGAAGCACTATCTCAATTAGGTGCAAAATCTATCGATAGTAAAAACTATCGTGTATTACTGCGCCATGATGCAGCGGGTAGCTTATTTAACACTTTTTCACCAATTTTCTCAGCTGAAAGAACACAAAAGGGCGAATCTCTTTTAAAAGATAAAGTAGGAGAGGGAATTGCTGTTTCTACTCTAACAATAGTCGATGATCCTACCTTAAAAGAAGGTTTATTAAGTCGAACATTTGATAGTGAAGGGGTAGCTACTAGTAAAAGAGTCGTTGTCGAAGAAGGAAAGCTAGTGACCTTACTTCATAATCAGAAAACGGCTAAGAAGGAAGGCGTTCAGTCAACTGGACATGGTTATAAAGCTTCCTATAAAGGCACGTTAACGGTTGCTCCAACGAATCTATTCATTCAGCCAAGTGAGAAATCCTTTGAAGAGTTAGTGGCAAGTATAGAAGAAGGAGTGTTAATAACCGATTTATCAGGTTTACACTCTGGGGCTAATTCAGTATCTGGAGACTTCTCTGTAGCTGCAAGTGGTTTCTATATTAAGAATGGAAAAATTGAAACGTCTGTAAACCAAATGACGATTGCAGGAAACTTTTTTGAACTGTTAAATCAAGTTGAGGATTTTGGTTCAGATTTAGAGTTTGCTATGTCATTCGTTGCACCAGGCTATATCGGTTCACCATCATTAATCATTAAAGAGTTAGCTGTAACCGTTGAATAATTAGGTTATGCTGGTTTTGCTAGGCTCGCTATTTTCAAAATAGCGGGCTTTTTCGTATTTTGTGCTAAATGAGAGATTTGTGTACACTAAAACTATCTATTGAATTCTGGAGTGGTTGATATGAACAAAGATGAAATCCGTAACCTTGTATGGACAAAAATGACGGAGGAGAAGCTTGGTCGGTTTCCTTTCCCTTTGAAAGGGAGAATACCCAATTTTAAAGGTGCTGAAAAGGCAGCTCATTTCGTGTTTCAAATGCCTGAATATAAAAATGCTAAGGTTATTAAAGTAAATCCTGATTCTCCTCAATTACCAATCAGGGCACAAGCATTAAGAGATGGAAAGACGATCCTTGTTCCGACGCCGCGCTTGAAAGCAGGTTTTATTATGGTTAAGCCTGAGTGGGTCCCTGCTGGTGAAGAGAAAAAAGCTGCAAGTCTCTCTCATATTAAAAACTATGGAAAAGAGATTCCGTTAACAGACATACCAAGGATTGATCTGATCTTTGCCGGCTCAGTTGCATTGAACAAAGACGGAAGACGTGCTGGAAAAGGAGAGGGATATGCAGACCGGGAGTATGCAATCTTGAGAGAACTAGGTAATCCTCTTGTTCCTGTAATCGGTACCGTACATAGCGCACAAGTAGTAGAGGAAGACATTCCAATTGATCGTTTTGATTTAACCGTTGATTGGATTGCAACAGAGGAAGGGCTGATACAAACCCATACTCCTTTTGAAAAGCCAAATGGAATTCAGTGGGATTTAGTTACTGAAGAGGAAATGGAAGAAATGCCAGTGCTGCGGGAGATTTGGGAATTGACGAAGGGGAAAAAGGAATAACTAGAGCGTAGTTATTCCTTTTTTCAAACTTAATAAGCTTTTTGAAGTTAGACAACTGTCTAGCTCCACAAGTAGCTACGGAAGCGATACTTCGCACGAAGGAAAGTGGTTTTCTTTCCGAGGAGCGCCCAGCGACTAGTGGACTTCGCTAAACGGGGCGCTTCCGCTTTTCTAATCATACTGAAGCTTTAATCCAACTCCTACCTCATGTAAGTTCCCCGCAGTCGATAGAGCAATTTTCGATTTTAAATCTGTACAGTGGCATGCATGTAAATGGTCTGGTTTGATTTCAGCAAAGTATTCAACGGTTTGTTGTAGCTGTTCTGGAGATGGATTTTGCAAATGGAATCCTCCAATGACATCATGAATTCTAGTTTCTCCTGTCACTTTCTTGGCATACTCGATAATATTACATATTCCGGAATGTGAACATCCTGAAATAATCACTAAACCTTGACTACTCTTATACACTAAAGCTGTATCATCTAAAATGAAATCTTCTTCTAATGAGCCATTTATATAGGTTTTTCCTATCGGCTCTTTCCCTTCAAAGTCATTCCTTTTCTCTATTTCTCCTAAGTAATAAAATCGCTCCGTTAGCTGAACGGGTACACTCGAAAACCTCAAATCAAATTGTCTTTTCAGTTTTTCCTCAGAAAGAATACTACCAATTTCAAGACTTCCATATAGTTTACTTTCAAATGCACTTGGGTGAGAAAGGAAAGTAGGCTTTTTATAAGAGAGAGACTCAAGTTCAGCTTCACTTAAAAGTCTTATAAAGGGGTCCAGTCCCCAAGTGTGATCACTATGCCCATGGGAGAAAATCACATAATCTAGCAATTTAAGATTTAAATCTAGCTTAGCTGCATTTCTAATGAAAGCATCCGAATAACCTAGATCAAATAATATCTTCAACCCATCTACTTCAATGTAATAGGAAACAGCTGGCTCCCCAATAAAATAACGGTCTATATAAGTATTGTTATCTACAAGTACGGTTAACTTCATGTTCAAAACCTCAGTTCTAATAACATATTATTGACACTAGTTTAATACAAAAGTAGTATAATAATCCATTTTTGTATCTAAATAACCAATGATTAACCTAATAATGGTATTGGCTAGTAAAAATACCCACAAACCCCATCTGAAATTTAGGTTATAATAGACTATTAATTCTGAAAATTATGCATGTTATGATAATTATTGAATGAAATATAATCTATAAGGAGGAATTGGGTTGAAGAAAAAAATACTATCCGTCTTATCGACTGGGGCTCTAGCCTTATCATTATTTGGTCCAACTAGCACAACAACGGCAAAAGTGGACACATCGGTACCTAACTGGAACACTGAAAGATATGGGGATCGAATAGATATTGATACCTACTTAAATGAGTTATCTAGTAATGAGTCATTTTTGAAAAATGCTGAGTCGCAGTTAAAGGAACAGGCTAAACAGATTAATTTTAACGAAACAGAGTCTTCCACAGAACAGAATGCTAGTAGCAATTTTACATATGAAGGAGAAACTAAATTTTTCCTAGATAGAAATTTAGGATTTAAAAAATTCACTTTACGTAGTGTAGGTGAGAATGTTGAGATTTGGGTTGCAAACGATCTTTCTTTCCCTGAGGGAGATACGCGCCCAGCACATGTAGTTACACAAGAGCAAGTGGATAAGCTAAGAGATGAGTTTGATAGCAATATTTATCCAAAGGCTACACAATTCTTTGGAGTACCTGAGGTTCATGACGGTTCACATTCACCACTACCATCCATGGTAGGACTACCGGATGGTTATTACGAAGGTAGCGATAAAGTTATTATGCTAGTTGATAATATCCAAGATGATAACTATAATGATCCAACCTATCCGTTCTTCGTTGCTGGTTTCTTCTGGCAAACACTAGAAAACTATATTGACAGAAATATCATCACTATCGATACAAATAGCTGGGAAACTCGTTTAGAATCTACATTCTTTTCAACTACTATCCATGAATTACAGCACTTAATTCATGCTGACAATGATGGTTCAGAAGAAACGTGGATTAATGAAGGGATGTCAACTTTCTCTGAGTTCTTAGGTGGATATGGTCATGGTGAAGGATCTATCAACTTCTATCTAGATCATCCAGAAAATTCCCTTGTAAACTGGGATGAGCATAGAGTGACAGAAACGGGTCCTGAAACAATTGCAGACTATGGTCAAGTTTACTTATTCACACTATACATGTATGACAAATTCGGTAAAGAGTTTATCCGTGAGTTAGCTACAAGTAAACTTACGGGAATCGATAGCGTAAATGCTACGTTAAAGGCGTATGGTGAAAAATTAACGTTCACTGAGCTTTATCAAAACTTTATTACGGCATTAGCTCTTGATACAGATAAAGTTGGAAATGGTGTTTATAATTTTGATAGTATTGATTTGAGAGATTTACCAGTTGATAGTAATGGAACAAAACGTGGAATTACGGTTAACTACGAAGAAGCGTTAAAAGTTGAAAAAGAAGGAGTTCCTGCTTGGGGTGGAGACTTTAAAGTACTTGACTTCAATGAGAAAATTAGAACGATTACATTTGATGGAGTTGACTTCCTTCCAAATCCTTGGAAATCAGTAAAAGATCCTAAGAATCCAACTAACCAAGTTCTTTGGGGCAATGAAGGTGACGAAGCAGACAACGCTCTAATCTTTGAAGCAGATTTGACAGGTGTAAGTACTGCTACATTAAAGTTTGATAACTTTATAGATATTGAAGAACAGTGGGACTTCGGCGTTGTTCAGGTCTCTACAGATAATGGTCAAACATGGAAGAGTTTAGCTAATGAAAATACTCGTTCAGATGTAGTAGAAGAAGGGTATCCAAAAATTAAAGAAAATGTACCAGGTTTTACAGGTCATTCAGTAGATTGGCAAACAGAAACATTTGACTTAAGTAGCTATGCAGGTCAAAAAGTTCTTGTCTCTTTCCGTTATTTAACTGATTGGGGTTACAATGATACTGGCTGGTTCATCGATAACATTGAGATTCCTGAGATTGGCTTCAGTGCTGATGGTTCATCTACAGAAGGCTTTAAATCTGTTGATCAAGTATTAGAGAACTACGTTAACTACACTGTTACTTTTATTAACGAAAAGACAGTTGGTAAGAATAAAACAAATTACAAAGTAATCCATGTTGATCCTTTTAACGTAACAGACGAAAAGGCATTAGAACTTCGTCAGTTATTTAAAGACGGCAAAAGTTATATGATTACTTCATACGCTGCACCTGCAGGTAGTAAAAACCCTGTAGAATTCTCATATGAAGTTTTCACGAAAACTAACCATAAAAAAGTAAAATAAGTATGTTTTGAGCACCCAGACTAAAATGGGTGCTCTTTTGTAATACGAGGATAACCATAGATTAAGAGAATATCAGAAAAATCAATATTGACAACAAGTGAAAAATTCACTATAGTTACTTTTGTTGTTTAAAATTTAAATTTAATTATCCCGTCATCACGGGAGAGGTTCATAGCAATTAACCCTCTATAAAAAACTATGGTTCTGATGATAAAAAGTCAACCATATCTAAAAAGATATGGTTTTATTTTTTCTCTCAGCTACTATTAGTCATTTTAAGAGATATTTTGCTTAATCATGCCTTTCCTGTTGATGCGGATCATATAGGGAGGCATTTTTTTATGGGCGGAAGAAGAGACGAAGAATTAGAAGGTGTAACGTTATTAGGAAATCAGGGGACAAAGTATTTATTTGAATATTCTCCATCAATCTTAGAGTCTTTTGATAATAAGCATCCAAATCGCGACTATTTTGTTAAGTTCAATTGTCCAGAGTTTACAAGTCTTTGTCCAAAAACAGGGCAACCAGATTTCGCAACAATCTATATTAGCTATATTCCAGATCAAAAGATGGTTGAAAGTAAGTCTCTAAAACTATATCTATTTAGTTTCAGAAACCATGGTGATTTTCATGAAGACTGCATGAATATCATTATGAACGATCTGATTGAATTAATGGATCCAAGATACATTGAGGTTTGGGGTAAATTTACTCCAAGAGGCGGTATCTCAATCGACCCTTATTGCAACTATGGTAAGCCAGGAACGAAATACGAAAAAATGGCAGACTACCGTTTAATGAACCACGATTTATATCCAGAAACAATTGATAACCGATAATTAGGAGGAGACAGCTTTGTTATTATATTTAAATGCTGCCTTCGCAGGATTTTTAATTTTATCCAATATATTAGCAGTAAAGTTATTTAGTTTAGGTAGCTGGGCTGTATTACCGGCTGCAGTTATTGTCTATATTTTCACCTATCCAATAACGGATGTCATTGGTGAAGTGTATGGGAAGGATGCTGCTAGGAAGACCGTTATTGCAGGGTTTATTACACAAATCTTTGCAAGTGTCTTCATCTTTGTAGCCATTCAACTTCCATCAGCACCATTTTTCCAAGCTCAAGGAGAATTCGAAACCATTTTAAATGGAAGTATTCGCATTACGATTGCTAGTCTATTATCTTATTTTATTAGCCAAAACCTTGACGTAACGGTGTTTCACAAGCTGAAAGAAAAGCATGGTGATAAAAAATTATGGTTGCGAAACAACTTATCTACCGGTGCAAGCCAATTAGTGGATACATCTGTTTTTATTTTTGTAGCTTTCTACGGAACGATGCCGACAGCTGCTTTATTAGGCTTAATCGTAACCCAGTATATTTTTAAAATTTGTGCAGCCATTATCGATACTCCGATCGTATATTGGTTAGTGAAAGTTTGTAGAAAAGAAGAAGGCAAAGCAAGTACATCCTTAACATACAACAATTAAGCAGAGACTTTCTCTGCTTTTTTTCATGACTTTATTTGTCCTAACATCGAAAATTATTTAATCAAACGTTTGATTAAATTGAAATTATCCTTATAAATACAGGGTTCTAATGAAAAAAAGATCCTGCCGAAGCAAGATCCTTTTCAAAAACTATATTAAAATGCCCAATCCCCATTACGGAATACAGCTTCCACTGTTCCATCTTCTTTAATACCATCAATGTCCATTTTATCTGAACCAATCATGAAATCAACGTGAGTGATACTCTCGTTAAGACCATTTTCAGCTAGCTCTTCACTAGTCATCTTTTTGCCACCTTCAATACAGAATGCATAAGCACTCCCAATTGCTAAGTGGTTTGAGGCGTTCTCATCAAATAAAGTGTTGTAGAATAGTATGTTCGATTGTGAAATAGGAGAGTTGAAAGGTACAAGAGCAACTTCACCTAAGTAGTGTGAACCTTCGTCTGTTTCTACAAGACGTTTTAGAATATCTTCGCCTTGCTCTGCTTTCACATCAACAATACGACCGTTTTCAAAAGTTAAAGTGAAATGATCGATGATGTTTCCACCGTAGCTTAAAGGCTTTGTGCTAGAAACGGTTCCGTTAACACCTGTTTTAAAAGGAACAGTGAATACTTCTTCTGTTGGCATGTTTGCCATGAACTCATTTCCTTTTTCATTTACACTACCTGCTCCAACCCAAATATGGTTTTCAGGTAATTCAATTGTAAGGTCCGTTCCTGGAGCCTTATAGTGTAGCTTTTTATAACGTTTTCCATTAAGATGGTCTACTTTTTCATGTAATGATTTGTCGTGTGCTTTCCAAGCATCAACAGGATTTTCTAAATCTGATCGAGTTGCTTTAAAAATAGCATCCCATAACATTTCTACACGTTTGTCAGCAGGTGCATCCGGGAATACCATGTCTGCCCATGCTTGAGATGGAGTAGCAATAACAGTCCAGCTCACTTTATCTGATTGAACAAATTTACGGTATTTGCTTAATGCTTGACCTGCAGCTTTTTGGAAACTACTGATTCGCTCAGGATCTACACCTTTTAATAAATTCGGACTAGAAGAGACGATTGACATAAAGGCAGCACCGTTCTCTGCTAATTCTTCAATTTCCTTTGCTCTCCATTGTGGGTATTCATTGAAAGCCTCAGTTGGAGCAAGGTCATATTTTGTGCGAGAAACAAAGTCGTCTGTCCAGTTAACAACAACATTAAAAGCTCCTGCTTCGTATGCTTTTTTTACAACCAAACGAACGAATTCGGCAGAGTCTAGAGTGGTGTTTACAACAAGAGTTTGGCCTTCTTGAACATTCACTCCGACTTTAACCGCAAGCTCTGCATATTTTTCTAAGTTATTTTGAAAATTACTCATATGTATGTCTCCTTTTTTCAGAATCTTCTTTTACATTGTATATGTTTCGGGAATAAAAAGAAACATAAACCCTTCTCTATTTTTCGATAAGAATAGAGGAGCCAAATACCTGGCTCCTCTAGTAGTAGTACGCTATACAATTTTTTCATTTGCACTAGTCATTTGTTGTTTTTCAACTAAAGTAAACATTACCCAATAGATAAACGCACTCAAAAATGCAAGAAGGGCAAGGATGATAAAGGTCCATTGGTATCCTACCCATAAACTTAATGGTATCGACATAGGGGCTATTGTTTTCCCGAGGGTAAAACGAAGGCTGGCTGCTGCAAAGTATTGTCCCCTCATATGTTCTGGAGCAATTTTTGAAATAAAACTTTGCTGTAATCCAACCACCATCAATTCCCCGAAAGTAAAAATAGTCATGGCTAAAATTAGGCCCCAAATCCATTCCGTTTGACCGAAGAGAAGCATGGCAATACCATAAATAGTGGCAGACAAGACAAATACATTCCGTTCTCTATAAGTTGTCATCCACTTCGTTACAACAACAGTCAATAAGGCAACTAGAAAACCATTCTCAGCTAAAATGATTCCAAAAGCTTGTTCTCCGCTAACCTTAAATGACCAATCCCCAAAGGATAAAAGTGTTTGGTTATGAATCACTTCGCTTGAGTAGACAGGGAGTAGAAGATCTAATTGCATAAATGTTTGACCAGCCAACACTCCACCTAAAATAAATAAGAAGAATGTTTTGTCTCTAAAAATAATTCCGTAGTCTTTAACTTGCTTAAGTAAAACAGAGTACCATTTGGAATTCTCGTTACTATTAACAAAAGCGGTTACGGTTGGAGCCGTTTCTCGTGTCCATTTCCAAAGTACAAAGGCCAGACCGATGCAAATAACGGATGCAACAAGTAATAGTTGAAAGCGATAATGAACATAGAAAATGGCTCCAAGTACCGGCCCTAATACAACCGCAATATTAATAGATGTATAGAAAACAGCAAATACACTGCTTCTATCTTTTTCATCTACTACATCTGCAACCATTGCTTGGCTGGCAGGCCAATAGATGGATCCAAAAAAGCCAACAAAGGCAAAAGCGATAAATGCAATTAATGGAGAGTCAAGCCATGGTGAACTTGCGATAGCAAACACGAAAAAGCAAAACCCTTGGCCTAATGAAGAATACACCATCATCTTTTTACGACCAAACCGATCAGCACAGTAGCCGCCCATTAAATTAGCAAATACGGAAAGCACTTGGGAAAGGATAAGAAGTAATCCTGCTTTTCCTTTTCCAAACTCATCAGCGAAGTAAATGGTTAAAAAGGGGAAGAACATCCAGAACGTAATATTCATAGCCGCTTCCCCGAAAAGTCTAATTTTTAAATTATGATCCCAATCTCTAATTCTCATGGTGTTAATCCTCGATTCCTAAGGAGTACAATATGAATATCATACATCTCCTTGGGAAGAATTTACAAGAGAAATAGACTGATAGTATTTAGGATTGTTTCTATTTTAGAGAATCCAAGAAATGTGTAAATTCCCCTTTCTGATTTGTACTAAGTAAGATTTTTTTATGGTCTAGTGCAATAAACGTAGGAAGAGACTGTATATTTAAATCTGGATAATCTGCTTGTACTTTTTCAATGGATTGTGCATTTATCTCTTCAAACATTAATACCTTTTCAGAAATATGAGAAGGTATATCGAATGAGCTAGATTCATTTTCAGGTTGGATTATTAATAGACCATAGCCATCCTCAGAAGGGGAAAGCCAATTTTGATAGGACGTCTCTTTCTTAATGTCAACTGCTACTCGATAACTTGCCTCTCCTTTATCTTTCCACTTTGCAAGGATGGATAATTGTACGGTAGTTGGATAAACAGGTAACTTCATTCGGTTATTTTTAACAATGGCATCTAAATACTCGAGATAGTAGGATTCACCGTTTGTTATCTCTATCGTAAGCTCATCTGGTTCCTCTTCCTCTGGGAATTGAACTAGCAAGTCGTTAAATGGTTCAACTTTTGTTGTAGCAGGTCTTTCATTATTTAGTTCTTTATTCCCGTTATGCCAGTTATATAGATTATAGATTACTGGAATATTTTTATCTCCGACAGAAACGATCGGTAGGGGAGGTTTCTCTTCTCGTTTTATTTTCTGCATATCTAGTACAACCATGGTGCTAAGAATAACAATAATTCCCACTATTAATAGTATGTATTTTTTCTTCAAGTGAATTCTCCTTTCTAATATCTCTTAGCATTTTACCATTATTTTGCAAAAATGGTATAAGTTCTGCTCATTCTGTTTATAAAAGCAACTGGTTAAGCTTAATAAAAAGGCCAAACTCACAAAGAGTTTGGCAAAAGGGTTAATCTTTCTTATTCATCGCAGCTTTCAACAAGTCTCCAAGGCTTGTTCCGAAATCTTCTTCTGGTTTCGTATACTTTTGAACCAATTTCCGTTCTTCTCGTTTATTAACTGCCTTTTTCTTTTCTTCGGCTTTCTCTACCACATTACAAGGACGACACTGGAAGTACAAACCAGCTTTTCCTTCATGCATTTCCATTTTCTTTTTGCATTGCGGACAACGTTTATTTGAAAGCTTAGGATCTTTACGTTTGCGATAGTTACATTCCAGACTAGAACAAACAAGTATTTTTCCATCTTTCGTGTTTTTCTCTTTTAAGAAGGAATGGCACTCAGGACATTTCGAGCCTGTTAAGTTATGTGCGCGGTATTTCTTATCGCTCATTTTAATTTCAGAGATTAAATGTTTCGTTTGTTTTCGAATGTTTTGTAGGAAAACTTTTGGGTCACCTTTTCCTTTTGAAATCTTTTCTAGTTCCTGCTCCCAACGTGCAGTCAATTCTGGAGATTTCAGCTCGTCATTCACTAGTTCAATTAATTGTTTTCCTTTTGCTGTTGGATACATGCGACTATTCTGACGTTCAACTACCTCAGAGCTTAATAGCTTTTCGATGATATCGGCCCTAGTAGCGGGAGTACCTAAACCGTATTTTTCCATTTGTGCTAATAAATCAGCTTCCGAAAAACGTAGAGGAGGCTCTGTTAATTTTTCACTAGATTGAACGGACTTTACAGTAAAACTTTGTCCCTTAGAAATGGCTGCAAGACTTTGTTGCTTTTCTTGTTCGTCTTTACCCGTTAGAGCTCTGAACCCTAAATCGAGAACAATCGTTTCTTTTGCAACAAAGGTTTCTCCAGCAACATCAATGACAGCATCAACTACTTCATATTTATAAGTAGGGTAAAATAAAGCTAAAAAGCGTCTTGCAATTAAGTCATAGAGCTTTCGTTCGTCATTGTCTAAATCACTCAAGTGTAATCGTTCTTCAGTTGGGATGATGGCATGGTGATCCGTGACTTTTTCATTGTTAAACACTCGTTTAGCTAGAACTCTTCCTTTATTTGCGATCAATGGCTTTACTTCATCACGATAACCAGACATCATTCCTTGAAGTCGGTCCAGCATAGTTGCTTCCATATCGGTAGATAAATACTTCGAATCGGTTCTAGGGTAAGTAACTAGTTTATATTGTTCATATAGACGCTGAAGTACATTGGATGTTTTCTTTGCTGAAAAACCAAAGCGTTTATTTGCATCTCTTTGTAATTCGGTTAAATCATAGGGAAGAGGCTGTTGTTCTGATTTTTCTTTCCGATTAATTGCTTGGACACTTCCTTTTTGGTCTTTAATTCTATTTAATGTCTGATCTGTTACATCTGAAGAAAAAATTCTTCTCTCACCATTCTTTTCCCAATCGGCATTTAAAGGGCCAATGTCTGCTTGGATAGTCCAATATTTTTTCGGCACAAAGGTTTGAATGGCTTTTTCTCGTTCCATCATTAACGCCAGTGTAGGAGTCTGAACTCTTCCAGCTGAAAGAGGATCATTATATTTCGTTGTTAAAGCTCTTGTGACATTAAGTCCAATTAACCAATCTGCTTCTGCACGGCAGACTGCTGAGGCATACAATGCTTCAAAATCCTTACCAGGCTTTAGTTTTTGGAAGCCTTCACGGATGGCACGGTCTGTATGTGAAGAGATCCATAAACGTTTAATTGGTTTTCTAAAACGGACTTTTTCTAGAATCCATCGAGCGACAAGCTCTCCTTCGCGACCTGCATCTGTAGCAATAATACATTCTTTAATGTCGTTTCTTTTCGCAAGATGTTCAATCGCTTTATATTGATGACTTGTTTGTTTTATAACCTTCAAACCCATTTCATCTGGAATGATTGGCAAGTCTTCCATTTTCCATGTTTGATACTTTTTGTCATAGTGCTCAGGCATTTTTAGTTCGATTAAATGACCCAGTGCCCAAGTAACGATATATTGAGAACCTTCTATATAGCTTTTATGTGATTGCTTACAGCCAAGTACTCGAGCAATTTCACGTGCTACGCTTGGCTTTTCAGCAAGTATGAGTGATTTCATCTAATCTTCCTTTCTAACCGGGTAGCTGATATTCCAATCCAAACGGACCGATACCCTTACTCAGTATAACTGAAATCAAAAATGAATGGTAATCACACCCGTTTTATTGTAAGATTTTTCAAAGGATTTTTTTCTAAATGATTGTTGTTTTGAATACATATGTTGTCCGTTCCTTTCTGCTCCAGGCACTTGCTTTCCGCAGGGAGGAAGTCGAGCCTCCTCGCCGTTCCGTCTGTGGGGTCTCGACCTTTCCTCTATATCCTGCTGGAGTCAAGTGCCCTCCGCTACAATCCACTCAATGCTTCAAATGTTGTTAGTAACATCAATCTTTGCGAAAAAAGCCATTCTAATAAAATTTACTTTAGAAAAAGGTAGATGATTAATTTGGTCAAACAGATAGATATTAAAAATATAGAAACAGCAAAAAAAGTGTTACAAATGCAAAGGGATTCTTATATGGTTGAGGCAGAATGGATTGGTTCAACGGACATTCCGCCATTGAAAGAAAGCTTAGAAGAGCTGTTATCTTGTGGAGAACAGTTCATTGGTTATTTTGAAGGGGAGGATTTAGCTGGGGCTTTGGCATTTAAGACCAATTCAACTGAGGTAGATATCCACCGAGTAATGGTTCACCCCAATCATTTTAGAAAAGGGATTGCAAAAAAGCTTATCCAATACATAGAAAACCTCCATCATGACAAAGACATGATTGTTTCAACAGGAGCAAAAAATACCCCAGCTATCCAACTTTATCTTGGACTAGGTTTTACAAAAGTGGGAGAGATTGAGGTTGGGAATGGAATAGTAATCTCCAACTTTAAAAAACAAAGGTAAATACAGGGAATTTGTTGACAACTAACTACTGTAAATCATACAATAAATCATAATTGCACATAAATTATGAAAATTCAGGATGATTATTATGCGAGCAACTCATCAAAACTCGATAAATTTAAAAAAGGCTGTCTTCTAACATTTGTTGGAAGGCAGCCTTTTTCTTTATCACGCTAACATACTATTAGGGGGAAGAGAAATGGTTATTTTAACAGGGAATACTTTGACACTTGAAGAAGTACGTAGAGTAGTTTTTGATAAAGAAGAGGTTTCAATCTCACAAGAGAGTATAGATAGAGTCAATAAAAGTCATGAGGCTGTCCAAAGAATAGTGAAGGAAAAACGAGTGATTTATGGGATTAATACTGGATTTGGAAAGTTCAGTGATGTGTTAATAGATGAAGAACATGTTGAGGAATTGCAATTAAATTTAATTCGCTCACACGCTTGCGGGGTGGGAGAGCTTTTTCCAGAAGTTGTTTCTAGAACGATGCTTTTGTTAAGGGCGAATGCTTTATTAAAGGGCTATTCGGGAGCAAGACTCGTGTTAATTGAAAGACTGTTAGAACTGTTTAAAAGAGAAATCCATCCGGTTGTGCCAAGTCAAGGTTCTCTTGGGGCTAGTGGAGATTTAGCACCTCTTTCACATCTCGCTTTAGTTCTAGTCGGTGAAGGGCAGGTATTTTATAAAGGAGAGATAAAAGAAACCAAAGAAGTCCTAAGCATAGTAGGGTTAGAACCACTCACTTTACAAGCAAAAGAAGGGTTGGCTTTAATCAACGGAACTCAAGCAATGACATCTATGGGAGTAATCGGTTACTTAGAAGCAGAAAAATTAGCCTATCAAAGTGAAATGATTGCCTCCTTAACAATGGAGGGATTACGAGGAATTACCGATGCTTTTGATGAAGATATCCATTTAGCTAGAGGTTACTCTCAACAAGTAGAAACAGCCAAAAGAATAAGAGAATATTTAGCGGGAAGTCAGTTAACGACGAGACAAGGAGAACTTAGAGTACAGGATGCGTACTCATTAAGATGTATTCCTCAGGTTCATGGTGCTACATGGCAGGCGTTAGATTACGTGAAGGAAAAGATTGAGATCGAAATGAATGCGGCAACAGATAACCCACTTATTTTTGATGATGGTGAAAAAATCATTTCCGGTGGGAACTTTCATGGTCAGCCTATCGCATTTGCAATGGATTTTATGAAAATTGCAGTGGCTGAACTTGCGAATATTTCTGAAAGAAGAATTGAAAGATTGGTTAATCCACAATTAAACGATCTACCAGCATTTTTAAGTCCAGAACCTGGTTTGCAATCAGGTGCGATGATCATGCAATACTGTGCAGCTTCACTAGTATCAGAAAATAAAACACTAGCCCATCCAGCGAGTGTGGATTCCATTCCTTCATCTGCCAATCAAGAAGATCATGTAAGTATGGGGACCATTGGTTCTAGGCATGCTTATCAAATTATCCAAAACAGCAACAAAGTTTTGGCGATTGAACTGATCTGTGCAATGGAGGCATTGGATTACAGAGGAATAGATAAAATGGCAGAACAAACGAGAAATTACTATATGAATGCTCGTAAAATCGTTCCTTCATTCAAAAAAGACCGTGTATTTTCAAAGGATATTGAAGCTATATCCACTTGGCTTAGAGAAGAAAAGGTTTCAAGTGTTCAATCATAATGTAAGACAGACCTTGCCGAATGGCAAGGTCTATTCAATATCTTCCGTTTCTATACGGTTTTTAAAGGCTTCACGAACCACTAAGAACTCTTCATCCCCGATAGCATCTTTTGAATGTTTTTCAACAAGTGTATTTTCAGGGAAGTTACCTGGATGACCTTTTTTCTTATGATTAAAATCTTTTCCGCGTCCCATGTTAATCCCTCCAATTTCAATTCTAGTTCGTGTCGTTTGACACATTCATACATACATTAGCATTTCCATAAACGTCACTTCTATGTAGTGGGCAAAGGACTTCGGAAATCAAAACAAAAAACAGGACAATAATTTAAAAACGAGCATATTTATAAGGAGAAATAGATTATATAGAGAGGAGTGTAGGCTTTGGAAGAACGATTAGAAGCAAAAGAGTTATCAGAGTGTCCTACTGTATATTGTGCTTCAAGAGATGATAAGGCCCCCTTATTTACAGCAAGTGCCTTGATTAATGGTCAAATTACTAAAATAAATCTTGATGATTTTAAAGGCAGATGGGTATTGTTATTCTTTTATCCGAGTGATTTTACTTTTGTTTGACCGACAGAATTAGCGGCGGTCGCTGCTATTTACCCACATCTTCAAAGGTTAAATGTTGAAGTTTTGTCTATTAGTACTGATAGTGTCTATTCCCATAAAGTATTTAAAGAAACTTCTCCTTCCTTAAAAAATGTAACTTTTCCAATGGTTAGTGACAGGAATCATGTCATTAGCAGAGCCTACCGAGTATTAGATGAAAACTCAGGTGCTGCCTTTAGAGCATCTGTATTTATCGACCCAGATCAAATCATTGTATCTAAACTTATTTATCCTAGAGAAATTGGAAGAAACTTACCAGAGCATCTAAGAATGATGCAAGGAATTATATATGCAAGGCAGACAGGCGAAGGGGTACCTGCAAACTGGGTTCCTGGCCAGCAAGGGATAAAACCAGATCCTAATTACATTGGAAAAATTTAATCCCGCCCATAGGCGGGATTTTTACTAGTGATTCTTCTGTGTGAAGTTACAAATATAGGGAATTACGATATAATAAAAGCATAAAGGGCGAGGAGAGTGGACAAGGATGGATTTTTCCACAGTTATCTCAGAAGAGCGTATTCGCAAAGCCTATGAAGACGGGGAATTCACAAACCTTCCAGGCTTAGGAAAACCATTAGAGCTTGAAGATCTTTCTAGTATTCCGGAAGATTTACGCATGGCCTATCGGATGTTAAAAAATGCAGGATTCTCTCCAGGAGAAGAAAATAAGCTAAAGCAAGAAATGATGACATTAGAAGATTTAATTAGTAATACTGAAGATAACGAAGAGCGTGAGGGACTTAAAAAGAAACTTAACGAAAAGCTTTTACGTTTTAATCAAATGATGGATAAACGGAGAGGGCATTCTCATTCATCTATGTTTAAGAACTATGAACAAAAAATCAATAGCAAATGGTAGTATACTTGAATATTGTGTACTTGCATTCTAAATAATAATAAAAACTCGACTAAAGATTTGATTTGGTCGGGTTTTTTAATTCACATGAGAAAAAGGTGAAAGACATTGTCAATGCTTACTATTGATGATATTAACCTACATTATTCTGTAGCTGGAGAAGGTACACCTATCGTATTTGTTCATCCACCACTGCTTACAGGTGAAAATTTTAAATATCAAAAAGAAGAGCTGTCCAAATTTTTTAAGGTTATTACTTTTGACATTAGGGGACACGGGAAAAGTAATTATTCAAGTACTCCGATTACATACGAACTGATTGTTGAAGATATAAAAAAGTTACTAGACCATTTGGGTATTCAAGAAACTTTTTTATGTGGTTATTCTACGGGAGGTACAATTGTGTTGGAGTTTTTACTAAGCAATTTCGACCGTTCCTTAGGAGGAATGCTCATTGGGGGAATTTCAGATGCCAAAGAAAAAATGCTGTACAAAAAAATCTCTATTGCAAGAAATTTAGCAAAAATAGGTGCTAAAAAGCTTTTGGCAGGGGGTATTTGTTTAGGTAATTCAGATTCAAACAAAACATTTAAGTGCTTATATAAAGAAGCAATAAAAGGGGATATAAAGAATATAGAGCAGTATTACCACTATAGCATGGTTTATAACTGTACACCTCGTCTAGCAAATATTAAACCTCCTATATTATTGGTATACGGGGAAAAAGATAAACAATTTCACAGTTATGCCAATCTTCTTCACGAAAGAATTCCGAATAACGAGTTGAAGTTTATTAAAAAAGCAAAGCATCAAATTCCAACAAAGAATCCAAAAGAATTAAACATGCTGATAAAACAATTTATCAATAGGGTAGAAGGATGAGGGGGATTGTGGCAAATAAAAGAGGCTCTTCGTATGGGCTTTGAAACAAAACTTTGTACTAAAAGCCGTATACTATTAGAGCCTCAATGTAATAATCTACATATCCTTAATCTTGTCTGCAGCAGCAGCAGTCTCTTCCACATAACGAGCAATCTTTTGGTTGTCTTCATTTAAGGTTTCGATTGTTGCGTTCATCTCTTCTAGACCCGCGGTAGCTTGTTCAATAACAGCTGCTAATTCTTTCGTAGCTGTTTCCACCTCAAAGGATTGAGTTTTGATATCATCAACCGACCCTTTGAATTGTATAAATTCTACATCTAAATTCTTTAGGTTAGACTCTACTTGATTAAAAAATCCAGAAACTTCTTCAACTGTTACTAAGCTTTCTTTTAGTTTAGAATTACTTTCTTTCATTTTGGAGAAAGCAGTAGAGTTTGTCTTATTAACTTCTGATAAATTCTCTGTGATTTGAATAGCAGTTTCTCTTGTAATTTCAGCTAACTTACGTATTTCCTCTGCTACTACTGAAAAACCTTTCCCTGCTTCACCCGCTCGTGCCGCTTCAATTGAGGCGTTTAGAGCTAATAAATTTGTTTGTTCAGTAATACTTTGAATGTTTCCTATAAAGCTATTTGTTTCCTCAATTTTGTTGGTTAAGCTAGCAAATGTTTCACTTAAATCAGTAATAGATTCCCCGAGATTCTTCATATCGTGCTGAAGATCCTCCATTTTTTCTGCCCCTTTGTTGACTGATTGAGCAGCAATCGTGGTCTCATTTGAAAGATTAACGGACACTCTAGACATGTCATCCATCTTCAGTTTTGTTGATTCTGCATTTCCCGCAATATAATTAATCTGTTCTGTTTGAACTTGACTTCCAGCAGAAATCTCTGAAACAGCAATTCTCATCTCACTCTGAGCAGTAACATGGGTTTGAACTTGCTTGTTTATTTTTTTGAGACTATCAGTAATAACAGCCATTTCTTTTTGAAGTAATTGATTGTAAGATTCTTTCTTTTCTTGTTCTAATTCAGACTGTTCTAAGAAAGTCTCAAGAGATCGATACTGTGCAGTGTTTAAGCGTATTAAGATAAACAAAACTAAACCAATAAGTGTGTAAACTAGTAGTGCTAGTGGAAATATTTCTTTTAAAAACGGTACCATCTCTGTTGCATACATATGATTCAGAATAACGCCGATAAACCCTAAAGAGTAACCTAATAAAAATAAATTTCTGTTAAAATGTACAGACGAGATAATAGCTAAGAAAAAAAGTACCAATAGAAAGGCCCCTGACCCACCAAAAATGAATAGTTGAGCAAATGTAAAGATAAATATCATCAAAAGCGAAGCATATGGAAAAATCTTAGGCTTTATTAATATCTTCCCAAATAAGAAATAAAACAGGAGGAAGAAGAATAACTCCCCACCATAAAGTATCATCTTGAGCAGTTCATCGTTTGATAAAATAGTAAATAATAGACCACTGACTAATGATATGGAAAAACTGACAAGCATCAGTGTATTTTTCTTCGAGATATCATTCGCTTTTAAAGTCTGAATAGCCTCCATGTTGACCCCCTTAGATCCTTTGTACTATACGATATTCACAAACAATTTAGTTGTTTAATAGAGTAAAGTACAAATGTATTCATTTAGTAGTTTATTATATTTTTAACAATAGTAAATAGTAATTTATTCCTATAGTTAGAGGAAACGAGGTTAATCCTTTATTCCTACAATGTCCTGTACAGTTATATAAAAAATAAAATAAATATCCCTTAAAAAAAGTAGGAATCTGTCGAAATAAATAAAAATAAGAGATTTTATTTACAATTAAAAACTATTTTTAGTACATTTAAACTATAAATAGATTAGTATTTTAGTCATAACAGAAAAAGACAGGTGAACATTCATGGATAAAACGTCATTAATAGGTCTCATTTTAGGATTTGTAGCAGTTCTAGTAGGTATGTTTTTTAAAGGAGTTAGTCCAGCAGCGTTGTTGAATCCAGCAGCGATTCTAATCATCTTACTAGGAACAGCAGGGGCAGTAACCATTGCCTTCCCAACCGATGAAATAAAAAAGGTACCCAAGCTTTTTGGAATCTTATTTAAAGAAAAAAAGCTAATGGATCCCGTTGAGTTAATTAAGATGTTCTCAGATTGGGCTCAACTTGCTAGAAAAGAAGGTTTACTTGCGTTAGAAACAAAAACGAATGAAATCGATGATGATTTCTTGAAAAATGGTTTATCTCTAGCTGTTGATGGTCAAAGTGCGGATTACATTCGTGATGTATTGACAGAAGAAATTGAAGCAATGGAAGAGAGACATCAAGCCGGTGCATTAATTTTTACCCAAGCCGGTACATATGCTCCTACTCTAGGGGTTTTAGGAGCGGTAGTAGGTCTGGTTGCCGCGTTAAAATATATGAATGATATTGATGGATTAGGAAAAGCCATTAGTGCGGCATTTATTGCAACGCTTTTAGGGATTTTCACTGGGTATGTACTTTGGCACCCATTTGCGAACAAATTAAAACGTAAGTCAAAGCAAGAATCAAAGATTAAGCACATGATGATTGAAGGAATTTTATCCATCCTAGAAGGGGAAGCACCAAGGGTTATTGAACAAAAATTAGCGTCCTATTTACCAGCAAGTGAAAGGAAAAAAATCCTTGCAGAAGGTGAAGTGAAGAAAGATGAGTAAGCGGGGAAAAAAGCATCATCATGAAGAGCACGTTGATGAGTCATGGTTAATTCCATATGCGGATTTATTGACACTTTTACTAGCCCTGTTTATCGTACTCTTCTCCATGAGTTCGTTGGACGCAAAAAAATTCCAAGCAATGTCAGAAGTATTTAATGAAGCATTTTCTAGTGGTACGGGAATATTCGAATATCCGAGTCCAATACCAGAAGATAAGGCTGCTGCACCTGATGAGCAAGAAAAAGAAGAAGATCAAGAGAAAACGGATAAAAAAGAGAAAGCAAAGATTGATCAAGAAAAACGGGAAATGTTGGCTAAACAAGCAGATAAGAGAGAGCTTGAGTCGATTGAGAAAAAGGTTAACTCTTACATAAAAGATAAGAAGTTAAGTGACCAACTTGAAGCGACCATGACTGACGAAGGGTTACTAGTAATGATTCGTGACAACGTGTTGTTTGAGTCAGGAAGTGATGAAGTAAGAAGACAGGACTTAAAAATTGCTGAAGAAATATCAGACTTGTTAGTCATGAGTCCACCTAGAAATATTGTTATTAGTGGTCATACGGATAATGTTCCCATCAAGAATGCACGGTTCTCATCAAACTGGG
Source organism: Robertmurraya mangrovi (assembly GCF_034427655.1). Taxonomy (NCBI): domain Bacteria; kingdom Bacillati; phylum Bacillota; class Bacilli; order Caryophanales; family Bacillaceae; genus Robertmurraya; species Robertmurraya mangrovi. The sequence continues at coordinate 29,662 of NZ_JAXOFX010000014.1, forward strand.
AATTAAGTGTGATGCGTTCGATTAATTTTATGAAGATTCTGTTGGAAAACGATCAATTAGATCCTAGTTGGTTTAGTGCAAAGGGATTTGGGGAATTTAACCCGATTGCTTCTAATAAAACGACTGAAGGTAAAGCGAAGAATAGACGTGTAGAAATACTTATATTACCGAGAAATTAATAATTAAAAATAAAGACGCATGGGGTATAAACCTATGCGTCTTTTCGTAATTAAACTATTGATAGATTTATTTACTCGTTAACTTCTTGTTTCGGTACTTCCGGTTTGCACATACGATCTAATAAAACACCAGCTAAAAACATGCATGCAATCGGAACTGTAAAATTAATTACATGAATCACCGTCATGGAAATACCCCTTTCGTATTGGATTATCTTGGTATTATTATATGACAAAGTTCACATTATAGACAATTATTATTCACGAAATATTCAATAATCAATATTGACAATACGTGTAAAGCTATTATCGATACATAAATTAAGGTTTGTTAGAAAATACCTTGCATCATTTTTAGACATTTGTTTATAATAAGGACATGTGTTGTTAATAATTTTGGGAGCGATAAACCATGAGTGAAAAAGAATCTTTAATCTTGAATCTCATTGAAGAGGATCCTTTTATTTCACAAAATGACCTTGCGGACAAGACTGGCTTATCTCGTTCAGCTGTTGCAGGTTATGTATCTTCTTTAACAAAGCAAGGAAAACTCCTAGGTAGAGCATATGTAATCCCAAAGAAAAAGAGAGTTCTTTGCGTAGGAGGAGCAAATATTGATAGAAAGTTTCAGATGCTAGAAGAGTTAGTTAATCACACATCTAATCCTGTTAATAGCTCCGCCTCTTGTGGTGGAGTGGCACGTAATATAGCTGAGAATTTGGGGAGACTGGATGTAGATGTTTCCTTAATGACTGTAGTTGGAGAGGATCATGAGGGGAAATGGCTACTCGAAAAAACAGCAACTTTTGTAGAAGTAGATCCTTCACAAAAACTTCCTAATCAATCAACAGGTACTTACACAGCTGTTCTTGATAAAGATGGAGAATTACAAGTGGCATTTGCTAGTATGTCTATATATGATTCCATTAATCCTGATTTTGTAGATGAGAAGTGGGGTTACTTTGCTTCTGCAGAACTGGTGATGATAGATACAAACTTCCCAGCAGATGTTTTAGAGAAAATAATCACTCGCTGTGAAATAGAGAATATTCCCGTTTGTATAACAACAGTTTCCACACCGAAAGTAAAGCGACTTCCAGTAAGCTTAAAAGGTGTTAAGTGGCTAATTGCTAACCAAGACGAGGCAGAAGCTCTCGCAGGTTATAAAATTTCCAGTGAAGCTGATTTATTTAAAGCCGCTGAGATCATCATGGAAAAAGGCGTAGAGAAAGTCATTATTACAAGAGGCGATAAAGGGCTAATCTACTATACGAAAGATCTTGGATCAGGGGTTTTAATTCCTCCTAAAGTAGAAGTGGTAGACGTAACAGGTGCTGGAGACTCCTTGGTAGCCGGGATTATGTATGCTTCATTAAAAGGGGTAAATATTGAAAATGCATGTAAAGTTGGAATGACCTGTTCGATCTTAACTTTACAATCAAAAGAAACGGTTAATTCTAACTTGAGTCCAAGTAAAATAGAGGAAACAAATAGTCAATATTTTTAAATAAAATTTCCTTAAAGGAGAATAAATATGTTAAATAATTATCTTGAATATTCTAAAGAGGTTGCTGAAGCAAGAGAAAAAAATCTGCCCGTTGTTGCTCTAGAATCAACGATTATTTCACATGGAATGCCTTATCCACAGAACGTACAAACAGCAAAAGAAGTTGAGGAAATCATTCGCCAAAAGGGAGCGGTACCTGCTACTATCGCTATATTAAATGGAAAGATAAAAATTGGATTGTCTGATGAAGAATTAGAGTTTTTAGCTCAAAGTAAAGAAGTGGAGAAGGCAAGTAGAAGAGACTTACCGTACTTGTTGGCTAACAAGAAAAATGGTGCAACAACTGTTTCTGCTACCATGATTTGTGCAGCATTAGCAGATATTAAAATATTTGTTACAGGTGGAATCGGAGGGGTTCACCGTGAAGCTGAAACGACAATGGATATATCTGCGGACCTTCAAGAATTAGCTCAAACTAATGTGGCCGTTGTTTGTGCAGGTGCAAAATCCATCTTAGATATTGGATTAACACTAGAATATCTTGAAACTCACGGTGTTCCTGTTATCGGATATAAAACAGATTTACTCCCAGCTTTCTATACTCGAACAAGTCCTTTCCATGTAAATTATCGAGTGGAAGATGCAAATGAAACAGCAAAAATGTTAAAAACGAAATGGGACTTAGGTCTAAATGGTGGAGTAGTGATTGCTAATCCAATTCCGGAGAAAGATGCACTAGAGGAATCATTCATTACAAATATTATTGAGCAAGCGTTAGCAGAAGCAAAGGAAAATAATATTGCTGGGAAAAAGGTTACTCCTTTCTTATTAGGAAAAGTGAAAGAACTGACTGAAGGAGCTAGCTTGACAGCCAATATTGCCTTAGTAAAACACAATGCAGAAGTAGGAGCGCAAATCGCAGTAAGCCTAAATAAACAATAAAAATATGTTGGACGAGCCTTAGGAATTAATAAAGGCTCGTTTTTTTTTGTTTACCCTGTTCAATATAGTGTTTTTTTTACATTTAATCGTTCGATAAAATGAACAAAAATAACTGAGTGCCATTCTATTTTATAGATGAAACCAATAAAATAGAATATATAATTCATTATTAAGAACGTTTTGGTGTGTTCTTAGGTCTAAGGAACTGAAGTAAGGAAGGTGTTATTACCTAGAATGAATCTACTTTGATTGCATATTTAGTATAAGAAGATTTGTTGGATGATCCTAAGTTCATTAGGTCGAACACTGATTGATTTGTTTGTGATAAAGGTTCTTTTGTTAACATGCTTTTAAAAACCATGAAGACAGGTGAGGAGAATGTACCGTAAAGATTGCGATAAGTGTCTAAGATCTTCTTATAGTAGTAGTGAGTTTGGTGAGTGGGCCTGTCCGATTTGTGGGAACGATTTAACCAATCATCCGTTCTTTGATGCCATCACTTTTGAAAGGATACATGTGAATATGTCTAGCAAGAAGTTAAAAATGTATAAACAAAAAGACAAGTTTGTCAATGACTAAAGTCCTATATGGAGACAAAGTTCAAAAAAATTATTCGATGAAAAATAGCAAATAAGTCTAAATCCCCCTAGTGACTTTTTGACTTATTTACCTTTATAAAGAATATGATAGCGTAATATTGTATAAAAATGACAAGAATTGTAGAAGAAAGGAGTTCACAAAATATTTATAATTGACAAAAAACCCGCATGATAATGAACCGAACCTAGTAAACTATAAATAGGGAGTAAGGAAGCAAGTCATTAGATACAGAAAAAGGCAAACCTATTGAAAGGTAGGGACGCAAAGTCTCGGGTCTAAGGTAGTTAGAAACTAGCGCTATGATGGCTGGACTGCCTGGAATACGAATCGTATTTTGGGGGGAAAGAATGTGATTGAATCTAGAGTGGTCATCGAGGAACTTGACTTTGAATGGATGCAGCTGATATTAGAGGCTAGGAGGTTAGGGTTACAAAAAGAAGACATTAAAGAATTTCTAAGTCAAAATGGCATGAAGGAAATGACTATTGAGAATCGCTAAAGCTATAGACAGATGAATATTGTTAAAGCTAAGTGTTTCTTAAAAGGGATATTTCTTTTGAGAAATGCTTTTTTGTTTAGGCTCTTTTCTAAAACTTTGTTGCTTCTCACATATATAATTTTGCCTATAATATATCATGCTTTATTGGGCTTAAAAGGTTATCAGTTTTAGAAAAAGCCTTACCATCTAAATTTGTAGCACTCTTTAACTATTAAGGGTAAAAATCGGCTTTTGGATTTTTACAAATAACAATAATCATTACGAATACAGCCTTTGTTTGAAAAAAATAAAAACCTGCCAAGACAGGTTCAATACATAGTATATCATTATTTCACATTTATTTACTTTGATTGGCTCTCCATTTATTAAACTCAAGGTATTCACGAAATTGATCCTTTGATACCCCGGAATCCATTGCCTCTTTTACAATTTTAAGCCACTCAGAATCTAACTCATCCTTGTTTGGCTGTTCATGGATTAAATGGTCCACAGGTACATGTAAGACAGCAGAAATTTTTTCTAGAAATTGTATAGAAGGATTTCTTTGTAAGTTACGTTCTAATGAACTTAAATAAGACTTTGCGACCCCAGCTTGCTCAGCTAATTCTGATAGGGATAGTTTTCTTTCTTGGCGAAGTTTCTTAACGCGATCACCGATCATAAAGTCTCACACACCTTTGTCTATATATAATTTAATCATATCAAATAAATTCAAATAGTTCCATATTTAGAACAGATTGTTCTATGTGATTTTATAACTATTTTATCACAAATGTTAACTATTTATATTACTAGTTTACAAAAAGTAGTGAATTACATTTATAGGTAAGTCTGGTGTTAATAGAAATGTTATAATTAATTAACAGAATATTTTGTTAATGTTTTTATTTTATTAAAAGGGTGATGAACGATGAACTTTTATAACGAAGATCCTAATTTGAAATTTATTCTTAAACAATATTTAGATGAGTCCTTTTTTGAATGGGCAGACAAAGAGTTAGACCAGTTTGGAGAACTTTGTGGAACGGAGATTGATGAGAGGGCAGCCCACACGGACCGAGAAGGGCAACCTAAGCTGATTAAGTATGATCAGATGGGAAATGATATTTCTCATGTGTGGGTGAACGAGGGTTACAAGAAAACGGTTGAGCAAACCTATCACGCTGGAATTGTTGGTTATGTACATAAGGAAATTCCTGAATTAGGTCATAAAGGGAACTACATTTATTCCTATGCACAAGGATATTTGTTATCTCAAACCGAACCCGGATTTTATTGTCCTGTAACCTTAACAATGGCTACAGCCTATTTGATTGATCATTATGCAGATGAAGAGCTTAAATCAAAATATTTACCGCATGTTGTTTCAACGGGTGATGTTGAGTTGTTTGAAGGAGCAACCTTTTTAACGGAACGTCAAGGGGGATCTGACGTAGGGGCAAATGAGGTAAAAGCGGTATTAGAAAATGGACAATATCGTATTTATGGTGAGAAATATTTTGCCTCAAATGCAGGGCAATGCGGGGTGGCAATGGTTTTAGCTAGAATGGAAGGTGCCCCTCCTGGAACAAAAGGATTAAGTTTATTTTTAGTTCCATGGCGTAAAGATAACGGGGAATTAAATCATCTAGAAATTAGAAGATTAAAAGATAAGCTCGGAGTAAGGGCCGTTCCATCTGCAGAAGTTGTTTTTAACGGGGCAGAAGCATTTGTAGTTGGAGATTCAAGTAGAGGCTTTTACTATATGATGGAAGCTCTAAACTTATCTCGCGTTTGTAATGCAATTGCATCGATAGGAATTATGCAGAGGGCATTTCTTGAAGCTAAAAAATATGCTTTTACACGTCATACATTTGGTCAGTACTTAGCAGAATTTCCTATGATAAAGGAAAGTTTAGTAAAACTAGCTGCAAAGCAAGAGGTAGAGACATCTGCTGTTTTTTCTCTAGTTGCCATGTTTGATCAAATGGTCGGGGATGATTCGGCTATCTCAGAAAAAGATAGAGCCATGAACAGACTACTAATTGCCTTGTTAAAGATGGAATCAGCAGAGCAAGCTATACACTTCTCACATGAAGCAATTGAAATGCACGGTGGAAATGGTTATATTGAGGATTTCGTAACTCCAAGACTGTTAAGAGATGCCCAAGTGTTAACGGTATGGGAAGGGACAGCTAATATATTAGGTTTAGAGGTTTTTAGGTTAATAAAAAAATACAAAGTTCACGAATGGTTTTTACAAACGGTCTTAAAAGAACTTGAAGCTCTTCCTGAAACATTAGTTAAACATACAGAACCTATATACAAAGGGATTGAAAGCTTAAAAGAATTATTAGTGTTCTTGTCAAAAGGGGACGTGGATATCCAGACATACCATAGCAAACGTGTTGCAAAATTAATGACAAAGATATACGAGAGTGTTGTTGCTTTAAAAGATGCGGCTATTGGTGGGGATAGAAAATTAATCATAGCTCGAGTGTTTTTAAATCAAACATGGGGATTAAATGAATATATGGATGAGGAGTTAATTTCCCTTAAACATTTTGAAGAAATAATGGGGTGTAAGGTACCTGTCAGCTAAATAAAAAATCAAGGCTGAGGTGATTTTTTAAGCCACAGCTTTTTATTTAAATTCTACATATTTTGCATGGATAGATTAATATAATTCTAATAAGCATGGGGTTTTATTAAAATTTAATCAAACGTTTGATTAACTATAAATCCTCTCACTTCAACAAAATTTGACATCGGTTGTTCAATGAAAAGTGAATTCAAAATTTTGATATTCCTCTTTTACAACGATAATATTAAGGAAGACGAAATGAAAACTTATTGCATATATTGTTTAAAGGAGAGGCAGGGAAAAGAATGATTGTTTTGAAATCACAAAGGGAAATTGAAATGATGAAAAAGGCAGGAGAGTTATTGGCATCCTGTCATAAAGAAATTGCGAAACTTATAAAGCCGGGTATTACAACCCTAGAGATTGATGAATTTGTGGATGCATACTTAAAAGAACATGGAGCAACTCCAGAACAAAAGGGATATAAAGGGTATGAATATGCAACCTGTGCTAGTATAAATGATGAAATCTGCCATGGGTTTCCAAGGAAAGAGCCTTTAAAAGAAGGCGATATTGTTACCATTGATATGGTGGTTAACCTAAATGGTGCGTTAGCAGATTCTGCTTGGTCATATGCAGTGGGAGAAGTTTCCGATGAAGCAAAACGCCTATTGGAAGTGACAAAAGAATCTCTATACAAAGGAATTGAGGCTTCTCAAATTGGGAATCGAATCGGTGACATCGGTCATGCGATACAGACATATGCGGAAGCAGAAGGATTTTCGGTTGTTAGAGACTTTGTCGGTCATGGAATTGGTGCAACCATTCATGAGAGCCCTAACGTTCCTCACTATGGATTGCCTGGCAAAGGTCCTAGAATCAAAGAAGGCATGGTGTTCACGATTGAACCGATGATTAACGTAGGAGAGTATCAAACGAAAATGGATAGCAATAAGTGGACTGCACGAACCATTGATGGAAAATACTCCGCTCAATATGAACATACGATTGCCATTACAAAAGACGGACCGATAATTTTAACGGACCAAGGTGAGAGATAAGCAAAAGAATATTAAAGCTAACGGCCATGCTCTCGAGTGTTGGCTGTTTTTTTGGGAAGTAGGAATCAATGGATCCTATTTGGTAATAGTAACCACACCTTAATATGGTATATTCTGAAGGGAAACGAAGGGCCAATCTTGAATTCTACTATATACTACAATAAGCTTATTTTATTTAGAGATACGAAGGAATATAATGTAATTAATGATACTGGGATAAAAGATAAAAAAGATAAAAATAGGAGACAGCAAATGAGACTTATTAGCGTAGAAGAGTACAACGATAAAACGATGCAGCTGGCTAGGCCGATATATGATAAGCATAAAAGAGTTTTGCTTGCTGCTGGACGTGCTATCCACCCTACTTATTTAAAAAAATTAATTGCAATGGATATTCGTTATTTATTCATTGAAGATTCTATTTCTTTTGGAATTTCTATGGAAGAAATGGTAGATGTGCCAACTTGGATGGATGCTATTGAGACATTACAAATGTCTTTTAAAGCAATCGCAAATAAAGAGGAACTACCTATTCGCCAATTACAAAAACTAGTCATAACATTAGTAAACGAAGTGGGGAAACGTAAAGCTATATGTTTAATCCCTACTTCTTCTATTGCTGAGGAACTAAGAGAGTACGCCCATGCTGTGAACGTTACACTATTATCTTTACAAATAGGAAGAAAGCTTGGCATCTCGCAAATGCAATTAAAAGATTTAGCCATGGGTGCCCTTTTACATGATATTGGAAAAGCATTAACTCATCGGGTTGAGGATCATATGGTGGTAGGTTTTGAATATTTACGGAAAGTTAGAGAAATTAGCCTATTAGCGGCTCACGTTGCTTATGGTCACCATGAAACTATTGATGGAAACGGGAAACCAAGAGGGATGAAAGAAGGGGAAATCCACGAGTTTGCCCAAGTGTGTGGAATCGCAAATTTATACGAAAATATGTTATCAAAAGAAGGGCTTCCACCACATGAAGTGATGGAGTATATTATGACTAAAAGTGGCACCATGTTCACCACTGACTTAGTAAAGCTTTTTGTTCAAGAAGTCCCTCATTACATACCTGGCACAAAAGTGTTATTAAATAATAATCGTAAAGCCATTGTGACAAAAATTATCGGCAACTTACAAAGGCCATACATAAGATACCTAGATAACGGAGAAGAACTATCCCTTGCTGATCATTACACATTGCTAATAAAAGAAATGGTGATTGATGAAGTAACTAGTATCAATTAGACAAAAAGCTGTCCACATTGTTTAGCGGACAGCTTTTGTATTATTGCTTGCGTAAGTTACCTAGTTCCTCAACAAGTGCTTGCATTTCGTTCGGGCTAAAAGAATCCTTTTTCATGACTAAATCATAAATTTCTTTTAATTCTTCATACATATTTTCATCAAAATGGGAAGGTTTAATCGCACCTAAGTTTAGGACCTTAAGCTTTTCTTTTATTTTTTCAATCATAAATTCAACATTTTCAACAGACTTCTCTGATAAATTCATTATGTACCCCTTTCAAAAACCCAATATAGTTATCATTATCTTTTCACTTTCATTTTAAAAAGTCAATTATAAATCATAGGTTATATATGGGTTACTATAAACGTAAATAACCAAAATAATTATTTGCAAAATAGGGAGCATATCCATGAAAATAAGAGGGAGGAGGTTTGAAGACATATGATAAAAGTTTTATTTGTTTGTCTAGGAAACATCTGTCGCTCCCCTATGGCGGAGGCTATGTTTCGGGATACGGTAAAAAGGGAAGGATTAGAACATAAAATTATTGTAGATTCTGCAGGTACGGGTGATTGGCATATTGGTAACCCGCCACATAAAGGGACACAGGATATTTTATTGAAAAACAATATTAGTTTTGATGGATTGAAAGCGAGACAAATCGTATCAACTGATTTAGTTGAATTTGATTATATTATTGCAATGGATACGGAGAATAAAAAGAATATTGAAAAGCTGAAGGAAGCTAATCCAAAAGCTGAAGTTTTGAGACTGTTAGACCTTCTTCCACATATTGTAACGAAGGATGTACCCGATCCTTATTTTACTGGTAACTTTCAAGAAGTTTTTGATTTATTAGAGCAAGGCTGTAAGCAATTATTAGAGATCACGAAAGAGAGGATTTAATAATGGGGAGCATGAATAGATTTTGGAAAGGTGTATTCTTTGGGGCAATTGCTGGGGGGGCAGTAGCCTTGTTGGACCGCGAAACAAGACAAGCTGTAGTAGAGAATTGTAAAAAGACTTCAAGTGATGTTTCATACTACATAAAGAACCCTAACGAAATGGTTGAGCAGGTTAGGGAAACAACACAAAAAATTAAGACTACATTTGAACAAGTGAGTGAAGACGTCTCATTTATCGCAGAAAAAGTGGATGAGCTTAGAGAGGTAACTCCAGCGGTAGCAGGCATTGTAAAAGAAACTAAAGAAGCTTTTACTCATGATGAAGTCAATATAGAAGATGATGAAGAAAATGTCCCTTTACCGTAAATAATATAATGGCGAGGTTATTTTAAAAGGTAGAAAGTTAAAACAGTTGTAACATTCATTATTGAGCTCCTATAGAAATGTTGGACAAGGTTAGACAGTATTCCTAAAAAACAACAAAGAAATAGAGGTGGTTGAATGGGACAACGAAATTCAAGCTTTTTTCCCTTACTATGGAAAAGGATAGAGAACGACGATGTATTTGGGAAGGCAGCGCAATTAGCCTACTTTTTCTTACTATCCTTATTTCCGTTGTTAATCTTCTTAGTAACATTGTTACCTTATTTGCCTATCACACAGCAAGATATACTTGGTGTTATAAAGGATTATGCACCTGGTGAAACAATGAGGCTGATCGAAACTAACTTGAATGACATTATGAAAACGAATAATGGAAAGCTATTATCATTCGGGTTTATTGCCACGATCTGGTCGGCATCAAATGGGATTAACGCCATTGTGAGAGCCTTTAACTTAGCTTATGAGGTGGAAGAAAATCGGCCTTTTTTAATTGCGAGAGGGATGGCCATTCTTCTGACCTTCGGGATGATTCTTGTATTCATCGTAGCATTGTTATTACCTGTTTTCGGAAAGCAAATCGGGTTATTTTTATTCTCTGAATTTGGTTTATCAAGCCAATTCTTAGCTGTTTGGAATACGTTAAGATGGCTAGTTAGTGCGGTCATTTTGTTTGTCGTTTTTGTAGGTTTATATTGGTTTGCGCCAAACAAAAAATTCAAATGTATCAGGTCCATACCGGGGGCCATTTTTGCAACAGTAGGGTGGTCTCTAACTTCTCTAGCTTTTTCGTATTACGTTAACAACTTTGGTAACTATACGGCAACCTACGGAAGTATTGGAGCCATCATTGTCTTGATGATTTGGTTTTATATAACGGGTGTCATCATCATATTAGGTGGCGTAATAAATGCACTTATAAGTAAAATAAGAGATAGTAGCTGTTGATTTCCCTTTTGTTCCCTCTAATAGGAGACCTCTAATAGCAAAAACTATGATAGGGGAAAGTAATTTTATTAAGGGGGGCACTGAAATGCCAAACAAAAAAGACGGTGGAACAAAGCAAAAGGGTAAAAGTAAGCCAAAGCAAAAAACGTCTGGTTCTGCTAACGGACAGAACGGATATCACTAAGTTACGAAAAGGCCGGGATTCCGGCCTTTTAATATTTGGCTGCACTCATGTTGATTTAGCAACCGTAAACTGTTCAGTATAACTAAAATCGTACTTCCTTCATGACCAATTACTCCATAAGGTAAATCTAGAATTTGTAAGAAGTTTGAAGCGATTAATAACATAATGACTGAGATGGAAAACACAATGTTCTGTTTAATAATTCGATTCATTCGTTCTGAGAGATGTATAGCCTCAGCAATACGAGGTAAATCGTTTTTCATTAAAACAACATCAGCTGTCTCTAGCGCAACATCTGATCCTTCTCCCATGGCAATCCCAACGTTGGCCGTTGCTAGAGCGGGAGCATCATTAATTCCGTCCCCAACCATTGCCACATTTCCAAAACGTTTTTTCAAATCCTTAAGATGCTCCACTTTTTTCTCAGGTAAACATTCCGATAAGTAGTCATTTACATGGCTTTCTTTAGCAATAGCCTGAGCGGTATTTTCACTATCTCCCGTTAGCATAATCGTGTAAATTCCTCTTGTTTTTAATTGATCAATAGCGTTCTTTGTTTCTTGTCTAACCACATCTTTTAATCCAATGATGGCTACGATTTCATCATTCTTTTGGACAAATACAACCGTTTTTCCTTCACTAGCTAACTGTTTAGAAGCACCATTTTTAAAAGCTTCTGCCGCACTATGACCAACAAATGCTGCCTTTCCAATTTTCCATTCATCCCCATCAAATTGAGCTTTAACACCCCAACCAGAAACATCTTCAAGAGAGTCTGGATATAAAAGGGGGTGATCATCTAATTTAGCCTTTACATATTTAACAATGGCTTGTGCAAGAGGATGATTAGAGTGGTTTTCAATAGATGCTGTTCTTAGCAACACATCATCGACTGCTAACCCATCCAGGACTAAAACATCTGTTACTTCTGGTTTTCCTTTCGTTAAGGTCCCTGTTTTATCAAAAGCAATTGCTTTTAAGTGGCTTAAGTTTTCTAAGTGGACTCCACCTTTGAACAATATTCCGTGCCTTGCCCCGTTTGATATGGCTGAAAGTGAGGCTGGCATAATAGATGCAACAAGGGCACAGGGGGAGGCTACCACTAATAAGATCATGGCTCGGTAAAAAGTCTCCGTCCAGCTCCATCCTAACAAATAATGGGGTAGAAACATCATTAGACCAACAACTACTAAAACAATTTTTACATAGCTACCTTCAAATTTTTCAATAAAAAGTTGAGAAGGTGATTTTTCACTTTGTGCGGATTGAACCAATTGGATAATCTTCTGAAAAAGTGTTTCACTACTGGGTTTGGTTATCTCGACAGTAACAGCACCATTTAAATTAACCGTTCCGGCGAATACCTCTTCATCCACTCCTTTTGAAACAGGAATCGATTCCCCTGTAATAGCAGCTTCATCGAGGGAGGTTTGCCCTTTTGCAATTTTTCCATCTGAAGGAACTCTTTCGCCTGGCTTTACTAAAATGAAATCCCCTATCTGAAGGCTTGATACATGAACGACTTGTTCCATTCCATTAGTAATTTTTAATGCTTCTTCCGGTTGCAATTCCATTAAAGCTGATATTTCTTTATGACTTTTGTTCTTCGTATAAGTTTCTAAAGCACCACTCATGGCAAAAATAAAAATTAATATGGCACCTTCTATCCAGTATCCGATGATGGCCGAACCAGTAGCAGCAAAAATCATAAGCATTTCAACATTCAACTCTTTGTTGGCAATCGTTTCAGAAATTCCCTCTTTTGCTTTGGCAAATCCACCAATGATAAAGGCTAAAAGAAAAGTAATGACAGAAGGGGTAGACCACTCATTTTTATCTAATATCCAGCCGAGGAGAATGAGTAGTCCACTTGTAGCTGCAGCGATTAACTCCCATTGCTGTTTTACTTTTTCAAGAAATAGGCTTTTCGGTTGTGCAGCCGGAAGTACTTTTGCTTCTGGGTTCATATGTTTTCACCATCCAAATTTTGATTTTCAATCAAGCTTAATGAGAAGAATAATCACATTCAATACCCTTATAAAACGACGAAAGCTGTCATCATATAGATGACAGCAGTACTGGCTTCTGAAAAACAGTTATTTAATTTATCCCTATTATACTATTAACTTATGAAGGTTAGAATATGTTGGGAACAAGATTCTCTATTCTGTCACTTAACCGTTTCGGTTCGCCAATCTAAGTTTGGTTTAAAACTCACTAAGGCGAAGAATATAATGAGTAACATACTGCTAATCACATAAAAGAAACTTGCCCCTTTTAAGTATTGAATTGCTAGCCCACCAATAAACGGTCCACTAATACTGCCAAAGCTAAAGAATATTCCACACATTAAATTCCCAGATGGAAGGAGTTGGCGGGGAAGTAAATCCGCCATGTAAGCAATTCCAAGTGAAAAAGTTGAGCCCACTAACATTCCAGCTATGAAGAAACAAATAGTTAGACCGAGTACAGATTCTTGAAAAAAACCAGCAACTGTAAAACTAATGAATCCAGACAGCATAACGGTCATTAAAATATTCTTTCTCCCAAACTTATCACTTAAAATCCCCAATGGAAGCTGAAACACGATTGCTCCAATAGCAAATGCAGGTAAAATAATGGAAACAGCATTAATTCCAATGCCCGTTCTTAGTGCATAAACGGGGAAATTTCCATTCAGTGACGCTTCTAAAAAGCCATAGCTAAAAGGAGGAAGAAACGCGATCCAAGCATATTTCCATACGCGGCCAAAACGCTGGAAAGTACCAAAGAAAGAAGTCGTTCCAATATCTTGATCAGGATGTTCATTTTTTAAAGCAAAAATGGAGACCCAAGCAATTAAACTAATTCCTGCAGAAATCATAAACGGTAGTGCTTGATTCACCTCTATTAATCTAGTCATAATCGGTCCTGCTGCAAACCCTAAGCCGAAAAATAGGCCGTACAAGGAAATATTTCTCCCACGTTTGCTTTCAGGTGACAAGGAGGTAATCCAGGTTTGTGTACCGAAATGGAGCATATGGTCTCCAATTCCAATAATCAAACGTAGTAAAAACCAAAACCAAAAGGATTTCCAAAGAGGGAACAAAGCGAGTGAAATAATAACCGCTATCCCACCAATGATTATAATAGGCTTATAGCCAAATCTTCGCAGTGGCCCTTCCATGAAAGGGGAAGCAAATAAAATTCCTAGATAAAGCCCCGTAGCATGTAAACCGTTAATGGAAGAAGGTACACCGTCTTGTTCAAATATAATGGCGATTAATGGCAACAACATTCCTTGCGAGAATCCAGAAACAGAAACAATCGCAATCAGTATCCAAAATCGAAAATCAATATTTTTTAACATTTTTTTAGCTCCAAACTTTTATGTGTTCCTAAATGATGGTATCGGGAATAATAAGGTTTTGCAAGAAAAGTTTCTTTTTAAATTTTATATTTTAGTGTAATCTCAAAATAAAATATGTTTATAAGAGGTGTCTGAATTGGAATTTAAAATGAAAGAAGTAGGTTTTTTCACAGAAACAGCAAACGGGAGACTGAATATCTCAGGAGACGAGCAGCATGGATTTCGTCCATACCAACTTCTAGTTTCTTCAATTGCTGTTTGTAGCGGAGGGGTGTTAAGAACCATTTTAGGTAAAATGCGATTAAATTATGAAGATATTTCTATTTCAGCGGATGTACAAAGAAATGAGGCCGAGGCAAATAAAGTAGAAAGAATACACCTTCATTTTAAAATTACAGGAACAGATCTAGATGAAAATAAAATACATAAAGCAATGGAGTTAACTAAGAAGAACTGTTCCATGGTGCAGTCTGTTATTGGAAGCATAGAGGTTGAGGAGACTTTTGAGATTGTGAAGTAGGGGGAATGGCTTTTTGTAGCTAGTTTTGTCGAAAAAACGATATATGGAAAAAATCGATGATATATTGCTGAAAAGTGATGATATATTTATTGAAGTCGATGATATATCTCTTGAAAGTGATGATATATGATTTTAAATAGAAGATGTATCAATTAAATCGGGGATGTATCTCTGAAAAATAAGGATATTTCAACTAAAATGATGAAATATAGTAGGAAAGTGATGATATACTATCGGGAATCGATTAGATTCACTGAAAAATGAGGATGTTTCAATTAGCATAGATATATAGCAGCAAAGTGATGATATATCATCGGAAATCGATTAGATATCTCTGAAAAATGAGGATGTTTCAATTGAAATCTTGATATCTCTTGAAAAAATGATATCCAAGTTAATGATAATCGCCAAAATCAAAAGGAAGAGTGGCTTAACTCTTCCTTTTTTGCATCCTATAAAGTGAGTTCTTCTGGTTTGCTTCCAGCTTTATCAAAGTAACGAATCAAATCCGGTTGTAATTTTAATAAAACATAATTCGGATCATCTGGACCTGACATCCATTCTTTCAAATGGTCATTCCAGTATTTTGTACGCAAATCATTGGAATCCTCTACTGAAGCGGTTGCCTCGATTTCACAGTAAGCACTAGAAAAGCCTTTTGCATCCAATCCTAATAAGATATGAACATTTGGGTTGCTCTCCATATCCTCCACTTTATGAGTTTCTTTATTTGTTGCGGCATATAAAGTTAGATCCTCATGGAAAAAGAGCATAAAACGACTGTATGGCTTGCCATTACGAATCGTAGCTAGAGTACCAACCTGGTGTTTCTCAAACATATCCATAACCTTTTGTTTTAAGTCACTCATTATTGTTCTCTCCTTTATGTAAGCAATTTTCCTTGCAAATGAAAAAGCGAAAAAAGCTTAAGTACTATCTTTAATCTTGTCACTATTGTTGTTTTTTATGAGTAAGTACAGCAAAAAGACTTTAGAGTTTCCCCTAAAGTCTTTTTTTCTCTCCTTTATAAAATTTTTTATCTATCAAACAAGCGTACTTGAACTGAATGTTAAAGAATATGTTTTATTAAGTGAAACTTAGGTATTTTTAATACAAATTGCTTTTAGGTTAGTCTTTCAAGCGCTATTAATTTAGAAGTTATCAACCACCTCTCTAGACTAGGATTCATAAATTGAAATGAACTTGAGAGTGCTACAATTAATAATCAATAAACCTCCTATTAAAAATTTTAGCGTTTGATCGGCTACCCTCCTTTTTTTAATGTACGTTAATTATAATAAATAAAACAAAGATTGTAAATATTCAGATTATTAAAATTGTGTTACAAAGATTGGAAAAGGAGGATGGCTTTTGGCGCATGTGTATCGCACTTTATTTTTCATCATTGGATTGATTATTTTAACGTTTGGCGTGTCCTTAACCATAAAGGCAGACCTTGGGGCAGGAGCGTGGGATGCTCTTAACGTGGGTTTGTCTACAGAAATTGGTTTAACAATAGGAAGTTGGGTAATCATTGTCGGGCTATTTTTAATGCTAATGAATGCATACTTACTCAGAACAAAACCCGAATACTTAGCGTTATTAACAATCATGATTGTCGGGGCCTTAATTGACTTTTGGATGTTAGTTATATTGAAAAACTTTCACTTAGAGACTCTTTTACTACAAATCATTGTATTGGTAGTAGGGATGGTCACAGTGGGGCTAGGGGCAGCCATATACTTACAACCTAAATACCCTCTAATCCCCATTGATCAATTTATGTTGGCGTTGAAATACCGGTTAAAAGTAAATCTAATGATAGCTAAAACAGTGGCGGAAATCATTGCTTTAATACTTGCCCTCTTAGTTAAGGGGCCGATTGGTATTGGGACATTAATCATTACATTTTGTATGGGTCCATGCATCCAAGTTTTTTATCCTTATTTTGAAAAATGGCTAAATAAATTAATAAAGGAAGCTTAGTGTGGATAATTTTCAGATACTCCGAAAAAACTATAAATAAAGCTGTTGCTGTATCTTTGTTACTCTAAAACTACATAGTTAAAGGAACAAATATCGATGGCAGCAGATACTAGATGTATTAGTTGAAAGGAGTATAATCAACATCATGAAAAAATACATTACTGTTTTACTAGCAGGGGTTCTTCTCATGTTGTCTTCCTTTAATGCTGTTTATGCAGCGGAACAGCAAGTTGAAAAAAAGGAAGCACAGCCAAAGCAAGCTGTACAGATTCCAAATTCAGTAATGAATATCACAAAGGAAAATACTTATCCTAATCCGACACAGGATATGCCTACTTTACAGCCAAGTGAACTCACACAGGCACTTATTGACTCTTCTAAGGTTAAAATTGAAAATCCTGACTTAATTAGAATGTTAAATGAATCCTCCGTCAACAGTACTCCTTTTGCTGTTGGATATCGAGCCATCATTTATTTAGGTCAATGGCCGTTAAGTTACGAATCAACAGAAACGGCACCTAACTGGGAATATCAAAAAATAAATACAAACTACTTTGATAACCGTGGTGGAAAAAAGAACTATCAAATACACTACGTTCAAGAAGCTCAGAAGATTGTCCGTGGTGGATTAACAGCAAAGGTTCCTGATAGTGAAGATGTGAAAAAAATGATGCTATTAAAAGCTGCACAAAAGACCGGCCTTCCATTAGCTTTTGAAACCGTTATTGGGGGAGGAACAAAGAAAGATCAAATTTATAATATCCCTCCTAAACGATTAGGGTATTTATATGGCTTTGCTCCAGCGGTTAATGAAAAAGGAAAAGTTACTTACGGAGAAGTTTATATAATGTTAAAAGGCAGTAAGAAATTAATTGTCGTTAAAAATGTAACTTCCCAAGGAATTGGCGCGTGGATCCCAATTCAAGACCACGTTTCATTCAGTTTTTCAGCAACGGAAAGGCCAAGATAAGATTGAAGGGTGCTAAATCTTAAAGATTTGGCACTTTTTTATGTTAGATTATAGGAGAGGTGGTTGTGTGTTTAAGTTAGAAACAGAGAGACTTTCTTTAAGATGCTTTAGAGAAGAAGATTGTAATAGGCTATATCAAATTTTATCTGACCCAGAGACAATGAAGTTCTATCCAGAACCTTTTAGTATGGAAAAAACAGCAGCATGGATAAAAAAGAATCAAAATCGTTATGAAGTTGATGGATTTGGACTATGGTCTGTTTGTTTGAAAGAAACAAATGAGCTAATTGGTGATTGTGGTTTAGTAGCTCAAATAGTAGATAATAAGAGGGAAGTTGAAATAGGCTATCACATTGATAGGAATTATTGGGGAAAAGGATATGCTACGGAAGCTGCCCAAGCTTGCAGAAATTATGGCTTTGAGAACCTAAATGTGGATAAACTAATCAGTATCATCGACCCGGAAAATATCCAATCGATACGAGTGGCAGAAAAGATCGGATTCACTAGAGAGAAAGATGCTCTTATTTTTGGAAAAGTTCATAGTATCTACTCCAGTATGAAAAAATAAAAGATGCCCTTCATCATGTGGAGGGCATCTAACAATTAAATTAGGTTAATTAAAGCTCCACCAACAGCTCCAGTCACAACAACGACCCATGGAGGAAGCTTCCAATACACGAGCATACTAAATAAAATAGCAGCAAACGCAAAGTCTATTGGTGCAAGTATGGAACTAGTCCAAATCGGTTGATAAAAAGCAGAGACCAGAATACCAACGACAGCAGCATTTACACCCATTAAAGCAGCTTTAATTTTTGGATTTCTTCTAAGAGCATCCCAAAATGGCAACGTTCCTAGTATTAATAGAAATGCAGGTAAGAAGATAGCAAAAGTTGCGAGCAATCCACCTTGCCATCCATTAATCACCGTTCCTAGGTAAGCAGCAAAAGTAAATAATGGACCAGGTACTGCCTGTGTCGCCCCGTAACCGGCAAGGAATGCTTCTTCACTTAACCAGCCAGTTGGAACAAATTCTCGTTCCAGTAAAGGTAAAACAACGTGACCTCCACCAAATACTAATGAACCTGAACGGTAAAAGCTATCAAACATAGCAACCCAACTTAATGAAGTTACTTCTCTTAAAATCGGTAATAAAAATAGTAGTGCAAAGAATAACACTAAACAAATAGTGGCGAAAAGTTTGGATACAGGAAAATTAATTTTTGCATCTGTTGTTTCTTTTTGGTCTCTATAAATGAAATATCCAATCAAAGCGGATAGTAAAATCACACTAACTTGTGAATAAGCGGTTTGCCAAAGAAGAGTAACAACTAAGGCGAACAAGGCTATCGCTTTTCTTTTTAAATCAGGTGTTAAATTTTGTGCCATCCCTAAGATCGCATGGGCAACAACAGCAACAGCGACAACCTTTAACCCGTGAATCCAACCAGCAGTTCCAACATCAAAACCTTGAAGGAGTAGGGCGAACAAAATTAGTGCTATGACAGAAGGTAGAGTAAATCCGATAAAGGAAACAATCCCTCCCAACACTCCTGCACGCATGACTCCTATCCCAATCCCAACCTGGCTACTCGCTGGGCCGGGTAAAAATTGACAAAGTGCCACTAAATCAGCATAACTCTTTTCATCCATCCATTTTCTTCGACGAATATATTCTGTGTGAAAATAACCTAAGTGGGCAACAGGACCTCCAAAGGAAGTAAGCCCAAGTCTAGTAGACACGAGTAAAATTTCTAAAAGTGAGTTTAATCCAGTTTTCTTGTTGTTCATTTTTAGCTCCTTTTTAAATAGACTTTTTGAGAAATTGTTTTAGATGCAGCCCTCTTTTCATTGCGACTTTTCATCCTTAATTTCACCGAACAATTCATAAGCTTTTTTACGTGCTTCAATTAAAACTAAATTTCCTTTTTCTGTCGTGGTGTAATACTTTCGAATCTTACCGTCCACATTCCGCTCTTCTTTTAGCAAAAGCCCATCGTATTCCATCGAGTGCAGGATAGGATACAAAGTTCCTGAACTCATGTTATACCCGTGTTCCTTCAACTCTTCTAACATCCACGCACCAAAAATGGGATGCTCCTTTGCGTGGTGTAATATATGGATTTGTATAAACCCTAAAAAAAGTTTCCGCAACACTTTATCTTCCAAATAAACACCCCCCCTAATATCGATTATCAATATCGAAATCCGATATTAAGATTTTACCATTAATAATAGTGTAACCAGACATTGTAATAAAAAATTTACAAAAGTTTTACAAACCAAAGAAAAACCGCTGGAGTACAACCCCAGCGGCATGGAACTATTTTAAAGTTAAATTAGTAGAGCGCTCTTTAAAGTTAACTCCTTGGTAATAACTATTTTTCACCAACACGTTTGGCCCTAAACAACGAATGCTTGGGCAATGGCAATTCAAGCTGTTTGCAAGCTCTGTACTTTGCCATTTTGCAAAAATATCATTTAAATTATCCTCCTCAATATTTCCGAGAGCAGGAGTATCACCGAAATCAGTAACAATAACATCTCCAGTAAAAATATTTACATTTAATCGAGAACGTCCATCTGGATCATTTCTAACTGTTACATTTTTCGAATGATAAAGGCGGTTAAGAAGCATGAGATCGTCTTCATTACTATTACAAGGATAAAAAGGGAGTGTACCAAACAACATCCATGTATCTTCATCTCGAGTATCAAGTAACTGGTGGATAGCAGTACGAACTTCATCTAGATTTAAGACCTCTAAATTGGAAGCGAAGTCTGAAGGGTACATTGGATGAATTTCATGCCTTTGGCACTTCATCTCTTCAACGATTTGCTTATGTATGCTTGATAAATAAGGTAGAGTTCTCTTATTTAACATCGTTTCTGCAGACACCATGACACCTGCATCAACAAGAGCACGGCTGTTTTCAATCATTTTATAAAATAAAGCGGCTCTTTGCTCTCTAGTCGGTTTACGCTCCATCATAGCAAATCCGCCATCAACGAAATCATCCACCGTTCCCCAGTTATGAGAAATATGAAGAACATCCAAATAAGAAATAATTCTTTCATAGCGCTCTAAATCTAAAGTAAGATTTGAATTTAATTGTGTGCGGACACCTCTCGAATGTGCATATTCAAAAAGGGGAGCAACATAGTTTTCGACGGACTTTTTCGATAGCATCGGTTCGCCACCTGTAATAC
Source organism: Robertmurraya mangrovi (assembly GCF_034427655.1). Lineage (NCBI taxonomy): Bacteria > Bacillati > Bacillota > Bacilli > Caryophanales > Bacillaceae > Robertmurraya > Robertmurraya mangrovi. The sequence goes on from NZ_JAXOFX010000014.1 coordinate 50,721, forward strand.
TGATAGACCGAAGTGTGGGTATTTCATCTAGCCTTCTGAGCAGCAAATCAATAGGTAGGGCATCGGGGTCTTTAGGTTGTAACGTGTAGCCAACCGCACAATGTTCACATCGCATATTGCAGAGGGTGGTTGTAGTGAACTCGATATTCGATAAAGTTAATTTTCCATATTCATCTATATCCATGTAAGCTTCCCATGGATCATAGCTAGTCGTAATTTTTTCAAGCTTTTTCGTATTCATCTGTATTCTCCTTAAAAATCAATCCTTAAGTATTATCAATTCCTATGTACATTCTGTCAATGCTATCACACGTTTTAAAAGAACTCTGTAAATAGCCATTAAAAAGGCATTTGTGGGGAAAACTCTAATTAAGCCTGTAATAGGTTTTATAAACTAAAATTATTAGAAAAACATTGCGAATAAAGGAAATCTTTTGTAGGATGGATACGATAGTGAAAGGAGAGATTCCTATGGGAAGTCCAATTCAAGAAAAAACAGAGCAAGTTTCGTTTTTAAAACAACGTTTAAATATGTTCATGGATGTGTTAGATTCCATTGAGCCTGAAAATACGGAATTAGAAGACATTGATCGCTTAATTTCAATGATTGATGAAATTGAAAACAAATGTCGTGAATTTAATAATCGTTAAGGAGAAATGGGGTGTATAATTACACTCCATTTTTAATAGGATTTGTCGAAAAAACGATATATAGAAAAATTCGATGATATATTGCTCGAAAACGATGATATATTGAAAAATTTGATGATATATACTTCAAAATCGATGATATATTAAAAAAATGGAAGAGATATCCCCTGAAATCGATAATATATATAAAAAAATGAAGAGATATCTCTCAAAAGTGATGCTAAAATCTTTGAGATATCCTTCGAAAACGATAAAATATAAAAAATTAGAGAGATATCTCCTAAAATCGATAATATATTTCCATTCAAAGGAGGAAGAGGTAGTGACCGATCGAAATCAGTTAGCTTTAGTGTTTATAATTGCGTTGATCGTTGGATTAGTAGGCGGATTTTTAAATATATCGACATGGATTGTATTAATTGTCTTATTAATACTGCTATTTATATTTGTTTATTGGCCTTTTATATCAAATGTCTATCTTTCAACAGATATGAATAAGGTAGAACAATTTCTGTTAAAAAGGCAGAAGCAACCTTTGTTTCATTTTTACTATGCAGTAGCGAATAATCTTGAAGACGAGGCTGAAATTGCATTAGATAAGTTAAAACAGAAATACAAATCACCACAATGGACTGCCGCTTATACAGTTTCCTATGCTGCCTACAAAGGAACACTATCCCAACACGAGAACGACATCAAACAAATTAAACAAGAAAACTTACGGAACTATTTCACAGCTCTAATGCATATTGAACAAGGAGAGCTAAGCAAAGCTCAAGAAATGGTGCCTACTATCCAAAAAGAATGGATGAAAGAAGAAATTCAAGCAGCAATCTGTGTAAAACAGGGGAACACAGAAAAAGCAAAACTCCACCACGACAGAGCCATTCAATTAACAAAAGGAATGCAAAGGTATCTATTAGTTAAGAAAGCTGAGGAGTTAGCATACTAACTCCTTTTTTGTTTGATAAGGTAGTATAATTTCTGAAGTTAGATTACTGTCTAGCTCCACAAGAATAAGCTACGAAAGCGGTGCCTCGCACGAAGGAAAGTGGTTTTCTTTCCGAGGAGCGCCAAGCGACTAGTGGACTTCGCTCCTCGAGTAAAAATCGGCTTTAGGATTTTTACCTCCCTACGATAAGTCAACATCGAATCGCTCACGCTCTTCGTGTTTCCTTTATCTCAGTCGAGGAGCTCCAGTCCATACGTCGCTAACCGGGGCGCTTCCGCTTTTCTAGCTGCAACCGATTACACGAAACTCTTTCAATAACTACATGATAGGAGTATAATAATTAACGTACAATTAATTGTAAATTTCATAATAAAATAGATGCAATATGGGGACTTAAGGGAGAGGGGAATGTTTTTATGAATATCGAAAAGTTTCAAGAAAGTATGTATAAGTTAGTCGTTGAAACATCAACTAAGCTTCCAAAAGATGTTCGTCGTGCGATTAAACTAGCAAAAGAGCGTGAGAATGCAGGAACTCGTTCTGCGATGAGTTTAGCAACGATTACAAACAATATTAAAATGGCGGATGACAATGTATCACCTATTTGCCAAGATACAGGTCTACCGACGTTTAAAATTAAAACTCCAGTTGGCGCAAACCAAATGGAAATGAAAAAGGCAATCAAGAATGCGATTGCACAAGCTACTAAAGACGGCAAGCTTCGTCCAAACTCTGTTGACTCACTAACTGGAGATAACAGTGGGGATAACCTTGGAGAAGGGCTGCCTGTTATTAAGTTTGACCAATGGGAAAAAGATTACATCGATGTGCGCCTGATTTTAAAAGGTGGCGGATGTGAAAATAAAAATATCCAGTACAGCTTACCTTGTGAACTAGATGGTCTAGGACGCGCTGGCCGTGATTTAGACGGTATTCGTAAATGTATCATGCACTCTGTATATCAAGCACAAGGACAAGGTTGTAGTGCTGGTTTCATCGGTGTTGGTATCGGTGGAGACCGTTCTTCAGGCTACGATTTAGCAAAAGAACAGCTTTTCCGTTCGAACGATGATGTAAATCCTAATGAAGATCTTCGTAAGCTTGAAGAATACGTGATGGCAAATGCAAATGAACTAGGTATCGGAACAATGGGATTCGGTGGTGAAACAACGCTTCTAGGTTGTAAAGTAGGCGTGATGAACCGTATTCCTGCAAGTTTCTTCGTATCTGTTGCGTACAACTGTTGGGCGTTCCGTCGCTTAGGTGTAGCCGTTAACCCTGAAACGGGGGAAATTAACGAGTGGATGTACCAAGAAGGGGAAAATGTTGACTTTGGAGCTACAGAAGCTGAAAAGGAAGCATCAGCATCTTCAGAAGAATCTCGTATCGTAAAATTACAAGCTCCAATTACTGAAGAACAAATCCGTGAATTAAAAGTAGGAGATGTTGTTAAAATTGATGGCATGATGTATACAGGCCGTGATGCCATTCATAAATATTTATCAGACAACGATGCACCTATTGATTTAAACGGCCAAATTATTTATCACTGTGGTCCAGTTATGTTAAAGGATGACGAAGGTAAGTGGCATGTAAAAGCGGCTGGCCCTACAACAAGTATTCGTGAGGAGCCTTACCAAGGAGATATCATGAAGAGATTCGGTATCAGAGCGGTTATTGGTAAAGGTGGAATGGGTCCTAAAACACTTGCAGCATTAGAAGAACACGGTGGTGTATACTTAAACGCAATCGGTGGAGCTGCACAATACTATGCAGACTGTATCAAATCAGTAGAAGGCGTAGACTTAATGCAATTCGGTATTCCAGAAGCCATGTGGCACTTAAAAGTAGAAGGCTTCACAGCGGTTGTAACAATGGATTCACACGGAAACAGCTTACACCGTGATGTTGATAAGTCTTCATTAGAAAAATTAGCTCAATTTAAGGATCGTGTGTTTAACTAAGCTATATAAAAAGGTTAAAAGCACACTAAGCAAGAGACTAAATCATATTTTTGATTTAGTCTCTTATTTTTTTATCAAATTATTCAGTTTCTAAAATCGTACATCTAAAGTTGTAGGAAAAACTCAACCATATTATTCAATACGGTTTATCTTAGATTAGATATGATTAATTTATCATTTAATCTAAGGAGTAGAAGAATATGCGATTAAGAATGGAGCTTTTTACAAGTGATATAGAAAAAACGGTTCAATTTTACAAGGATATTATCGGGCTTACACTTGTTCGAACAAGTCAGACTTATGCTGAACTTGTGTATGAAACCGTGGAAATCGGAATTGGATTGTTAGAAGCATTACCTGACCGTCACCCACTTAAAGCTCAAAAGGGTGAGAGATTAGGATTGGGAGTTGAAATAGTAATTGAGGTTCCTGATATTGAGAAAAAGTATAAAGAAGTAGTAGAGTCAGGCTATCCGATTGATGAAGTATTATCTCAACAGGAATGGGGATCAACTGACTTTAGATTGTTGGATCCTAATGGATATTATATTCGAATAACGGAAGCTTAAACATCGGTCCATTTTTTACTAAAAAATGTAAAGAATCATATTCCTCACTTAAACGAACAATAAGTAAAAAATGTTGTTTAGGAGGATTACAGATGAGCATGTTTAGAAAGCCTCTGATTGTCCTTTTTTCCATGTGTATGCTTTTTTCTGGAATAGGTTCAGCCAGTGCCGTGTCAAATAAGCCCATCCATTGGGGATTCAAAAAAGCAGCGAACGAACAACCGCCTGATGCTGGAAAAGAGTTAAACGAACTATTAGAAAAGTACGACGGCTTTTACCTTGGGGATACATCTAAGAAAGAGATCTATTTAACCTTTGATAATGGTTATGAAAATGGGTATACGGGAAAAATTCTTGATGTATTGAAAAAAGAAAATGTGCCTGCAACCTTTTTTGTAACGGGGCATTATCTCCAATCCGCTTCTGATTTAGTTGTGAGAATGGCTAAGGAAGGACATATTGTTGGGAATCATTCCTATTATCATCCCGACTTAACACAAGTAGATGATGAGAGATTGTTTAAAGAGCTTGAAAAAGTACGAGAAGAAGCAGAGAAAATCACAGGCGAAAAAAATATGATGTATTTACGCCCACCTAGAGGGGTTATGAGTGAAAGAACACTTAAGCTTGCGAAGGAAAAAGGTTATATTCATGTCATGTGGTCCCTTGCCTTTGTTGACTGGTACACGGATAACCAAAAGGGCTGGCAATATGCTTATGATAATATTATGAAGCAAATCCACCCAGGTGCGATACTACTTCTTCATACGGTATCAAAAGATAATGCGGATGCTTTAGAAAAAGTCATTCAGGATCTTAAAAAGAAAGGCTACACCTTTAAAAGTTTGGACGACCTAACAAACAATAATCAATTACCTGAACCGTTAAAATACTAGAAAGAAGCCCGAATTACATTTTGATTCGGGCTTTTCGCATGCTTTCTTAGTAGTAAACAGGAAAAAATGCTATAATACGGTGAAAATCATTAAGGACGGAAAAAGTATGGAAAAGATAAACATAGCTGGGCCCTATAATTTTGACCTGGTACTTGATCGATTATCACTTGATCCTTTACACGCCTTAGACAAAGAGAAACGAGTGGTGAAGGTCCCTATAACAGTCGGTGAGGCTTCTATTGTTGCTACTGTGCGGGCAACCGGTACAACGAATGAGCCCCAATTTATCATTGATGGTATTGACATGGTGGATAAAGAGCAAGCTGTAAATAAATTAACGCATATTTTTCAGTGGAACAACCCACTTGAAGAAGTCCATTCCCATTTCGAACAAACCGACTTAAAGGATATTTCTAACCAACACAGAGGAACTCCTTTAGTACTTGATTTTCATCCCTATAATTGTTTAATGAAATGCATTGTCCATCAACAACTAAACCTCTCTTTTGCCCATACGCTTACTGAAAGATTTGTTAAAACTTTTGGGTCTCAGGTAGATGGGGTATATTTTTATCCTACTCCTGAAAAAGTGGCTACCCTAACAGTAGAGGACTTGAGAGCCTTACAATTTAGCGGCAGAAAAGCAGAATATGTAATTGGCATTGCAAAAGAGGTAGTTGAGGGTAGATTAGATATAGAAGGTTTATATACAAAAAGTGATGAAGAAGTTCTAAACGAGCTGATTAAAATCAGAGGGGTAGGACCATGGACGGTACAAAACTTTTTAATGTTCGGGCTAGGTCGTCCTAATCTTTTTCCACTAGCAGACATTGGCCTGCAGAATGCATTAAAAAAGCTATACAATCTCGAAAATAAACCAACAAAGGAACAGATGCTACAGTACACGAAGGATTGGGAGCCATACTTAAGTTATGCTTCCCTCTATTTGTGGAGAAGTATCGAATAATAGATGGAGTGAAAAGAATGAAACAAGAACAGACAGTGAAAATACAAGAAAAACAAACTTTCCCATTAACGATTAAAAGATTAGGAATTAACGGGGAAGGGGTCGGATATTTTAAAAAGCAAGTCGTATTCGTACCAGGAGCTCTACCAGGGGAAGAAGTAGTAGTTGAGGCTACAAAAGTACATCCAAAGTTTGCAGAAGCGAGAATTAAGAATATTAGAAGAAAGTCTGAACACCGAGTTCAACCACCTTGTCCCGTTTATGAAGAGTGCGGAGGTTGCCAACTTCAGCATCTACATTATGATCAACAGCTAAAAGAGAAAAGAGATATTGTAATACAATCTCTTGAAAGACACACGAAACTTGCTGTGGACAAGCTGGACATTAGAGAGACGATTGGTATGGAAGATCCATGGAATTACCGAAATAAAAGTCAATTCCAGGTCGGACAACAAGATGGGAAAGTACTAGCAGGTCTTTACGGTCTGAACTCTCACCGTTTAATTGACATTGAACAATGTGTGGTTCAACATCCATTAACGAATAAAGCTACTGAAACAGTAAAACGAATTTTACAAGATTTAAAAATCCCTATCTATAATGAAAAAACTAGAAAAGGCCTTGTGCGTACAATCGTAGCCAGAGCAGGTGTTCAAACAGGCGAGCTACAGATTGTATTAATTACATCCAAAAAAGAGCTTCCGAAAAAAGAAGAAATCATTGCAAGAATTAAGAAGCATCTTCCTGAAGTAAAATCCATTGTTCAAAACATTAACGGTCAAAAAACATCACTAATTTTTGGTGAGGAAACAGTCAAATTAGAAGGGAAAGAGTTCATTCAGGAAACATTAGGGGACTTAGAATTTGAGCTTTCAGCTAGGACCTTCTTCCAATTAAACCCGGAACAAACCGTTAAGTTATATAACGAAGTAAAAGAGGCTGCTGCCTTAACAGGAAAAGAAAAAGTCGTGGATGCCTATTGCGGTGTCGGAACAATCGGCTTATGGCTGGCTGAAAAAGCTGGTGAAATCAGAGGAATGGACGTTATTCCAGAGTCTATTGAAGACGCTAAGAAAAATGCGGAAAGACATGGAATTAAACATGCTAAGTATGTAACAGGGAAAGCGGAAGAGGTTCTTCCGAAATGGGCAAAAGAAGGTTGGAAGCCAGATGTTATTATTGTGGATCCACCGAGAACTGGGTTAGACCAGCAATTATTGAAAACAATATTGAAGGTGAAACCTAAAAAAGTGGTTTATGTTTCGTGTAATCCTTCTACTTTGGCTAAGGATATTTCTGTTTTGGCTGGTAGCTATAAAGTAGGTTATATGCAGCCTGTGGATATGTTTCCGCAGACGAGCCACGTGGAGTGTGTGGCTGAGTTAATATTAAAATAGATTTTAAGGGGCTCTCAGAAAGAGAGTCTTTTGTGTTTTTGTGATACGGTAAACCTTACCACAAGTAATCGTAAACTGTAAATATGAGGTTACAATTAAATGGCATTAAGCCTCAGCTTCGTGACCGAATTCTTGAAGAGGTCATTTATCAATGAGAAGAGAATACACCCTTTATTTAGAGGACATTGTTGAGGCCATTAAAAAAATTGAGAAGTATACTGATGGTTTGAGTTTTGAAGGATACCACTTTGATTAGTAGCTATAGTGGTATTATAAAAGGAGTTTTTTAATCTTCTTAATCTTGATTGTAATTTATAAATATTATTATTTCTTTATATAAATTAAGAATGTAAGGTATTCATAAAGTCAGTTCCAATTTTACAAAGTGGGAACTGACTTTTACTTATATTAAGACCGCTATCTTTACCATAGAGTTGGTTTAACAACCATGAACCAAAGCATAGACATTAATAAAATAATATAAATCCAAACTGTACGTTTCAGTTTAGCTATGAGCTCTTGCCTTCTATGACCTTCTTCGTGAAATCTCCGAAGTGTCGGGGAAAAGGCACGAGCCAAAAAGAAAAGTGAACAAAACATAATAAAAATTGTCATGATAATCCAAGGTGTTCTCCATGTCCATGGTCCGAAAATGACTAGTAGGATCCCTGATCCTACTAGTACATGACCAGCATGCTTTGCTAGACGAACAACAAATCGGAATGTGTCCAAATGCACGTTAAGTTCGACTTCTTTTGCATGACTCAGTTTTTTTGTTATCGGAAGTAGACTGAAGAAAGGGCCGATTGAAATAATCGCGCTTAAAACATGGGTAAAGATTAAAATCTTATAAAAAAAATGCATACTTACTCGATAACAGGGCTAAATTCATGAACCCAAACTTTCATATGGGGAAGCCAAGGCATCCCAGGATGGTAGGATAGAATGGCTTGTTTGTATTCTTCAACTGTTTCAAAGCCTTCATGTTGAGCATGTTCGTCTGTTAATTCACCTAATGTTTGAGAGTAAACACGGTTAACGATAAATTTTTTATCTTCTAAAACCATAATTTCCCCTACATCTGCGTATCTTCCGTTCCTGCGTGTTGCTGTTTTCTTGCCTTCAATAACTTTATTAACATCTTCCGGCACTGTAACCAATCTCTCAATCGTACATGTTTTTGGTGGTAAAGTATGGTTTAAATCTTGGTTAGACATAAAAAACTCCCTTCAACTTTTTCCTTACTAATGTATCATATTTTTTCATAAAGACGAATTACTTATTTTACGAATAAAATGTAAAAATAGGTGTAAAGCACGAAGAAGTAATAGTAGAGGGGCTCGGATAATAGGAGCTTATGGTGAACCTTATAACAAGTAGTAACATGCCCCGGTTATGCTTACTGGAAAGCACCAGGGACTATCCCTTTGTCTTTTATTAAACAAAACAATATCCACAAACGTTGTCTTCACAATATTTGTGGATGTTATTTTGTTTGAAGAGAAAATCATATTATCCATTCTTTTATAACTACTAATCTGAGGTAATCAGTAACAACCAAACAAATCTGTCAAAAAACATTCACATATACTCAAGAAAGACCCTGCCCATTTTCTTCATTAATTTGTATAAAGACTATGAAAAGTATTTTTTATTGAAGAAAGGAATGTGATAAAGATGGGAAAATATCGAATGGTGCGGACGGGCTTTTGGAAGAATCCGATTGTTATGGAGGAGATGACCCCGGAGGATCGGTATTTTTATCTCTATTTACTTACGAACCCACATACTACTCAAATTGGAATCTATAAAATTACGAAAAAACAAATGGCCTTTGATTTGGGTTATTCCCTTGAGAAGGTTCATTCGTTGATGGAACGATTTTCTTTACATCACAAGCTGATTCAGTACAATCCGGAAACAAGGGAATTGGCAATTAAAAATTGGGGGAAATATAACCTGGGTAAAGGCGGGAAGCCGGTGATGGATTGTATTTTTTCCGAATTGAAGGAAGTGGAGGATGCCTCGCTTGTTGAATATGTGATGGAGTCCATTCTAAAGCACGATATTCGTAGTCTTTATGAATCTTTTTGTGGTAAAAAAGAGATTTTTTCTGATAATGAAGGTGAATTGAATACATATATAGATTTAGGTGACAAAGAGCTAGACGATACACTTCTGCATCAAAATACGATACGGGGACAAAAAGAAAAAGAAGAAGAAAAAGAAAAAGAAAAAGAAAAACAACAACAAAAAGAAAAACAACAACCTCTTTATCCAGATATAGAGAATACTACATACATTCAGCATTATCCATTTGATGTTAAAGACATCGTGGAGTTTTGGGATCAGAACGGATTTGGTTTTTCGAACATAAATGGCAAAAAGCAGCTGTTAGCTTGGTTAGATGATTCTCGTTTTTTACAGCCGAAAGAGTTGATTTTAAAAGCAATGAAGATTGCGTGTGCTAATAACAAGCGAAGGCTGAGTTATGTCGTTGGGATTTTAAAAAACTGGGAGAATGAAGAACTGCTGACGGTTGAAGAAATTGATTCCTATCAGGAGAACGAAAAGCCAAAGACCAGACCATTAACAGCCGGAAGAGATATTCCTGATGAGTTTGAACTCAACTTAACAGCAGGTGAAGATTGATGAGTGTTGCCGAAAAAGCGTTTTTAGGAAGTCTGATGAAGGAGGATTACTTACTAAAGGATGGAGAGATCTAACCTCTCAAGTTGGTCTTAGGCCAGAAGAACCGTCCCAGTGGAGCCTATACTTATTTCAGTAGCAATAGAGAAATTGGGCTTTTTCATACTCCATAAGCATTTTTAAGTTATATTCTAAAACCATGCTTTGACATTGTCTAAAGCATGGTAATTTATTTAAACTAATATAAATCTACTAAGTTGCTTATTTTCAGCTCAGCTATTTATTGAATTCATTAACTGGAAGAAGTATTCAGGTTTATGAGTCTTATTTAGGTTATACCATGAATGTAATGTATCTGGTGCAAATACCTCTAATTTTTTCAATACTTCCATCGCAAATTCCAGAGGAGCTATTCCAGATGCAGTAACTAAATTCGCATCAGATACCGTAGATCCCACCTCATAGAACTTTTCTCCTTTATAGTTAGGACATACCATTTTAGTGTATTCTAAATTATTACTTGTATGCTTTCTAGTATCTAAGTATCCCATATTCGCAAGGGCCTCAGTTGCACCACAAATTGCAGCAACAATAGTGCCAAGCTTTAAAGCTTGGCCAATTCTTTCCAAGATAGGTTGATGAATTTCTTCATTCCAAGTAGTCCCTCCTGGTAAAATTAAAAGATCTTTACTCTCAAGAGTACATTCATCAAGGGAAATATCTGGTTTTATGCTCAGTCCTCCCATAGTAGTAATCATTTCTTTATTAGCTCCTACTGTAATTACTTTTAAAGGTGCTAAATCTTTTTTAAAATATCTTCCTGAGTTTAGTTCAGCAATTAAATATCCATATTCCCAGTCCGACATTGTATTAAATACATAAAGATAAACTTTTTTTGTTTGCATCCTATAACACTCCAATCACAATTGATATAGCCTATTATAAAATAACTCCCCTGACAGCTAACGTCAGGGAAGTTATCATACTTGATGAAATTTTATTAATTCCGATAGAACTTCAATAAGTCTTTTCTTAAGACTAATTGGCTCAATAACTTTAATAGATTTATTGTACGGTAAAAGTAAATAAGGTACATATGTATGTATCATATCTTTTTCAAGAAGAAAAACTGCTTGATTTGAGGTCCGTTCTTGTAAATAATGTCCTAAAAACCAATGTTGGCAAATATCAGCCAATACATTTTTATCCCCACTAATAACCAAAGAAATAATCCCTTCCTTACCTTCTATAGTTGGAAGAAGATTTTTTATAAAAAAGTCACGTGCTGAAAAATTTTCTGGCCGGTTAAACTTATTTTCGGTTAGCATTAGACTATCAATTCGATCTACTCTAAAACTACGGATATCATTCCTAAGATGACAAAATCCAATCACATACCACTTATTATTCCAATAAATAATTCTGTACGGATCGACCAATCTATCATTTAATTGCTTTTCGCCACTTTTATGGTAAAGAATTTTTACTGAGTACCCGTCAGCTAAGGCCTGCTCCAACTCCTTCAAAAAAGATTCCATAGAGTGAGAACTTAATCGACTGATTACTTCAAGACTAGTTAAATGTTGGTTTATCTTTGTTTCCTGCTCTTGATTTGAGTATTTACTTAGTTTTGAAATGGCCCTATTTAGTGCTTCACCTCCATAATATCCGGCTTCTTCTGCAAAAACAGCAGCGTGAAATAGTGAAGTTTGCTCCTCAAAATCAAAAAAAAGAGGAGCCTCAATAAAATGGTTCAATAAAGTGTATCCACCGTTATGTCCTGGTTCTGAAATTATAGGTACACCACTTGTTGAAATGGTATCAATATAACGATACACAGTCCTTATATTAATTTCTAACTTTTCTGAAATTTGTTTTGCAGTAATTTTTTCACCTGAACGAAGCATCCACAGAATCGCTAACATATTGTCAATTTTAGGCATATAATTCCACCTCTATATGAAATTTATCTTCTATTTTCGTTCAGTTGCTGAAATGGCCTTGAAGAATTCTGGGCTAGTAGAACTGACACGTATAAAACCAATTTTCCACAAAATATCACCTCATTTTTGAGATAAGTCTTATGAGACGCTCTTAACTTTGACTTTATCAGTCTCCTACACTTGTATCAATAGAGTACACTCTATTGATATATAATTGAACTAATACTGAATAGTCACAGAAATGAGATGATACTGTATGAAAATGGCGAGAGGTAGAGAATTACTTACACCGGAATAGCGACAAGCCTTTATACAAATTTCTGAAGATTAGTGGGGGCTAGGAAGCTACTACAATTTCCTGACGGTACCCCATAAAGAGAGCAAGGAATCTAGGTCCTAAGCTCTTTTTTATACGGTATGAAAGTCTAAGAAATGCTCTAATAATGCTCTAAATAATGAACATCTCAGAACAGGGGAAAAACGGATGGGAAAGTATATATTAGCCGAAGAAATGGCAGTAATTTGGATTACGAACCAACGGGAAACAACGGTTGTATGGGATTAAAAACATTGGAAAACCCATCTTATAGTTATTTTTTGTAACTACTATTTATTAATCTCAGCATATCACGACCTGAGGACCTTTCCGTTTCCTGATAACCTTCTGCATTATCTATACTAAAGTACAGTTGCTATCCTTATCTTCATTTAACCTATATACTTTATTAGTGTTTACATTTGTGTAAAAATCTCCATCTTTGAGCCTCATCTTGTCCCTCCTCATGTGTAAACTTTATTGTACCCAAGATTTTTTCTTAAACCCTCTTGATACTACCTCAATAATTTCCTACTGCTAGAAAAGCTACTTTTTGTAGAATAAGAAAAAATAGATATCTGATTGGTTGCAAAAATAATTCAAATAGTCCAAAGTAGAAAGCAGCCGTAACCATTATACTTAATTAATATCAAAGATAAATCAATGGTTTTTGCAGTGCAATGAAGGATAATGTAAATAAAGAACACCGATTATAAAACGAAGCTCGTTAAAAATGGGACCAGTAATTTGATCTCTTTACAGGAGTGATAAAAGATGAAAATATATGTTGATGCAGATGCTTGTCCGGTAAAAGATATTGTCATTTCTGAAGGAAGGAAATTAGGAATTCCTGTTATTTTGGTTACTAGCTTTTCTCATTTTTCGACTGCAGAACAACCATCCGGCGTGGAAACCATTTATGTTGATTCCGGTGCAGATGCTGCAGATTATCGAATTATGAAATTAGCAGTGAACGGAGATATGATTATTACTCAAGATTATGGTCTTGCGTCACTAGGATTAGCCAAAGGGGTTATAGTTATCCACCATAAGGGTTTTATGTATAGTAATGAAAACATAGACCAATTGTTACAAACACGATATTTAAGTGCAATGGCTCGAAAAAGCGGAAAGCGAACAAAAGGGCCAAAACCTTTTACAGAAGAAGATCGGGAGGAATTTAGGAGACTTTTTAAACAAGTTATTTCCTCAAAATTATGAAATGGCTAATAACACAAGGGGCTATTTGATAAGTCAAACCACGTCGACTTATCAAACAGCCCCTTAATCTTTATTTAAAACACTTTCGTAGTCCAATCCTCACAATTCCAAATATCAGTCGCAATTTCACGATAGAAGTCAGGTTCATGGGATACCATTAAGATACTTCCGCGATAAGCTTTTAAAGCACGCTTCAGTTCTTCTTTAGCGTCCACATCCAAGTGGTTGGTAGGCTCGTCTAGTATTAATAGATTTGTTTCTGTGTTTAAAATTTTACATAGACGAACTTTGGCTTTTTCGCCACCGGAAAGGACTTCGACTTTACTTTCAATATGTTTTGTCGTTAATCCGCATTTTGCTAGAGCAGCACGGACTTCCGCCTGATTCATACTTGGGAACTCGCTCCAAATCTCTTCAATACAAGTGTTGTAGTTAGACTGTTTAACTTCCTGCTCGAAGTAGCCGATGTGTTGATACTCACCGCGTTCAACTTTACCATCCAGCGGATCAATTAAGCCAAGAATACTTTTTAGAAGAGTAGATTTACCAATACCGTTTGCACCAACAAAAGCAATTTTTTGCCCGCGTTCCATTTTCAGATTCAGAGGGCGTGAAAGTGGTTCATTGTAACCAATCACAAGGTCCTCAGCCGTGAAAATCCAACGACTGGCTGCACGAGCTTCTTTGAAATGAAACTCTGGCTTAGGCTTCTCTCTGCCTAATTCAATCACTTCCATTTTGTCGAGCTTTTTCTGACGAGACATCGCCATATTACGAGTCGCAACACTTGCCTTGTTACGTGCAACGAAATCTTTCAAATCAGCAATTTCTTGTTGTTGACGCTTGTAGGCAGACTCTAGCTGTTGCTTCTTCATTTCATGAACCTTTAAGAAGTTGTCATAGTCACCAACATAACGATTCAGCTCTTGGTTTTCCATGTGATAGATCAAGTTAACAACACTGTTCAAGAATGGAATATCATGTGAAATCAAGATGAATGCATTCTCATATTCCTGTAAATATCGTTTCAACCATTCGATATGTTGCTCATCCAAATAGTTCGTAGGCTCATCTAGTAATAGGATTTCAGGCTTTTCTAGCAAAAGTTTAGCTAGTAAAACTTTCGTACGTTGCCCTCCACTAAGATCATTTACATCTCGATCAAGGCCAACATCGTCTAATCCTAGACCACGAGCAACTTCCTCAACTTTTGAATTAATTTGATAGAAATCATTACTATCTAAAGTTTCCTGTAGTTCCCCAACTTCAGCAAGCAGTGCATCAATATCAGCACCTTCATCGCCCATTTTTCCATATAGTTCATTGATCTCTGCTTCAGCATCAAATAAATATTGAAATGCCGTACTCAAAGCTTCACGCATTGTACTACCTTTTTGAAGAACAGCATGCTGATCCAAATAACCGACACGAACCTTTCTTGACCATTCAACTTTCCCTTCGTCGGGTTGCAACTTACCAGTCACAATATTCATGAAAGTAGACTTACCTTCACCATTTGCCCCAACTAGTCCAACGTGTTCTCCTTTTAAAAGACGAAAAGACACATCATTAAAAATTGCACGGTCACCGAAACCGTGACTTAAATTTTGTACGTTTAATACGCTCATTTTTTATTTACCCCTTATCTAGATATCACATGTGGATATCATACTAAACTTAGACTTAATTTTCTATCTAAAAGTGATTATTTGTATAAAGATAGGAGGTTTTTTTATATGGGAATAATGTATA
Organism: Robertmurraya mangrovi; assembly: GCF_034427655.1. NCBI lineage: Bacteria > Bacillati > Bacillota > Bacilli > Caryophanales > Bacillaceae > Robertmurraya > Robertmurraya mangrovi. Next base: position 65,998 of record NZ_JAXOFX010000014.1, read on the forward strand.
AAAAATGAAAGAAAAATACTAGTGAATGGGAAGTTTTTAGCAGTGATTTTTTTGGTTATACAAAGTTTGAAAAGTTAAAAATAAACATATACCTATTCATTTGATAAAAAGTACTCAAAAATGGTATAAGTGTAAAGGAGGCAGGGATATTCTGCTTTTTAATCTTGGGATAAGGAATTAACCTGGGATCGATTAATGAGAGGATTTGAATTTAAATATGAAAGAAAATTTTTGGCGTGAATTACCACGACCTTTTTTTATACTAGCACCAATGGAAGAAGTGACGGATGTTGTTTTTCGTCATGTAGTAAGCGCGGCAGCTAGACCGGATGTTTTTTTTACAGAGTTTACGAACAGTGAGAGTTATTGCCATCCAGAGGGAAAACAAAGTGTGCAAGGGCGTTTGACTTTTACAGAGGATGAACAGCCCATTGTAGCCCATATATGGGGGGATAAGCCTGAAAACTTTCGGGAAATGAGTATTGGTATGGCCGAGCTTGGATTTAAGGGAATCGATATCAATATGGGTTGTCCTGTCCCTAATGTAACCCGACATGGAAAGGGAAGCGGACTTATCCTTCGTCCAGAAGTTGCAGCAGAATTAATTCAAGCGGCAAAAGCTGGAGGACTGCCCGTAAGTGTAAAAACAAGACTTGGTTTCACGGAGGTAGACGAATGGCGCGACTGGCTGACACACATTTTGAAACAAGACATCGCTAATCTTTCCATACATTTGCGCACGAGAAAGGAAATGAGCGAAGTAGATGCTCATTGGGAGCTGATTCCAGAGATCAAGAAACTTCGTGACGAGGTGGCACCAGATACCCTTTTAACAATTAATGGAGATATTCTTGACCGTCAAACGGGCTTAAAGCTCGCAGAACAGTATGGTGTGGATGGAGTCATGATAGGGCGTGGAATTTTTAAAAATCCATTTGCCTTTGAAAAAGAGCCGAAAGAGCATAGTAGTAAGGAATTACTTGATCTCTTAAGATTGCATCTGGATCTACATGACCAATATTCAAATTTAAAATTGCGTAAGTTCACCGCTCTACATCGCTTTTTTAAGATCTACGTCAAAGGATTTCCAGGGGCAAATGAATTAAGAATTCAATTAATGAACACCAAGTCAACGGATGAAGCACGTGCTTTGCTTGATAGTTTTGAGTCGTAGTATTTAATTGAATGGGGAGCAGTAGAAATGCCTACATCACCATTCAAGCCACAAAAATACCAACTCATTTTAAAAAAGGCATCTACCCCCAAATTTTGGGGCGTTGCCTTTTACCATTTTCTGCAACAATGAAACACATCTTTTTAACTAACGCAAGTAATCTGAAAGCGTTATAACTGAAGGGCTAAGGCACCATTTTTGCGATATTGAATTGACAGTGGAGATACTTTCCTCGTAGAGTTGCTTATGATGCAAAGTTAAACGGAGGAGAACAAATGCAATTCATTAATCATTTACTTTTGGATATGGAATTAGATCCGTTAACGGTAGAATATCTATCCATTATAATCAAGGTTCTACTAATAGGGCTTATCTGTATCGTAGCCAATTTTATTTCAAAGTACATCGTAATTAGGATTATTACTCGTATCGTTACAAACTCCAAAGTCAAATGGGGTCACATCATCCTGGAAAGAAAAATTTTCCGTAAGTTATCCCATATTGTTCCTTCGATCATTATTTATTCATTTGCTTCAACTTTTCCAGCCTATCAATCAACCATTGAGAATTTGGCTATTGTTTATACGATCATTGTAGGGTTAGTGTTTATACAAAGTTTACTGAATGGATTAAATGATGTTTATCAAACCTTTGAAATATCTAGAGTTAAGCCTATTAAAGGATATATTCAAGTGGTTAACATTATTATCATGATTATCGGGTTTATTTTAGTCATCTCCAACTTAATAGGTAAGAGTCCTCTTCTTCTATTAAGTGGGATTGGTGCTCTCTCGGCCGTTTTGTTGTTAGTATTTAAAGATTCGTTATTAGGACTAGTGGCAGGAATTCAGTTAACAGCCAATGATATGGTTCGAGTTGGGGACTGGATTGAAATGCCGAAGTATGGAGCAGATGGTGACGTGATCGATATTTCGTTAAATACTGTAAAGGTCCAAAACTTTGACAAAACGATCACGATGATCCCAAGCTATGCCCTTATTTCTGATTCATTTATTAACTGGAGAGGGATGCAAAGCTCAGGCGGCAGACGAATCAAGCGCTCTCTGTTCGTCGATACCAGTAGTATTACGTTTTGCACCGAGGAAATGATTGAGAAATTTATAAAAGTGCATTACCTTACAGATTACATTATTCAAAAGGAAAAGGAAATTACTGAGTACAATGTCAAAAACGAAATAGATAGGAACAATCCTGTGAATGGAAGAGCTCTTACGAATATCGGAGTGTTTAGGGCTTACATCTACAATTATCTGAAAAATCATCCTGGTATCAATCAGGATATGTCCTTAATCGTGAGACAGCTGGACCATGATGAACACGGATTGCCTCTTGAAATATATGCGTTTACCAATGACGTACAGTGGGCAGTGTATGAATCTGTTCAATCTGATATTTTTGACCATCTATTTGCGGTTGCACCTGAGTTTGGACTTAGAGTGTTCCAAAATCCATCTGGGGCTGACTTAAGAAACTTGGCAGGAGAATCGAACAAAAAATCCTTGGTTGGTGACAGAAGCTATTGAATGAAGAATCTCGAAACAAAAGCCGACTGTTTTAAATAACACAGTCGGTTTTTTCTAATTCAATTGATAGGAACTCCTTTTTGAGAACATAATTTTTAAGAAATAATGATAGTTGAAAAATGTTTTAAAAAACAAATAAATTCATGGTTAGGAGAACAGTTCATGTTAAACGAATTTAAGAAATTTGCACTAAAAGGTAATGTATTAGATTTGGCAGTCGGAGTGGTTATTGGAGGTGCTTTTGGCAAGATTGTCACTTCTTTAGTAAACGATATCATTATGCCTCTCCTAGGACTCTTAGTGGGTGGAGTTAATTTTACTACTCTACAGTATGTTTATAGTAGAGAAGGAGAAGAGCCAGTAGTTTTAAAATATGGGCAGTTTATACAAACTACATTTGACTTTATCATCATTGCTTTTTCAATATTTATTTTTATAAAAGCAATTAACTCCTTTAAGAAGAAAGAAGAAGAAACTAAACCAGCAGAACCACCAACTCCATCAAAAGAGGAAATTTTGCTAGCGGAAATAAGAGATATTCTAAAACAGAAAGAAACAGAAAATTATAAGTCGTAGATTATTTGACAATATGTATTGATGAAAAAAGGAACTCACTATTAAATACTCGAACAGGTGAGTTCCAATCCTCTAATTTATTTCCTCAATTTTTTCCTGCACTAGATGATTCCTTAATATATAAATCATAAATGTAAGCTACCCATCTACAAGAGTTATTTGTTCGAAGATTGTTTAATAACCCTTGTCTAATAGCCTCACTTAACGTGGGGTTAGTTAAATCATCCAATAACAAAGTTAATGAATCTAGGATGATTACATCTTCTTGTATTTCATCCATTGCTTCTTTTAATAAATTCATGACCTGTTCTTTCGAAATAGCACTCTGCATCTTAGTTTTGATTAAGTATTCTGGAGTTATAAATGGAATAGTTGAGTGTTCGGCTATAATATTGACCTTTTCTACAATTGCCTTACATAATTGATCCACGTCGATTTCATAGTCATCTATAAAGAATAATTCTAAGTAACTCTTTATGAATCCATTAATGGTAAACAGTAGGTCAAGATGCATTTCTTGACGAGTGTATGCAAACTGCTTTTGGATGATGGAAAGGACAGTCTTGTTTACAATAGTTGTGTACATTTGTAATTGAGCAAATAAATCCTGATTAAAGGTAAGTACTTGTTCTTTTATAAAAAACTTTGTGAAATTGGTCTGCTTTTGAAATGTGCTAAATAAAACATCCAGTAAGTTATATAATAATTTGTCTGTCTGTGTTTCATTTCTGACTGACTGTTCAATATCAGATATGATACTACTCATAAAATGGTCGATTAAACTAGTAATCAACTCTTCTTTAGATTTAAAGTAAAGGTAAAAAGCCCCTTTTGAAATGCCACACCGTTCCGTGATTTGCTGAACTGAAGTTGATTCAAAGCCATTCTCAGCAAATAATTCTATTGATTTTTCCATTATGAGAAGTTTTTTAGACATAGTGACACTCCTCCTATTTGATTGACATTTGACCGATTAGTCATTATTATAAAAAAATGTAAGATATAAGTCAATTTAGGGTAGGTGTAATAGTGAAAGGTTTAGTTAATTTTGTCTTGAAAAATAAACTGGCTGTATGGTTACTTACCATTATTGTTACGGTTTCAGGTATTTATTCAGGTACGCGAATGAAAATGGAGTCCATTCCTGATATATCCATTCCTTATTTAATCGTAATGGGTGTATATCCTGGTGCTACTCCTGAGCGTGTCATGGATGAAGTGTCCATTCCGCTGGAAAAAGCAATTGAAGGTCTAGAAGATGTAAAGAAATTGTATTCAAACTCTTCCTCAAACGTATCCCAAATTCAAATCGAATATGAATACGGTATTGATATGGATGAGAAAAAACGTCAGTTAGAATCAGCAATTGACAATGTGAAATTACCAGAAGCGGTTGAAAAGCCTACCATCATGGCCATCAGCATGAACATGATGCCAGTTGTTGCTCTTTCGGTGAGTAGTTCGAAAGAAGATATTGTTGAACTAACATCAACAGTTGAAGATCTTTTATTACCTAAGATTGAAAAGATTGATGGTGTTGCTTCAGCTACGATTACAGGTCAACATATTGAACAAGTTGAATTTAAATTTGATGAAGAAAAAATGGCTTCCCTTGGATTAACAGAAGAAACAGTGAAACAAATGGTTCAAGGAAGTGATATGGCTTTATCTTTAGGTCTTTATGAATTTGACAAAGGAGAAGAAGCCGTAGGAGTTGATGGTGATGTAAAAACGGTTAAGCAATTAAAAGAAATTTTAATTCCTGTCACACCTACAGCTGAAAATCCAGTACCGTTTGTCAAACTTGGTGACATTGCAAAAGTTGAATTGGTTGGTAAAGTTCAATCTGTTTCTCGTACAAACGGGGAAGATGCGATTTCAATCCAAATCGTAAAAGGTCAAGAGGCCAACACTGTAACAGTTGTAAATGCTGTTAAAGATTTACTAGAGGAACAAGAAGCTGCAATCGATGGATTACAGGTTGACATATCCTTAGACCAAGGTAAACCAATTGAAGACTCAGTGTTTTCAATGCTTGAAAAAGCCTTATTCGGTGGTTTATTCGCGATTATTATTATTCTGTTGTTCCTACGAGACTTTAAATCTACTATTATATCAATCATTTCGATTCCAGTTTCCATCTTTATGGCTTTACTTTTATTAAACTGGATGGATATAACGTTAAATATTATGACCTTAGGGGCGATTACGGTTGCCATCGGTCGTGTAATTGATGATTCAATTGTAGTAGTAGAAAATATTTATCGACGTATGTATTTAAAAGAAGAAAAGCTCCGTGGGAGAGCATTAATTCGTGAAGCCACCATTGAAATGTTTAAACCAATCCTTTCTTCTACATTAGTAACCGTTGCCGTATTCGCACCACTTATTTTTGTAGGCGGTATGGTTGGTGAATTGTTCATGCCGTTTGCGTTGACGATGTCATTTGCACTAGGTGCTTCATTACTTGTAGCGATTTCAATCGTACCAGCGCTTTCACATTTCTTGTTCCGTAAGAACCTTTATGGAGAGAAAACAGAGAAAAGCCATAAAGAAGTTGGCAAACTATCACTATGGTATAAGGGTGTTCTAGAAAAAGCGTTAAATCATAAAATTATTACTTCATTGATTGCGATTGTTTTATTAGTTGGTTCACTTGCTTTAACTCCTCTAATCGGATTTAGTTTCATGGGCTCTTCAGAAGAGAAGGTTATGTACTTGACCTATACTCCAAAGGCAGGAGAGTTAAAAGAAGAGACGGAAGCTAATATCGAAGAAGTTGAAAAAGAACTATTAAAACGTGAAGATATTGATATTGTTCAATTATCTATTACGGATCCTGAAAATATTGATCCTTCTGCTATGATGATGGGTGGCGGAGGCGGTGCATTAATGTACTTAATCTTTGACCCAGAAATGGATGACTTCCCTGAAGCTAGAGAAGAAGTGGAAGAGTATATATTTAACATTGGTCAGTCAGGTGAGTGGAAAACTCAAAACTTTAGTGCATCTTCTATGTCTTCAAACGAAGTGAGCTATACTCTTTATAGCGAAGATTTAAATGATTTAATGAAGGCAGTAAAGCAAGTTGAAGGTGCATTTAAAGAGGTTAAAAACTTAAAAGATGTAAAATCGGATGCTGAAGATCCATATGTTGAAAATGTCTTTGAAGTTTCACAAGATCATGTAATTAAATATGGTTTAACTACAGCACAAATTGTTATGGCCTTATCCAATTCTGGAGCTAAAGAAGTGTTAACAACACTTGAAAATGATGGGGATGAAATTGAGGTTGTTATTCAACGAGATGCAAAGACAGCTCCAAAATCAGTTAAGGATTTATTAAAAACAGAAATTCAAACAGCTCTAGGGACTACGGTTCCGTTGTCTGAATTAGTGACTGTAAAAGAAGGAACAACGTTAAATACACTAACTCGTTCTGCTGGAGAATACAATGCAACCGTTTCAGGTACGATTGTTGGAGATGATATCTCGGTAGCATCTTCTGAAGTGGATGAGAAAGTAAAAGACCTTGATTTACCTAAAGGAGTAACCACTAGTGTTACTGGAGTTACAGCCGATATGGTTGAAACATTCACTCAATTAGGAATTGCCATGCTTGCAGCGATTTTAATTGTGTACTTTATTTTAGTAGTTACGTTTGGTGAAGGTTTAGCACCATTTGCTATCCTATTCTCTTTACCATTTACGGTAATCGGTTCATTTGTAGGATTATTTATTACCGATCACACAATTTCAGTACAAGTAATGATGGGTCTATTAATGTTGATTGGGATTGTTGTAACAAATGCAATCGTACTAGTAGACCGAATTATTCATATGGAACGTGATGGTTTATCGATGCGAGAAGCTATTCTTGAAGCAGGTGCCACTCGTTTACGTCCGATCTTAATGACGGCAATCGCAACTATCGGTGCAATGCTTCCAATGGCACTTGGTGTTGGTGGTGGCGGAGGTCTTATGTCAGCAGACCTTGCGATTACTGTAATTGGTGGACTATTAAGTTCAACCTTATTAACGCTTGTTATCGTACCAATTGTTTATGAAATTTTCTCAAAGATGTTGAAGAAAAATCGTAAAGAGATTGTAGAAGATTAATAGAAGAAGGTGTCTCGATCATTTTCGGGGCACCTTTTTGCTGTTTTGTATCATCCAACAATTAGCTTTCCCTCTTCCTTTTTTCGACAATTTTAGCAAATTCTCTTCCTTTTTATTCACATTTTGTACATAATATAGAAAATAGGTAATTTATATTATAAAAATACTTTAAATAGTAAAAAAGAATCACCTTCTTTCATTCTCCTTCTGAAAAACAACTGTATAAATAATTTCACATAAAAACAGTTTTTACACTCATTTCGAAAAGATAACTGAATCCAATAAATTAAAAACAATGCGTATAAACAAAGTAAACCATCAAAAGGAGTGAAACTTATCGTGGTTACTAATCTAAACATCAATTTGGAGGAAGAGCTTCTAAAAGAAAATAATTTTGAAAATTTCTCATTACATTATCAGCCTAAAGTAAATATTCAGACAGGAAATATTTCTGGGGTAGAAGCATTGTTAAGATGGAAGCATCCGGAGCATGGTTGGATTTCACCCGTTCAGTTTATTCCACTAGCGGAGAAAACGAGATTTATTATTCCGTTAGGAAAGTGGGTCATTGAACACACTTTTAAGCAATTAAGGTTATGGAATGAATCCCTATCTAAGCCATTAAGTATGGCTATTAATCTATCATTAATTCAATTTGAAGACCCCGAGTTAATCCATTTTATTCAAATGATGATAGAAAAATATTCTATTGCTCCTAAGTTAGTCGAATTTGAATTAACTGAAAGTGTCATGATTCAAAACTTATTGAGTATCAAGAGCCAGCTTTTTGCTATGAACCGTATGGGAGTTCGAATTGCGCTTGATGACTTTGGCGTTGGCTATTCCTCGTTATCTTCACTTAAGGATTTACCTATTCATACTTTAAAGCTAGACAAGTCCTTTATTAGTGAGGTAGAAACAGAATTAAATCACCAAAACATCATCAAAGGTATTATTCAAATTGCGAAGTCTTTGCAGCTAAATATAGTGGCAGAAGGTGTAGAAAATGAGGAGCAACTAAAAGTACTTAAAGATGTAGATTGTCATCAATATCAAGGCTTTTACTATAGCCCACCTTTAGCAAAGGCAGAGTTTGAAAACTTGTTAATTCAGTCAAGCAATCATATTAAAAAGAAGAAAGAATGTAGTCAAAAGAAGATTGAAGTACCTAATCATGATATGGGTCATTCTTTTATCTTACAAGAGCTATTGGTTGAAAAAGGTTATTACGGTGAAATTTATAAGGGGTATATACCTTATAAAGATATGGATGTTATTGTCTTGAAGATTTCGGGACAGATGGCCACTTTTATTGAAGAGGGGCATATTCACAATAAGGCAAATAAATTATCCACCTGTCCGTCTATGCTTAGACTAATAGACTTGATTCGTACAGATGATGAACTATTTATCATATATGAATATTTTAAAGAAATGAAACCGCTATCAGTTTACCTAACGGAAGGCACATATGACCAGAAAATTAACTTAATGTTAAGAATCACAGAAGCGACCGATGAACTTCATTCTAGGTTAATGTGGCATGGTTCACTAATACCGGAATATATTTGGGTCCTTCCGACGAATGAAATAAAGTTAATGACTATGCTATTTCCTTCGACCATACAATTGCTTAATGCTATTAGTGTGGAAGAAAATCCTTTCTTTGCGCCCGAACTACTTAAGATGCATCCGATTGATTCAAGGTCTGACATATATAATCTAGGTTACACATTTTTACTTTTACTGATAGGGAGTAAAGAGCCGGTTAAAGAAAGCCTGACACCTTCTGATTACGATAAGAGAATACCAGATCAATTAGATAGAATTATTTTAAAGATGCTCCATCATAAGCCGTCAAAGCGATATCAATGGATAAAACAAATGCTAAAAGAGCTTCATCTGTTAATGGGGAATTCTAATAGTGATGTGAAAATAGAAAAAAACTACGGATCCGTTCACCTTTTCTACTCAGAATTTATTGGCAGAAAAAAAGAGGTAGAAGAAGTAGAGAGTTTTTATCAAAAAGTCATTAATGGAAGTAAACCATCTATGTTAATTATGGGACAAGAGGGACTAGGTAGAAGACGGTTGATTTATGAGGTTAGCGGCACATACAGTAATATTGGTTATTTAAGTGGGACGGCAAAAGGAGCCTCTCTAAGTGCAATCGAAGAAATTGTAGCAAAATGTTTAGTTTACTCTTTAAATTCCGAAGAAAAGAGGAAAATGGCGAAGTCTTACTTGCCTACATTATCCTCCATATTCCCAAGTATTAAAAGAAAGTATGAAAAGGAATTTACTCTTACTAATAAGAACTTTAATGGATGTATAAAGGGAGTCTTACAGGGTTTTCTTTTAGAGTACCTCAATACTTCTAACAATCCGATTGTTTTGGAGATTTATGATGCTCATAAAGTTGATGAAATATCAAACAGCATCTTCAATCATATACTAGCATCTTCAAAAGGGAAAATAGGGATAATAGCTATCTCAAAACCTAGTGAGACCATATTAATGAAAGAATGGGTTACGAATATACTAGATCTTGCTCCTCTTTCAAAGGATGAGTTAATTCAATGTTTGGATACAAAGCTAGGGTCCAACGACTTTATTGATACAGAATTTGTTACTTGGATAGACTTTCATTCTAAAGGGCTGTTAGAGAGAGCATTTTATATCTTAGATTATTTAGCTGACACAAAGCAAATCTATTTAGAAGATTTTAAGTGGAGATTGTCTGTCAGTCCATCTAATCTCGAGGTACCATTCTCAGATCTTACATTATTTCATTATCATATTGAACAACTAGATCCATTATCTAGAAAAGTTTGTAATGTGATTTCCCTTTTCCGGTCGTTCTTGAATAAGGAAGAGGCGGTATTTAAGGCATTACAAAGGGTTTGTTGTATAGATGATTACTCAGATTTATTAACAATTATTAATATGCTTGAAACAAAAGGGATCTTGTTAGAAATGATGACTCACTATCAATTCCCGTCAATGGAGGAAAAGAAACGAGTATATCAAACGATTCCTAAAGAGGAGATAGCTCAATTACACATAAACTTAGCAGAGTCACTCTTAGCAGAAGGTGTAAAAGAATTAAGCGAACTCGCTTATCTTTTTGAGAAAGGGAAGGACTGGAAGAGGGCAGTTGCTTATTATATTTGTGATGCAAGGCTGTGCTATCGAAATCAAATGTATCAAGATGCATTAGATACATTTGAAAAGGCATCTGTGATCTATATTAGTTTTATTAATAAAGAGATACCATTCACTTATTTAAAACTTCAGGCAAAAATTCTAGATAAAATTGGAGGGACAAAAGACTGCTTGAGGTTAAACCTCCAAATTTTTGAAAAAACAGGCTCGCTTAAAGCATTAAATAATTTTGCAGTAGACTGTTTAAATACACATCAAACCAATTTACTAGAACCATATATTTCAGTATTTGAAAAAGGAATAAAAGATAAAAATAATTCCCTTTCTGTACAAGTTGAAAGCAGAATTGTCATTGGTTTTTATTATATGCAAGAAGGAAAGTATGAGAAGTTATATGAGTTATTTGCTTTTTATGAGGAAAACAGAGGGCTTTTAAAAAGTAAATTAAAACCTAGGAAATATGTTAAATGGTTATACAACTTATATGTTCTTTTGTCATATATACCTTACGAGGATGAAAAAACGAATAAATTCATTTATCTTCTGTATGAAGTATTATCACTGGCTGAAAAGTATAATTTAAAAACTTATCAAACTAGTGCCTATAATTTACTCGGGATATATGAGTTAACTAAGGATATGCAAAAAGCAAAAGATTACTTTTTGAAATCATTCAGTAGCTCTCAAGTAATGGGGAATGTAAGTAACGAATTAACTGCTTCCATAAATTTAATAGATTGTTATATAAGCTTAGGAGATTTTTATCAAGCAAATAAGTTTATAGAAAATGCTGATAGAATTTCGGCTAATGAAGGCTACAAAAAAATCACATTAATGATGGGAAAGGCATCTTATCAGAGAGAAATGGGTCAATATATTAAGGCAGAGCAATATTTGAAGGAAGCCTTACTAATAGCAAAAAGAAATGGTCAACTTCAAGAAAGAGATGAGGCCTATATTTTATTGTTCACCGTCATTATTGAGCAGAAAAATAGAAAAAAGGCTAAGAGACTTTGGCCAGTAATTAACCATATATGTGGCAGACGCGGACTTGAAAATGAAAAACTATTAATTAAAAGTAAGTATAACTTTTTATATGAACGTTTCGAACTAGTAAGAGATGATCTAACTCAATTAATCAATATCCCTTCCATTTCTATTACTAACCGAATAGCAGCACATCTAATGCTTATAGAGGCTCTTATTAAATTAAATCAGTTGGATGAAAGCTATGAAATGGCTAACCAATTATATACCATTATTATGGAAAGCTCGTACTACGGAGCATTAGGAAAGTTTCATTTTCTTAAAGCAAAAATATTATTAGAAAAGAATGAATTCATTGAGTGTAATCTATACTTACAGAAGTCTTTAAAGTGGATGAGGAAGTATAATCAGCAAAAGAACTTAAAAGAAGTATATGAATTTAATTTAAGAATTAAGGATAGTGTTAAAACAACATTTATTAGTAGTTTAGGTGAATTAAGCTCAAGCCTACTTCCTTTAGAACAAAAGAATATAGAGAAGAAGCAAAGTAAGGTTATAGAAATATTTGACCAAGTTAATAAAGAGAATAATGATATGATTGAAAAAATAGTGTATAACGAGCTGCTGCTTGATAGTATGAAACGTATTAAGTCAACTTTTGATATTTATACATTATCAAAAAGTATCGCGGCTATCCTATTTGAAAACTTGTTATTTGATCAATTTCATATGAAGATCATTCAATCGCATTATTCTTATAATAATAGAATCACTCTTAATGACCAGCTTCAAGTGCATGAAGAGGAAAATGAAGAGTTAGAGGAAATACTCAAAGTAAAAATGAATACTCCTAAAATGGTTCAAGGGACCTCATCGAACTATTATATTTTACCAATCTGTTCTAAAGAGACAGAAGAGGTAATTGCACTCGTTTCCTTAGAGAACTATAACTTTAATGAATTTAGCTCTCAAGACAAAAAATTTATCACAGACTTATTTGAAGCGATATCAAGTCAAATTGAGAATAATGTTTTATATCAAACATTAATAACGGACGATTTAACAGGTTTATATAAAAGAAATTATTTTATGAAACGGTTAGAAGAGGAATTCAGTAAATGCATTAGATATAAACATGACCTCTCATTCTTAATGATAGACTTAGACAATTTTAGGTTTATCAATAATACTTTTGGGCATCAGGAAGGAGATTCTGTACTAAAAAGAGTATGTGAATCCTTACAGAACTCAATAAGAAGAACGGATATTGCAGGTAGGTATGGTGGAGAAGAATTTATCGTTATATTGCCTAATACGAGTGGTACAGAGGCAAAAGAGGTTGCTGAAAGGATATTAGGGGTATTTAGAAATTTAGGAGTCCTTCAAAATCATTATAAAGTTTCTGCTAGTATTGGAATCTCTTGCTTTAAACTAGACCAAGTAAAAGATCATCTTGAATTAATTAAGAAAGCAGATTATGCAGAGCTTGAAGCAAAACGAAACGGAAAAGATCAGATTATTTGTTCTTGGGAAATATAAATGCAAAGTGATAGTGGAGACTAGGTAGCATTTCTGCCATAGTCTCCTTTTTTTTACTAGAATGAGAGTGTATTAAAGGGTATATTAACCAATAAATAGAATATTAAAGCGATACTCATAAGTAAAAGCTGGAGGATTATATATAATGATTACTGAATTAAAAAAGGAAGAGTACTATAAATGTAAACCAATTATAAATGTAAACGGTCAAGCAGAGGTTAAAGCCATTGTGGATGGAAATAGTCCAGGAAGAATCTTTGTTGATAATGTTGACTCACCGAAGTCAGGGCTTATATGGCAAGGGAATAACGATGGTTTCTATTTTATTGGAGATGAGAACAATGAAGAGTTTAACAAAAATTTAAATCAACTGATTGAAACAGTGATTGCACCTCAGGCAAGGGAAATGAACTTAGAATGGTTTGAAGGTATAAGTAATCATCCGGGATGGTATGTAACCATTAAAGAGGTATTTGCCCATAAAACATTAGGTAGTTGGAATCAAAAGGTTTTTACTTTAGAGGAGAAAAATTATCAACTACAAAATGAGAAAGACATTGAAGCGAACTACGAGATTAAAAGAATTACTCGAGAATTATATTATGATCAATCTATAATCAACCTCGAGTTTTTGCATGCTAAGCTTCATGATTTCTGGCCAAACCCAGAGGACTTTTTCGATAAAGGTAAGGGGTTTTGCGCTATGTATGAAAATAAAGTTGTCAGTGTATGTTTCTCAGCCTTAATTTATGAACAATATCATTGTGTAGACATAGAGACATTGAAAGACCATAGAGGTAAGAAACTTGCTCAAAAGGTCGCACACTATTTTGTTAGAGAATGCCTAGAACATAAATTAACTCCATACTGGGACTGCATGGAAGGAAACAAACCATCTGTCGCCCTAGCAGAAGGGTTAGGATTTACGAACTCGTTTAATTATGTTGGGTATGAGTTTTCACTAAAATAGTTACCCTATACACACTAGAATAATAGTGATTGAAGGAAAAGGATAATTGTTATAGATGCTATAATAGAGCTAAGATTCTCTATTAGAAAGGAAGTTTATAATGGGTACTAAAACAGATCAAAGCTTTAGCCACCGAGGGCTAGCTGCTTCAACCTTTAACAAAGTCTGGGACTTATTAGACATTCCAAATCGGTCGGAAGAACAAAATGAAAAGATGGTACATTTATGTCATAGTTCTTTCTGGCACTGGACTCAAAGTCATGACTGTACTGAACAGAACCTCTCTATAGGATATTGGCAATTATCCAGAGTATATGCATCGATTGGAGAAGGGACAAACGCTTTAAAATATGCAGAACGTTGTGTTTCCATTAGTGAAAAGGCAGAACTCAAACCATTCTATATTGGTTATGCTTATGAAGCATTAGCTAGAGCTTTTCATGTCCAAGGAAACCTTTCAAAAGCAGAGCTGGCAAAACAAACAGCATATGAATATGCAAAGAAGGTAGTCGTGGAAGACAGTAAGAAAATGTTAATAAAAGACTTAGATGAGATTGCCTAAAATAATGAGTAAAATGCTACAGTTTTCATGCTGTAGCATTTTTTATTGAATTTCCCTAAAACTTTATCCCCAATCTAGAAAATATGGGCTTATATCGTGTCATATACATGAAGGAAATGAATATGATTTAGAGTGTAAAAATTTGGGGATTGAAGCCCTGAAAATATAAGAAAAGTTGGGAGAAAAATGGGGAAGTTAAACTGGGGAATTTCAATGTTGCTAGCTGTCAGTTTAGTGGGATTAGCAGGGTGTTCAGAACAAACCTCTACTAGAGAAAAAGAATTAGAGGAGAGAGTTGCAGAGTTAGAAAAACAGATTGCGGCTTATGAAAAAGAAGAAAAGGAACGAGAACAGGAAGAAGCAGAAAAGAAAAAAGAAGAGGAAGAACAGAAGCCAATTACTGTTGAAATAGTACACCCAGAAACAAAAGAGGTTATAAAAACATTTACTCCTCTAGAGTTGGGTTATGGAACGAAGGATAGTGAGTTTGAAAAAGAAATTAAAACTTGGGCTAAGGAGATTGCGCGAGGGACAGAACAAGAAGAGGGATACGACCAAAGAATGATTCCTGATCGAATAGGAAAAGACGGTCAAGTGATTAAGGGAAATCCTAGAGTAATATTAGAAGAAACAGAGTTATTAGAACGAGTGGTCGAAGCATCTGAGAAAGGTGGAACGGTAGAGCTGCCTCTCTATAAAACGGAAAGTGGCTATAAGCCAGAAGATGTCCCTACATTAGGAGAAGCCGTGGTGGCCACTTACACAACTTACTACAATACGAATGTAGCAGGAAGGTCCAAGAATATTGAGTTATCTGCAGAGGCAATAAATAACGTCATTCTTGGAACGGGGGATATATTTTCTTTTAACACGACGGTTGGACCAAGTGATAAAGCACATGGATATCAAGAAGCGGAAGAAGCGGTTAACGGAAAATTAGTAATGGGAGTAGGCGGAGGAATCTGTCAAACCTCCTCCACACTTTACAATGCGATTGATAAACTAGGTGTAAAATACGTCGAACACCATAATCATTCTGTTAATGTTGGATACGTTCCAAAAGGAAGAGACGCTACTGTATCCTATGGCGGGGTAGACTTTAGGTTTGAGAATACAACAGGAGTACCATTGCTTGTGAAAGCAACTACAAAAAATGGTTCTTTAACAGTAGAGATTAGAACTTCAAAGGCATATAAAAAGCAACTGAAAAACTAGAAAAAACACTCGAATGAGTGTTTTTTCGTTATCTAGTACTTACCGTTAGTTTGTTTCTTCCAACTTGCTTCGATTGCAGCATCAGCTGGTCTGCAAATATATATGCTTTTTCAAGAGAAACTTGGTCCTTAGATTCATGATAGTATAATCCAAATGAAGCTGTATAACTAATAGAAAGATTATAGGTGTTGAATTCAACTTCTACTAACTGTTCTTCTAAACGTTGTCTGATAGATTCAATTAAACTTTCACATTCTTCAGGACTTTTTTCTCGTAGAAAAATAGTAAATTCTTCGCCACCACTTCTAAATAGAATATCCTTATCCGTTAAGTTGTTCTTTAAGGTAGTAGCGAAATGCTTAATCACTTGGTCTCCGATAGCATGGTTGTAAGTATCGTTAATCTTTTTAAATTTATCAATATCAGTTACTACAATTCCGATACTTTTAGAGCTATTCTTTAATTCAGCCATTTTCTTATCCATATAGGCACGGTTTGAAACGCCTGTTAAGAAGTCGGTATATGCCATTTGTTCGAATTTGTCTCGTTCAATTTTGTTTTGTATGCTTTGAGTTTTAGAGTAGAATGAGCGACTAACAATATAATTGAGTAAGAACATACTAAAAAGCATTTCCCATTGACCTTGTTGTAGGAACAAATACAAAAGACCATTAGTAATAGCTATTTTTCCAGTATCAAGGAAAGGTCTGTTCTTATAGAAACTAATTGCTTCATTTAGGGTTTTCATCTCACCTAAAATAAAGAATACGGTAACTAGTAGAGTACTCGAAATAAAGTAATTTACTATTACCAACAGGAATATTAAAATCATAAAGCCATAAGGAATAGTGTTAAATAGAGGGTTAAAATTAATGAATAGGTAATAGCATATAGTATTACTTAAAACAAATGATCCAACATTGTAAAAGGAGTCTAAAAAGTCACCTTTAATAGCTCGATTTGTCCACCTTCTGTAAACATAGACTGATATTCCATACATTATCTCATAAATTAATAGTCCTAGTGGTCCAGCAAACAGGGCAAAGGATAAACTGTAGCTGATACCATAGTCTATACTTGTATTACCACTTTTGTACTCGATTCTCAAAGGATAATACAAACTAGAAAAAATCCAATAGATTAGTAAAGCAATTCCATAAGTTTTTAAATCTGTTATGTTTGAACCAGAAACAAAAGCTATAATGACGGCTGTGAAAAATAAGGAAAAATCAAAAATCCTGGCTTTTACCATACGTGAGCTCCTTCTAGTATTGCAATTCTAAATGTTCAGATAAAAGAGAATGTACTAGCCACAGTTGAAGGGTATAAAGGTTAAGCTTGCTTTGTAAATTCTATGAAACAAGGGAGGAATAAATTCCTACACTTAACGATTGTGTTGAATATTCAGAATATAGCATTGGTAATATGGCTATGTGTTTAACTAGCAAGAATTTCCCATGACATATTAACTTAAGTTTAATACATCATGGGAAGTAGTCAATATTTTTATTTGGCTGTTATTGTAATTTTGAAAAGAGCCTTTTATTTTAGCTCTGTATAAATGGCCCTCATGTGATCAAAGTAAAGAGTTCCTTTATTTTTGTTGTTATTGTTCGTTTCTACGACATACACTTGTCTAACCTTTATTGGCGTTGGTGTGTTTGCGGGAATCGTCGCAGAAACCTTTTTCCAACCCTTCCAGTCTAGTTTCCCTTGAGCTGTAAAATCTAACGTAACAAGTTTGCCATTCCCGTCTTGTATCACTCCACGTAACCAGTGCTTTTTAGCATCTCCATACACCCACATTTCAAGCTTCATCGGTCTGTATGCTAGCGGGCGACCTATTTTTCCATTTGAATCGTTAAAATTGACATAGGCTGCGGAAGTACCCGTTGTTCCTGTAAAATCGTATGAAAGAGCCATAGCGTATTTTCCTACTTTAACAGGCTTAGGCTTAGTTACTCTAGTTCCCTTTGCGCTCTTTACTCTAGCTGAAGTAATACTTATATCTTTAATACTTGTAAAAGTTTCAATAGTAGTAGGAGATTTTCCGACATATACAATGGCCTCAGCCTTTGTTTTACCTTGAGAAACGATTACCTTACCCTTTTTAATTTTAGATACAGAAGATAAAGTACCTTTCTTATCAATCGTTCCAATACTTCCTGATGTCTTCCAAGTTAATGCTTGTGGAGTTAGGAAAATCTCTTTCCCTTTGCTGTCATAGCCTTTTGCTTTAAAGGTTTGTTTGCTTCCAGGAACAATAACTAAGTCTTTAGGGGAAATTGTTATAGATGCTAGTGAATCGACTACCTCAACATTAATTGATTTAGTGGCCTTCCCGCTCTTAATCGTAATTTTCCCTTTCCCAGCTTGTGAGCCTGCAGTAAACAGACCGCTATTATCGATTTTTCCTACTGCCGAACTTGCTGACCATGATAGGTCGTTCGCATTTACATTCACACCATTGTAGTATTTGTCCAATCCTTTTACAGAGATAGGCACGGTTGAGTTAGCTAGCACTTTAATGCTATCACTAACATTTGGAATGATGGTTGCTAGCTCAGAAACAGGTGCTGTTGAGACAACTAAAAATGAGTTAGCTACTCTGCGCTCATACCCATCAGAAGGTCTATTTAGAATAGATAGTCCTTGTTCCCCTGGTTGTCGAATCGAGTAAGTAGTTGAACCACCGCCATCCATATTAATAACGGATTCCATTCCCAAATCAGAAAGATATTTCGCTCCTTCATAAAGGGTAACCCCATTACTATAACCGGGTTGTCTTCCATCAAACGTTGTTATGTAAAGCTTTCCTTCTTTTGTGGAAAACATAGTTCTAGGATGTCTCCCCGATGCATCGTTCACAGCAATGGAGGTTTGCTTTCCATTTTTTAAAATTAAATCTCCACCTGATATAGCATGAATCCCATTATCTATTTCCTCACCATAATTAATCGTAAATTTAATTTCACTACCGATGTCTAAGTTTTCATCAATCCAATCCGCTTGTGTACCAGAAGCAGCTAATATCCATTTGCCCTCAGGAATTGGTGAGTTGTTTGTTGTCAGAAAATCTTCAACCGTTGCGGTTAGTGTCTCGTTAGGGGAAACTCGATTTTCTGTTGGTTGTAATAAAATTTCTAGTTCATTGTCTGAAGTTTTGGTCGTTGAACTAAATCGATCTGTAAATAAAAATAAGCTGTTGATTTGTGTTTCAATATTTCTTCCTCTATTGATACCGGTTAGCGTTTTGGTGCCACGAACTCCAGTTATCTCAACTTTAGAGGTCATTTTTACTGAATCTAAAATGGTTGCACTACCATCTTCGCTAATAGTTAAAACACTTTTTGTATTGACAGGACTTGAGATGATTTCTCCGTTTGTGATTTGTAGCCCAATGGGTTGACCAGCATAAGGAGAAGTAGTTTTATAGAAATCGCCGTTAAATGCCCCGATGACTCGATGATTTTTATAATCGGCTTGTTTGGCTTGGTTTCTAACGGTATCCAAACTTAACACTTTGCTTGGAGAACCTACTAGTAGTTTAATATGCGGATTAGAAGGATCTACTTCTAATGTATTGACAGCTTGAATACTTGCTTCATTCTCTAGGCTATAGCTAGAATGCTTCACTCCTGGCCCAATGTAATATTCACTCTTATTTTTCTTTGTAAATGTTGTTAAGTCATAAGCTAAAGCAACATCCCTAGTAATAGGTAGTGAATAAGCGATTAATGTAAAAATCATTGTAAAGATTAATAACCTATTTGCTTT
This sequence comes from Robertmurraya mangrovi, assembly GCF_034427655.1. NCBI lineage: Bacteria > Bacillati > Bacillota > Bacilli > Caryophanales > Bacillaceae > Robertmurraya > Robertmurraya mangrovi. Next base: position 85,626 of record NZ_JAXOFX010000014.1, read on the forward strand.
TTTAAAAGAATTCATCTAACTTTCCCTCCCAAATTGTTTGTAAGTTTCACTAAGTCGTTCATTTGAAGAGTTAAGGTTTTTTGGTATGTAGTTTGCTAGAGTAGGGTGACTGAGAGGTTTTATGATTTCACAGGTTGATTTAAGAAAATGATATATTCCTCGAAGAATCGATGATATATTGGAGAATTCGATGATATATTCGTAAAAAACGATGATATCCTCAGTGAAATCGATGATATATTGGAAATCGATGATATTCTCAGTAAAATCGATGATATATTCAAAAAAACGATGATATCCTCAGTGAAATCGATGATATATTCAAAAATTCGATGATATATTCGTAAAAAACGATGATATACCAAGCAAAATCATTGAAATTACTTATAACAGCCCCCTGAAAACTACTAAACTAACCCTACTTATCCAAGTAATAACTATAATATTAAATTTTAACAGATTAATAGCTCACTTTCGACTTAATTTTCCAAAAAATGTCCAGAAAAGTCGTTATCGCTACCCAGACCATAAGTAAAAAACAGTTAGTTCCTCCATTTGAGTCCGTTGTTATTGTCTTGTAAAATAAGGCTAGAAAATATTTAGGTTAGGAGCATTTAATGAAAAAAGTCATTGTCATTGGAGCAGGGATACTAGGAGCTTCAACCGCCTATCATTTAGTGAAATTAGGAGTGGAAGTTACATTAATTGATCGAAAGGATATCGGCCAGGCGACAGATGCTGCAGCAGGAATCGTATGTCCATGGATTTCACAGCGGAGAAATAAAGCTTGGTATGAATTAGTAAAAGGTGGGGCACGTTATTACCCAACCTTAATTAAACAGTTGGAGCAAGATGGAGAAAAAGATACTGGTTATAAGCAGGTCGGAGCAATCAGTTTACATACAAATGAGGAAAAACTGGAGCAAATGGCAGAGCGGGCGAGGAAACGTCGTGAAGATGCTCCGGAAATCGGTGAAATAAAAATTCTTACACCTAAAGAGACAAAAGAGTTATTTCCACCTTTAGCTGATGAATTTGGATCTGTTTATATTAGTGGAGGAGCCCGAGTGAATGGTAGGGCATTAAGGGATGCTTTAATCAATGCTGCTAAAAAACTGGGGGTAACTTATATCGAAGGGGAAGCTAGTCTTTTAACAGAAGGTAACACGATAGAAGGCGTTAATGTAGCTGGAAGTGAAGTGTTAGCCGATACGATCATTGTTACTGGAGGTTCTTGGTCAAGAGAACTACTGGAGCCATTAGGTTTCAAATTTCAAGTTACCCCTCAAAAAGCACAAATTGTTCATCTTAGGCTAGAAGAGACAGATACAAGCGATTGGCCGGTCGTTATGCCGCCAAATAATCAGTATCTATTGTCTTTTGAGGACGGTAGGGTGGTTGTAGGAGCGACACATGAAGATGAGGCTGGATGGGATAAGAGAATTACAGCTGGAGGAATAAATGAGGTTTTGAGTAAGGCTCTTGAAGTTGCCCCTGGATTAGCAGACAGCACATGGCTAGAAACAAGAGTTGGTTTCAGACCTTTTACTCCTGGGTTTCTCCCTGTCTTTGGGGCCATCCCGAATTATAATGGTTTATTTGTTGCGAATGGCTTAGGAGCTTCGGGTTTAACAGCAGGGCCATACATAGGTGCGGAACTGGCCAAACTTGTACTTGGACAACCAATGGAGTTGGACCTTAGTCGATATAATGTGGAAGAGGCACTAAGTACTGACTAATAGAAAAAGGACACTAGCTAAAAGTGTCCTTTTTGCGTCCCTATTTATAAGAATAAAATGCTTTATCAGTAACAATGAAAAATTGATTCTTGTAGAGTTTTCCTTCCGTAACGTACTGATTTTTAAACTTAATGGTTTTAATCGTCGAGTTCTTTTTGTTGATTACTTTTACTAATCCATAAGGAGAAGCAGTATTCAGGTTATTGAGCGAAACGAAGACTTCCCCTTTTTTAGAAACATCAATATCTGTACCGTTGTAATTTCCTAAATTCTTTTGGGAGATATACCTACCTGTCTTCTTAAACTTATACAAAACCGAGTGAGAGAATATCTCGTTATTGATCGTACTATTAATCTGAAAATAAGCTAAAACATACACATATGCACCACTAGACTTTGCCTCAAAGTAAGGAAAATACTTTGCTCCTTTTCCGTATTTCTTTTGAAAAACTTCTTTGTCTTTTATGAAATTTGGTAAGTAGGACTTCACAATGGCATTTTGTATAGTTTCTGAAGGCTGAATGGTTCCGTTTGGCATATTTGGTTTTTGGATGGAGAACTTTTTAAGAGCGGAATCTGAATAGGTGACAGTAGACAGTGTATTTCCTTTTTCATCAATCTCTACAATATTCATTGTATTCCAATCAAGTAAAATTAAAGTCTGATTTTTAGTCACTCCATAAAGTTCAGTATTATGAATGTCTGCAACAGGGGCTTTTATGTCTAGTAGTTTCTTTCCGCTATTTAAATAATATTTTTGAATGTTTCCATCTTCAATCAAAAATAAAGCTGGTGTCGTATTGTTACTAATGGCAAAAGAACTTCTTAACTCTTTCTCCCAAACCTTCTTTCCTGTGGGATTTAAGGTAAGCATTTTTGCAAAACCTTCTCCATCGCTTAGGATGTAAACCGAGTATTGTTCTTTTGTAACGTGATAAATACGTTTTTCATAAAAGGATGAATCTTCGAGTTTAAACACCCAATTTTTGTTTAAAGAGAACTTATTTGCTGCCATAGAACAAGTGGCAAAAGAAAGCACAAACAGGACCGATAAAGTGAGAAAAATTAACTTCCTCATAAGTGTCACCTTCTAAAATAGAAATATGTTTCTAATACGAGTAAACCATAATTGATAGGAGTTAGAAAAACGCCAAAAGTAATATTTTGGCACAAGACGATTTACATATCTTCTTTATAGAGGCCACCACTTATGAAGTTATCATTCTACCTACAATAGAGGAATATTTCTCTCGAGACATTCCTTTATAATCTGTTCATTCCAAACAGAAGCTTGAACCTCACCAATATGAACCTTTTTAAGAAAGAACATGCATAACCTTGACTGCCCAATTCCCCCTCCAATGGTTAAAGGTAACTCGTTATTTAGAACAGAGCGATGATAATCAAGCGTGAGACGACTTTCATTGTTGGCTAGCCTTAGCTGTTTTAACAATGACCTTTCATCCACTCTAATCCCCATGGAAGAAACTTCAACGGCTCTTTCTAGGGTTGGATACCAGAAAAGGATATCTCCATTCAATGACCAATCATCATAATCAGGTGAGCGACCATCGTGTTTTTCACCGGATCTTAAAATGTCTCCAATCTGCATAATGAATACTGCCCCATTTTGTTTAGTAATTAAATCTTCTCTTTCCTTCGGCGAATAATGAGGATATAAATTTTCGAGTTCTTGAGCGGTAATGAAGTATATTTCTTCAGGAAGTACAGGGGTAAGTTTTGGGTAACAGTGGTTTAAGTATTGCTCCGTTTCAAGGAATACTTTATAAATTTTGTTAACTTCCGATTTTAAAGTTTTAATCGTGCGTTGACTCTTCGTGATTACTTTTTCCCAATCCCATTGGTCAACATATATAGAGTGGAGCTGGTCTAAAGTTTCATCTCTTCTGATTGCATTCATATCTGTATAGAGACCTTGCCCAGGAGTAAATCCGTACCTTGCAAGAGCGGTTCGTTTCCATTTAGCTAAAGACTGGACAATTTCTAATGGAGCATCGCCAATGTCAACAGCATCAAAGGCAACTACACGTTCAACCCCATTCAAATTATCATTTAATCCTTTACCACCCTTTAAAAGAATAGGAGCTGAAACTCTTATCAAACTTAAAGCCTCGCTCAGCTTACTTTCAAAGAAATCTTTAATCTGCTTAATAGCAACCTCTGTTTCCATTAAATTTAATTTTGGCACATATTCTTGAAGCACTTTCGTATTTTTCATCATACCATCCTTTATTGTTTTTTCACTTTATCTAATTAACGTATTAGGTTTTTAACCAACTAATTCAATTTATGAAAAAATAATAAAGATGCTACCTATTCCTTTAGCGGATAAAACTTGCAACTTCCATTTTTTGATAATAAAATAGGTAAAAATAACCATTATTTCTAAAGGTGGTTTTATGGAAATTTACGTAGCAAGACAACCTATATTTGATGAAAAAATGAATGTATTCGGATACGAGCTCTTGTATCGAAAGAGTATGAATAATTTTTATGAAGGAACCGATGACAGCCAATCAACGGCCGAATTAATTAACAATGCTTTTCTCGCTATGGATATTGATGAGCTTACTAGTGGCACAAAAGGTTTTATTAATTTTTCAGAAGACTTACTAACAAAAGAAGTACCTTTTTTATTGCCAAAGGACAAAATCGTAATCGAAATTTTAGAGAGGGTAGAACCTACTAAAGAGGTAGTAAGTGTATGCGAGAGGTTAAAGAGAGAAGGATACATTTTAGCATTAGATGATTTTGTATTTGCTGAAAAATACTTACCTCTTATAGAAGTGGCTGACATTATCAAAATTGAGTTTGGTAGAGAGGGCCATTTGCATAATCTAATAGGTAGATATAAAAATAAAATTAAATTTTTAGCTGAAAAAGTAGAAACGAGAGAAGAGTACCAAAGGGCTGTCGAAATGGGTTATGAACTTTTTCAGGGATACTTTTTCAGTAAACCAGTCATTGTAACAGGTAAAGACATTGATGGGGGACTAAATATAAATATCATTAGTGCAATTAATGAACTAGACAACGAAGAGCCAGATTATCAAATTGTCACCGAAATCATTGAGAGAGACTTAGGAATTTCTTATAAAATTTTAAAATTAGCCAATTCAGTTGCACTTAGTTCAAGGACGAAAATTTACTCTTTAAAGCAGGCTCTCGTAAGATTAGGAGCAAAACAAATCAAAAGCCTTCTTTATTTAATCATGTTTAAGGATATCCAAAGTGTAGAGAATAAGGAATTGGTAAAAAACAGCTTAATTAGAGGAAGATTAATGGGGTTACTCACAATCGAACTAGGTATCCAAAACAAGTATTATGAGTACTTTATGTCTGGGTTATTTTCTTCTATTGATATTATCTTAAATAATAAGATGGAGAGAATAGTAGAGGAACTTCCGCTAACCTCAGAAGTAAAAGATGCCTTACTAGGTAATAGTGGAGAAATCACAGACATGTTAAACATAGTAATAAACTATGAACAAGCCAACTGGGGAGAACTAACTCAAACTAATTCCTTATCGACCATACCAAAAGATCGTTTTTATAGCTTATATAGAGAGTCAATAAAATGGGTATCTGAGTTGGATTACTAGTTTCTAACAAATCTAATCTTTGACTGTAGGATTTAAAATTGTCTACAGTTTTTTCTTTTATAAGTAATCCTAGTTGATTGGAGCGGAAGGCGCTTGACTCCTGGGGGAGCAGCGTTACAGGCGAGACCCCACAGGAGCTTGCGACGAGGAGGCTTGCCGAACGCCCCCCGGAAAGCAAGCGCCTGGAGCGGAAATCAACCTTCCCTCTGCAATCTATAATAAAAATTTAAAAAGGTCGAGAGAATAAGCCCTAGAATCTTTTAAGTAGAAATATAAACCTCTTCTCAAAAAGTTCAATATTGCCTTACATAAGAAGGGATATGTTATTATATACTGAAATAAAAGTAGGAGGGGTTACTGTGATAAGTGAAAAACTAGTTAACGGCTTAGTTAAGCAAATGAATTATGAGTTTTATTCAGCGCATGCTTATTTAGCAATGGCGGCTCATTGTTCTGCAGAGAACTTAGATGGTTTTGCTAATTTCTTTCTTGTACAGGCTGAGGAAGAAAGATTCCATGCAATGAAATTCTACAATTTTATAAATGACATGGGAGAGCGTGTAGTATTTGAAGGATTCGGCACTCCGAATAACGAATTCTCTTCTGTATTAGAAGTGTTTGAAGAAGGATTAAAACATGAAAAAGAAGTAACTCGTCGCATTTATGAGCTTGCTGATATGGCTCTTGATGAAAGAGAGCATGCGACTATGACCTTCTTAAAATGGTTTATTGAAGAACAAGTGGAGGAAGAAGCACTTTTCGATAACTTAATCCAAAAACTAAAACGTATTGATAAAGACAGTAACGCATTCTTTATGCTAGAAAGCGAATTAGCTAAACGTACATTTGTCCCTGAAGGGGAGTAAGTTTAATATTAATTATTGAAGCTGCCTTTTTAAATAAGGTAGCTTTTTTCATGCCCAGGAGAGATAAAAAAAAGACAGCCTCTTCAAGAGACTGTCTTAGTTATTATTTCGCATTTAATCGACGAATACGCTCATCTAAATCTGGGTGTGTTGAAAATAACACGTTCTTCGATTTGTTATTAATTTTTAAAGTTGAAATAGCTGTTTGCTCCTCAACACCTTGCATACGGTTAGAGTATGCTTTAAGCATCTGAAGGGCATGAGTCATTTTATCTTTACCTGCTAAATCTGCACCACCACGGTCAGCGTGGAACTCTCTATGTCTTGAGTATGCAAAAACAACTAAACTTCCTAAGATCGAGAAGGCAATTTGGAATACGATTACCGCAATGAAGTGTACAATTGGAGCAATATCTTCTCTAACAAAACGTGATACAGCCCAAGCTGCGATACGTGCTAAGAAAACTACAAACGTGTTTACTACCCCTTGGAGTAAAGTCATCGTAACCATATCGCCATTAGCAATGTGCGCAACCTCATGGGCAATTACACCTTCAATTGCTGCATCGTCCATTTCGTGTAACAAGCCAGTTGAAACTGCCACTAAAGAGCGTTTTTTAGATGGTCCTGTAGCAAATGCATTTACTTCTGGAGAATCATAAATTCCAACCTCTGGCATATGAGTTAAACCAGCTGCTCTTGAGAGACGGTGAACCTTTTCAACAATTTCTCTTTCCATGGATGAAAGTGAAGCTTCTGGTTTTAATACTCGAACATTCATCATTTTCTTTGCCATCCAACGTGACATAGCTAGAGAGATAAAAGCACCGGAAAAACCAATAACCGCACTAAAAACTAATAGTGCACCAAAATCAATCCCACCAGCAGCATTAATGTAATTTCCTCCGCCAATGAGAGAAAAGATAATGCTAATGGTCACTAATACAAGAATATTAGTTAACAAAAAATAAAAAATACGCTTTCCCATACACTCACCCTTTACCTTTTTATAATAGATGTTTTGAACATAATCTTTTGTGGTAATAATTTTTGAGTTCATTTGAACTTATCCTAAGACTTATTATATGATGATGAAAAAAAGATTTCAACATATAAAACTTGTAAATACTGTTTCATAAGGGTGTTGACTATAGATTAGGAAACAATTAGGATGAAGAAAATGAGGACAGGGGTTTACTCTTTGTATAAGTTGTATATGTAGCTTGAATCAATTATTGATAAAATGACTAATGATATAAGATTTCTTAATTTAGAAGAAAAGGGACTCAGGGGTTGATATTGTTGGAACTATTTCAGCTTTCAAGAAGTAATATGGCAGATTTTCTAGTTGCTTTAAAAGGTGAAGGAGACCAGACTCCGTTGACCGTTCTTCAATCGGCATGGGCAAACTCCCACCAAAACGAAGTACATAATGGAACTTCACTACCTGCTTTCATGGAAACAAAAATGCCAGCTGTTTTTGAGAAATTTATAAAAGAAAATAAAAGTAAAATAGGATTCTCTATTAACGAAATTGTCATGTTAGGTAATCAAATTGAATTTACAAACCTTTCTCCAACTGCCGTTCAGAACTGGGTGAAGCGGGATGTGAAAAATTTGATTGGCTCTCCGCAGTTAGGAAAAAAATATACGGTTGATCAAGCAGCGATTCTTTTAATAATTGAAGACTTAAAGTCCTCCCTTGACTTTGAGTCCATTAGAAAGGTGCTAACATTAGTATTTAACAATCCTGCCGATCGAACCGATGATGTAATTGATCCACTAACATTGTATGCAGCCTATGCATCGATCTTTGAGAAAATTCATCATGAGAGATTAATACCTGGAGATATTTCAGTCCCTATCAATCTTCAAATAGAAGAGTTTATAAAAAAAGAATCCGAAACGCTGATTCCTACTTTTACTGGTTTAAATGAAGAACAAAGAAACATTGTCTTAAATGTTTTAATTATGACTACTTTAACCGTGCTATCTTCCTATTATCAAACATTAACAAAGCAATATATGACGGCAACGTTATTTTTAAATGGTATATAAACAAACAAAATCCCCCTAGAAATAGGGGGATTTGATGATTTCAGTCGAGGTGATCCTATTCAATACGTCGCTAACCAGGGCGCCTACGCTTTTCTGTTACGCAGCTGGTCTAAAGCTACTGTCTGGTGATTGATTGTTGTTTTCGATATGAGCTTTTTTTCTGAAGTACGGAATGACCCAGCGGTCTAAACCAAATCGACCAGCATTATAACCTGCAGCTAAAATGATGAATCCTAAGAAAATATCAGTAGGGTTATGTGATACAGTTCCTGCTAAGAAGAAAGAGAAGTTCATCATAAGTCCAAAGAATACGGCTGCAGAAGTTAAGCATCCTAAAATTAATCCTAAACCTACTAATAACTCACCCCAAGGAATAAGGAAGTTGAATACATCTATATTTGGTAATGCAAAGTTTTCTAGAAATGATACATACCAACCATAAGTTATGCTTCCGTCTGGACCTTTTACAGGATTAGCGACGGCATTTTTTAAATAACCTGAAGCATCAAAACCACCTGTTAATTTTCCAAGACCAGCAGTAAACCAAGAATATCCAAGGAATAAACGAATGACTGTTAATATCCCGGCAGAAATTTTATTCTCTCTTAAAAATTGATTGAACATTTTAATCCCAGCCTTTCTTTATTACTAATTATGTTTTTGTTTTGTTTACACTTACAATATACTCTAGATTTACTGATTAGAATATGATTTGTGAAATAGTTCACAAATTAGATAAAGATTGTTGAAGAAATTATGAACAATAAAGCTAGCTGTTCATCTTTTAATAAGTGTATATTCAACCGTGTATAAAGAATAAAAAATATGTTAAAATGTTTAGTAGTTTATCTGTATTAATCCTCTATCATCCTCTTAAAATCATTCCCCGGAAAGGAGCTCGTCTTTTTGTTTAATAAAGCTCAAGAACTACTTCAATCTTATTTTGGTTATTCTGCATTTCGCCCAGGTCAAGAGCAGGTGATTCGTTCCATACTTGATGGAGAAAACATGATTGCGATTATGCCGACAGGTGGAGGGAAGTCTATCTGTTATCAAATCCCAGCTCTTATGCTTCCAGGAACAACCATTGTTATTTCACCGCTAATTTCATTAATGAAAGACCAAGTGGATACACTAATTCAACTTGGGATTCCTGCAACCTATATTAACAGTTCCATTAGTATTGTTGAAGCTAGAGAACGGATGGAAGAGGCGAAGCTAGGAGAATATAAGCTTTTATATATTGCTCCTGAACGATTAGATTCACGTGAGTTCCTTCAAGATTTACAAAGTATACCCATATCGCTTTTAGCAGTGGATGAAGCTCACTGTATTTCCCAATGGGGGCATGATTTTAGGCCGAGCTATCTTAACATTATGAGATTGGTTAACTATTTACCTGAAAGACCGATTGTAGTGGGATTAACAGCCACAGCCACTCCAAAGGTTCGAGAAGATATTGGTCGGTCCCTACAGATAGAAGAAGGAAATATGGTTATTACGGGGTTTGAAAGAAAAAATCTCTCTTTCTCTTCTATTAAAGGTCAAGATAGACTCAAATATTTAACCAGCTATATTAAAAAGAACCCGTTAGAAGCTGGAATTATTTATGCTGCCACTAGGAAAACGGTAGATCAGTTATATGAGACATTAAAAAAGGCAAATATTAATGTTGCTCGTTATCATGCAGGTATGAGCGATGTGGATAGAAGCATCGAACAGGAACGTTTCTTACAAGACGACGCAACCGTAATGGTAGCAACTTCTGCTTTTGGTATGGGAATAGATAAATCGAACATCCGCTATGTTATTCATTTTCAGCTGCCGAAAAATATGGAGAACTATTATCAAGAAGCTGGACGTGCAGGGAGAGACGGGTTGGATAGTGAATGTATCCTTCTATACTCTTCTCAGGATGTACAAATACAGAGATTTTTAATTGAGCAGTCAAGCGAACGAGAGAGAATGGCACAAGAGTTAGAAAAGCTTCAATTAATGGTTGATTACTGCCATACAGAAGAATGTTTACAAGCTTATGTATTAAAGTATTTTGGAGAAACCGAGGTTGAGGCTTGTGGACGTTGTGGAAACTGTACAGACTCCAGGTCAAGTGTTGACGTTACAAAAGAAGCCCAAATGGTTTTGTCTTGTATAATTCGAATGGGGCAAAGGTTTGGTAAGTCTTTCGTTGCACAAGTGTTGACCGGTTCTAAAAATAAGAAAATCATTGAATTTGGCTTCCAAACACTTCCGACCTATAACATTTTAAAGGATAAAAGTTCAAAGGATGTTAGTGACTTCATTGAATTTTTAATATCGCAAGAAGTGGTTGCTGTTAAACATGGTACTTTTCCAACGATTTACGTTACTGCAAAAGGAAAGGACATTCTGCTTGGTAAGGACATACTTCTTAGAAAAGAAGCAGTTGAAACGAAACAGGTGTCAAAAGGAGATCCGTTATTTGAAGTACTAAGATCTTTAAGAAAAGAAATTGCTGACAGGGAAAAAGTTCCGCCATTTGTTATTTTCTCTGATAGCTCTTTAATGGATATGTGTGCGAAAATCCCGCAAAATGAAGATGAATTTTTAATGGTTAACGGAGTGGGGGAGAACAAGCTCAAAAAATATGGCCAAGCCTTTATGGATGAAATTGTTCGATACTGTGAGGCACATCCAGAACGGGAACCAATCCTTGAAACTAGTGCTACACCTAAATCAAAACCTAAAAAGAAGACTGTTACTGACTCTCATTTAGAAACATATAAATATCATCAGGAAAAATTAACTGTCCTAGAGATTTCTAGTAAACGTGATTTAGCTTTATCCACTGTCGAGAATCATTTACTTCAATGTTCCCAACAAGGGATGGAGTTGGACTTTTCAATTCTGCTAAACGAGGATGAAAGGTCGGCAATAGAAAAGGCAATTAACGAAGCAGGTAGAGATAAGTTGAAGCCAATTAAAGAGCTTCTTCCAGATCATATCTCTTACTTTCAGATAAAAATATATTTAATCATGACAAAGGTCAGTTCTCCTTTAGTAAACTAAAGGGGGACTGACCCTTTTATATGCTTTTTCCGGGGGAAGGTAAAAGCATGATTTATTTTACTTTTTTAAATGCGGTTCAGTTCCAACACTTACAATTTTGTATTCCATTTCATCTGTTTGTTGAATTAAGAAAAACATTTGGTTTTCACCAGGTTTTAACGAGCCTTTGTAGTCTTTCTTTAGCTCAACATAGAACTTAACTGCAAACTCTACCTGAGCTGTTTCACGGCCTACTTCTTTCATATCAATATATCTTAATTTATTTATACCCTTTTTAAATTCATCTACATTTAAGTTAACATTTAGTAATTGATCTTTTGAAATATCACTATTAATTAATAGGTTGTATATGAATAAATAGGCTGGATTAATATTTCCAGGTATATCTAAATCTAGGTAAGGAGGCTTGCTAATTTTCCAGTCTGCACCAACCTTTTGAATCTCAACAATGTAGGCGGATTTAACTCCTAAATCTCCAACAGGTACTACTACTCTATAAAATTTTGTATTATTATTTTCTTTTACAAACTCTGCTTTTGTTTTCTTCCATAACAGTAACGAGCCCCCGTCAGCATCTGGTTGAGCTAGCTTACCATTGTGAACGATAATTTTATTATCTTTAATAAATTTCTCAGCCTCACTTTGTGTAAGTGATTGTTTGAGTAATGTTAAGAGTTCATTCATTGTATCGATATCACTTGCTAAGTAACGGTAATAAGTATTCTGATAATAGAAAGATTGATATTCACCTTCCTTATAACTTCCGCCACTTTGGACATACATTTTAGTTGTTATCCAATCTGCTACTAACTTTTCCACTTTTTCATTTGTCAAGGTAAAGGAGTGATCCAATGTAGGAATGTTACTAATTCTATAGTCTCTTCCTACTTTTTGAAGCCCCACTAAGTAAATTTCCTTTTCATCCGTATCTCCAACTGGAACGACAAGACGATAGTGAAGGGTGTTTTTACTCGTTTTTACATAGGTAGCACTTGCCTTACTCCAGTCTAGTAAAGACCCGCCATCTGCTTCAATTTGTGCCAATTTTCCTTTGTGCACAATAATACCTGAGGTTTTAATAAACTTTTCAGCTTCTTTTGAAGTTAATGTTTTTTTCAATAAAGTTAAAAGTTCCTTCTTTGTATCAATATTTCTTGCTAAATATCGATACGTTTTTCCCTTATACTGAAAAGATTTGTATTCGCCTTCTTTATAATTTCCTCCACCTTGAACATAGTTAGCTGTTTTTGCCCAGTTAGCTGCTAATTTAACAACTTGCTGAGATGTTAATGCATGCTTAACAGATGCTAACTCGTATTTCTGTTCTTGTACTCTAGCATAACTATTATTTGTCATAATAGGTGAGGCCAATAAAGTAACAGCTAATCCAGCAATCATTAATTTATTCATTTTTTTCATCAACTTATCCTCCAGCAATTCATTTTGTTATCTGCTTCACATCATTATCATAGTCGTTTGTGAATAGGAAAAAGTTACAAAAAGGTTAAAAAAAGGTAGAGGTTTGGTTAAAGTGTGTCCTGGAGAATATTAGTAAGATTTGTGAAAATATGATAAACTTAAATGAGAATTATTTTCAATTAAGTTTATGGGAGTGAATCTTATTGGAGGCATATGCTCAGAAATTAATAATGTTAAAAAAACACAAAATTACATATAGGGATAAAAAAGTAATACAAACAAAGACAGATACCTGGAGTTTTATCATTGAAGGTAGTGGATCAATCGTGGTTAATGGTAAAAAGTATATAGTAACTGAGAGTGATAGCTTACTATTTCGAACAGGAACCGATATACAAATATTTGTGGATGAGGGTCAAGATTTAGATCTATACCTTCTTCAACCACCTGATGAAGCTCCGAAAGAAATACTAAAAGTCTTTGACATCGAAAAATTAACACTAAAATCTAATTCAAAGATATTTATTTTATTAAAAAAGTTGGAAACGAAATTTAAATGTAATACAGCGAGTGACTATTTTAAGCAACAATCCTTATTCTATGAAATATTATCTCTTTTATATGAAGAGTATGAACAATATACAGAGATGGATTTAACGGGGATTAAAAAATCCGTTGCCTATATGGAGAGACATTTTGACGAAGGGATTTATGTTGGTCAGTTGTCCGAGATTGCTGGGATGACACCTAGCTCGTACTCCCGAGCTTTTAAAAAAATGACAGGTCAAACCCCTTCAGAATATTTGACATTATTAAGAATCAATCATGCAAAAGATTTACTGAATTCATTATCACTAAAAGAAGTTGCGAATACAGTTGGATTTCAAGATGAGTTTTATTTTAGTCGAGTCTTTAAAAAGAAAGAGGGAGTGTCACCAACCATTTATATGAAACAAAATGGTGAAAGAATAGCGGTTGTTAGTCAGATGTTTTTACAAGATCATCTACTTTCACTAGGAATTCAACCAGTTGTAGCCCCTAGCTATCCGCATTTACTTGGAACAAAGACTGGCTTTCCAAGTTATTTGAGTAATAGATTAAAAGGGACAAAAGCATTGAATGTAGAGAATGAGATTAATTTAGATGATATTTTACAGGTACGTCCTGATTTAATTTTAAAAATGGATTTGCACTCTGACCAAGAGGTACATTCCATAAAAGAATCGAGCATTGTGCATTTAAAACATTTACCTTCATGGGAAGAGTACTTAATGCAGCTTGCTACTCTAACTAAGAGGGAAACTGAGGCCGAGCGGACCATTTATTCCATGAAAAGAATAGAGAAAGAAGCGAAAGATGCCTTATTACCTTTTACTAGGAAAGGAAAGTGGGCCATTGTGTGGGTTCGTGAAAATGATATTAGACTTTATGGAAGATCAGGACACGCCCTTAATGACTTGTTTTTCTCAAATTTGGGCTTTAACGTTGCTGATGAAATTACACATGAAGGTTATAAATGTAATGCTCTTAGTGAATTAATAAGGATTAATCCAGAAAGAATTTTGTTTTTATGGAGTTCACCGGCAACTGTCAAAAGGGCCCTAAAAATGGACTCAGCATGGAAAGAGCTACGAGCTGTTAAAGAAAATCAGATCTATTGCCCAGCGAGTATCGAATGGGATCCCTGGGGTCCAATCGGAAGAGAACATATGATTAGAGAAAGTATCTCTTTCTTTAGGAAAATAGAATAGGAAAAAGGAGTCCATGAAAAATGATAAATATGTTCATAGCCTGATCTTTTTTTTACTCTTATAATGAGAATGAATTTCATTATTGATTGATAAATAATAAATTCAAATCAAAAATAGAGGAGATAGGTCAATGTTTATGAAGAAAAAGTGGGGTATGACCCTATTAATACTTACCATTTTTGCAACTATATTAACGGGTTGTGGTGGAAAAGATACCGCAGCACCCGAAAATGCTGTTAAAACAGAACAAGCTAAGAAAGAAGATAAAACAACTCAGGAACAAACTCGTGTGATTGAACATGCAATGGGCAAAACAGAGATTAAAGGTACACCTCAAAAAGTAGTTGTTTTAACAAATGAAAGTACAGAAGCGGTACTAGAGCTTGGGGTTATCCCTGTTGGAGCTGTTAAATCAGGTGTAGGAGAAACGTGGTTCCCTCATATTTTAGAAGAAATGAAAAATGTACCGGAACTAGGAGAAGAATCCCTCCCTAACTTAGAGGCAATCGCAAATCTTAAACCTGATTTGATTTTTGGAAATAAAGTTAGACATGAAGAAATTTATACTCAATTATCAGATATAGCTCCCACTGTTTTTTCAGAGGATTTAGCAGGTAGATGGAAAGAAAACTTTACTCTTTATGCGAAGGCATTAAATAAAGAAACTGAAGGTAAAGAAGCCATGAGCAAATATGATGCACATGTTGAGAAAGTGAAGACAAATCTATCTGATCAATTAACGATGGAAATCTCAATCGTTCGATTCTTACCAACCACGGTTCGAATTTATCAAAAAGATACATTTGCCGGTACTATTCTAAGTGACGTCGGATTTGCTAGACCAGCATCTCAGGATGTTGATAACTTTATGGAAGTTATCACGGAGGAGCAAATGGGCAGTATGGATGGAGATGTAATGTTTTATTTTAACGCAGATTATGATGCAGAAAAGGGTGGAACGAAAATGCAAGAAGAATGGATGACTCACCCACTTTATCAAAAGCTAAATGTGGCTAAGAACAATAAGGCGTTTAAAGTGGATGAAATTATCTGGAACTTATCAGGTGGTATCAAATCTGCGAATCTATTATTAGATGACATTACTTCAAATATGGAGAATTTAAAATAACTTTCAATAACTTTAAAGAGGAAGGGGGAGCTCTTCCTTTTTTACTTTATAAGTGTAAGCTTCTTGAAGTTAGACAACTGTCTAGCTCCAGCGCCCAGCGACTAGTGTACTTCGCTCCTCTCCCTACGATAAGTCAACATCGAATCGCTTACGCTTTTCGTGTTTCCTTTATCTCAGTCGAGGCGCTCCAGTCCATACGTCGCTAACCGTGGCGCTTGCGCTTTTCTAATATCCATAAAAGGAGGATAGGAATGAAAGAATTGAAATGGGATGTAATGCTGGAAACATTTTATATATCAAATCGAAATCAGCAGCATAATTTGATGGATTTTTCCTTGCCTGAATTGCTTACTAAAGAAGTGAGTAGTGAGTTCCTGAACATTTACGGACAAGGTATAAAAGCTACCAATCAGAACGTTACTGCACTGTATATAGCAGGATGGCTAGGTTATTTATGGGGCGGCCTCCATTATCTTTATACCCATGACAGAAAAATAGAGGTAAATGATATAAGAATTCAAGTTTATCAAAAACCGAAAAACAAATGTTGGATTAACTTTTATTTTGAAGAGTATAAAGTGGCTGCTCATTCAGATTTAGGAACGGAAGCAGAGGGATTTTGCCGGCAATACTTAACGCCTATTATGACAGAATTAGCCGATGTAACCACTGAATCCCTCTTAAATTTATGGCACCAAGTATATCATAGTCTATATTGGGTTGAACATCGTATCAAGCGTGTATCGATATCAAAAGAATTGGAAGAATCGTTTCTAAAAGGAATAGAGAAACTCCTGAAAGATACACATCCCTCACTATTTAACCTAAAGATCCATCCTTTCCAAAAAAAGTTGAAATTTGTTGATAATCCATGGGATAAAAGTGACCCCTTACCTCTGAAGCCTTCATGTTGCTTAGCCTATCAAACGGAAGATCAGCATAAATGTTATACGTGTCCTAGAATGAAACCAGAAGTGCGAGAGGCAAAGAAACTTATAATACTAAATAGAGGAGTATAAATGAAGGCTAATCCAAAACGGGTTAGCCTTATGTTTTTAATTTTTCTTCATATCCTTCTGAGTGATCTCACTTCGAATATCTGTTTCTTTATTAAATTCAGTGTCCTGTTTTAGATTGTTTGGATATTTATTTTGTCTTTCACGGTTGTCATTTTTATTAGTCATAGTAATTTCCTCCTTTCAAAAGTGATATGTCCAAGAGACCCGAGGGTCCCTTGGAAGAATCAACTTTAGATTCCCTGTTGATCCCTAAGGTGTTGTTCTGCCAGTGCAACAAGGCGTTTCGTCATTTCGCCACCGACTGAACCGTTTGCTCGTGCGGTCGTTTCAGCACCAAGTTGAACTCCAAACTCATTGGCGATTTCTTCCTTCATTTGATTCAACACATCTGCTGAGCCAGGAACCAAAAGTTTGTTTCTTGCCATGATACATCACTCCCGACGAAGTATTTGAGCATAGAAATGCTCAAATTTAACTTAACCGATTAGAGATAAGACGATTCATATTTGGGATAAATGAAATTTCTAGTTTTTTTTTATGCTTTATTATGAAAACATTTAACACTATGATTGTATTGGCTTTGTTTGTCTGATATTTTAGTATTAGAACTAAAGAACTAACTGAAACAGCTTAACATATTGAGAGGAACTCAAGATGAATATACAAGATTCAGCTAATAAACCTAAAATCATATTTATCCTTCTAATATTTTTGTTTGCAGAAATTCTGAGCGAGGCTATTAGTTACATTTTTCCAACAGTGAGCAGCCATCTTGTCCATTTTGTTATATTACTTGGATCAATCGTAATGGTGTTTTTTCTATTAAGGGGAATTGTAAAAACAGGAGAAGAGCTCGAAAGTAGTAAACAAAAGCTAAAAAATATATTCGATACGCTGGATGTAGCTGTATGGTCTCATGATTTAAAGACAAATACATTATTAATTACACCAGGAATTGAAAAATTATATGGTTATCCGAAAGAGGATTTCTACAAAGACCCTACACTTTGGAAAAAAGTTATCCATCCAAAGGATACAGATATACTAACTGAACGATCAAGAAAACTAACACTTGGAGAAATAGTTACAAGTAAATATAGAATTATTCGTCCAGATGGAGAAGTACGTTGGATTCAAGATAGAGGAATACCAACATTAGATAAAAATGGACATTTTGTAGATTTCAGTAGTGTATTATTCGATATTACTGGCCGAATAGAAAGCGAAGACCGTTACAAAACTCTTGTAGAGATGTCCCCCAATATTATTGCCGTTATTAGTGGAAATAAAATTGATTATATTAATGAGACAGGTTGTAAAATGGTTGGAGCATCTAGTCAGGAAGAACTGATTGGAGAATCGATTTGGAGTTTCTTACCTCAAAATCTGATTGATGCAATTAAAAGCAAACAATTAGATACAGATAAAGAGGGTAGAATGAAAATTGAATTTGCAGTGAAAAGGTTAGACCGAAAAGGAATCGATGTGGAACTTACCGCCATGCCTATCTTATATGAAGGAAGACCGGCATACCAAATTGTAGGGAAGGACATAACGGAAAGAAAGAAAGCAGAAAAAACAATAGAAGTGATGGCTTATTATGATGAGCTAACAGGACTTCCCAATCGTCATATGTTTAAAGAACATTTAAGTAAATTATTAAATGAAAGTAAAAATCAAACGTTAGCAGTACTCTTTTTAGATTTAGATCGTTTTAAGATTATAAATGATACAAAGGGTCATTCAATTGGCGATGTTTTATTACAAAAGGTAGCCGACAGATTAAAGAAAGCGGTAAATAATAATGGAATGGTTTCCCGTCGAGGCGGAGATGAGTTTATTATTTTACTAGATCATGTTGATAAGCAAAGAGTAAT
Source organism: Robertmurraya mangrovi (assembly GCF_034427655.1). Lineage (NCBI taxonomy): Bacteria > Bacillati > Bacillota > Bacilli > Caryophanales > Bacillaceae > Robertmurraya > Robertmurraya mangrovi. The sequence goes on from NZ_JAXOFX010000014.1 coordinate 104,155, forward strand.
AGAAATCTCACAATGTATATTAGATGAATTCTCTTATTCTTTTAACTTAAATCAGCAAGAGTTTTTTGTAACACCTAGTATTGGAATTAGTTTGTATCCTTCGCATGGGGAAGATGTAGAAACATTAATTAAACATGCTGATACGGCTATGTACTTGGCAAAGGAATCAGGTAAAAACACCTTCCAATTCTATACTGCTCATTTACAAGAACGTTCTTCACGGAAAATGGAGCTTGAAAATGGATTAAGAAAGGCATTGGAACAAAACCAATTATTGCTGCATTATCAACCACAAGTGGATTTACAGTCAGGTGAAATCATCGGAGTTGAGGCATTGGTTCGTTGGATACATAAGGAGCATGGTTTTATATCACCTGCTGAATTCATTCCTCTTGCCGAAGAAACTGGACTGATCGTTCCTTTAGGGAAATGGGTGTTAAAAGAGGCTTGTTCACAAATGAAATCTTGGCACGATCAAGGCTTTGCTAAGATTCCGATTGCTGTAAACATTTCTGTTAGACAAATTCAAGATGATCATTTTGTGGATTCAGTTAAGAGAACATTAAAAGAAGTTGGTTTGGAACCTACCTATTTAGAGTTAGAAATTACAGAAAGCGTCATGCAAAACATTGAGAAGTCTACTTTAATTTTAAAGCAATTAAAAGAGCTAGGGCTAAAAGTATCCATTGATGATTTTGGTACAGGTTACTCTTCACTTAGTTATCTAAAGCATTTACCAATTGATAATATTAAAATAGATAAATCGTTTGTTGATGATATTATTTATCATATTAATCAAGGAGTCATGGTTAAGACCATTATTGATATGGGGATTAATCTTGGTTTTAATGTAATTGCAGAAGGCATTGAGACAAAAGAGCAAGTGAATTTTTTAAAGGAAAATGCTTGTATGGTTGGACAAGGGTATTTCTTTAGCAGGCCACTAACGGCGGATAAATTAGAGGAACTTTTTAAATCAGGTCAAATGACGGTAGTATAAATGTTAAGGGGCTGTCCAAATAGTCAGTAATATGACTCTTTGAACAGCCCTTATTTTTTGTTTTAGCCGTTTAAAATAAGTCTGTTGATTTCCGTTCCAGGCACTTCGCTTTCCGCGGGGCGGGCGGTGAGCCTCCTCGTCGCAAGCTCCTGTGGGGTCTCACCTGTCCCGCTGCTCCCGCAGGAGTCTTCGTGCCTTCCACTCCAATCAACAGGTGCTCAATATAAAGAAGGAACTATCAAGAGTATTTTTAAATAAATCATAGGGACCTTTTCGGACAGCCCCTTAAAACTTATTTGCTTTCAAATAAGCGAGTAATTTCAATGATAACGTTTGTGGCTTTTTCCATATTTTCTACAGAGATGAATTCATATTTACCGTGGAAGTTCTCGCCACCTGTGAAGATGTTTGGTGTTGGAAGTCCCATATAAGATAGTTGTGATCCATCTGTACCGCCACGAATCGGTTTAATGATTGGCTTAATATCTAGGTTGGTCATTGCTTCATAAGCGATATCAACAATCTCTTTTACCGGCTCAATTTTTTCCTTCATGTTGTAGTACTGGTCATTCAACTCTAGTTTGACACTGCCCGCACCGTAAATTTCCTGAAGTTCGTTAGCGATATTCTGCATCGTCACTTTACGATTTTGAAAGCTTTCTTTATCAAAATCTCTAATGATATAGGAGAGCTTCGTTTGTTCTACGTCACCTTCGAACGAACCTAAATGATAGAAGCCTTCATAGCCTTCTGTAAATTCAGGTGCCTCTTCTGCAGGTAATCTTCTGTTGAATTCCATTGCGATTTTAGTGGAGTTCACCATTTTCCCTTTAGCTGTTCCAGGGTGAATGTTCGTTCCTTTAAAAGTTAACTTAGCGGAAGCAGCGTTAAAGCTCTCGTATTCAAGTTCTCCTAATTCCCCGCCATCAACCGTATAGGCATATTTAGCTCCAAAAGCGTCAACGTCAAATTTATGTGGCCCTCTGCCAATTTCTTCGTCAGGAGTAAAAGCTACTCTGATTTTTCCATGTTTAATTTCCGGATGCTTAATCAAATAGGCCATTGCTGTCATAATTTCTGTGATTCCAGCTTTATTGTCCGCACCTAATAGAGTGGTTCCGTCTGTTGTAATTAAAGTATGTCCGATGTAGTTTTTTAGCTTAGGAAAAGCATTTGGTGAAAAAATCACTTCTTCATTTAATGGAATATCATTTCCGTCATAGTTTTCTACGATTTGTGGATTTACATTATGGCCAGTGAAATCAGTTGCTGTGTCTAAGTGAGCTAAAAATCCGATTGTTGGCACATCTTTTTCCGTATTAGAAGGAAGGGTAGCCATTACATACCCGTTTTCGTCCATTGTTACATCTTCCATGCCAATGGCGTTTAACTCATCCACTAACATTTTAGCTAAAGTTAATTGCCCAGGTGTAGAAGGACAAGTTGTACTTTCTTCATTTGATTGCGTATCTACTTTTGCATATCTAGTTAATCTTTCAATAAGTTCGTGTTTCATTTTTGTCATCTCCTTTAATTTTGAGGGTTGTTTAAATGATCACTTTTATAGGCTATGTATGGGTTAAATAGTGGAAATATTCGAAAAGTGACTTGTAAGTCTATTTTAACATTTTTTATTAGAAAAGACATTTTTTTTGTAGTGTTAAAAGTATTGCAATTTTTTTCTGTAATGATGTGACATGTGTCATATGACATTCATGACACAATCAACTAATCCAATATATTCCTCTAACTTATAATGAAGATACAAACGTTGGAGGTGGAAGTGATGAAAGAAATCGTTTCACTAAAGGAAGTAAAGAAAACTTTTAAAAATAAAAATGCTGTGGATTCTGTGTCATTTTCAATAAAAAAGGGAGAAATCGTTGCTATTTTAGGACCGAATGGAGCAGGGAAGACAACGACTATTTTAATGATGCTTGGACTTTTAGAGCCTACAAGCGGGAAGGTTCAATTGTTTGGTCACAATCCTAAAGAAAAAGAGATACGTGAAAAAATCGGTGCGATGCTTCAGGAAGTAAGTGTTATTGATCGGCTGAAGGTGAGTGAAGTAATTCAGTTGTTTAGAAGCTATTATCCTAAACCAATGGACTACGATGAGCTTGTATCACTAACAGGTTTTACACCCGATGAACTGAAAAAAAGAGCAGATAAACTTTCTGGAGGGCAAACAAGAAGATTGGGATTTGCACTTGCCTTAGCTGGGGATCAGGATTTACTTTTCTTCGATGAGCCAACAGTAGGAATGGATATACAATCGAGAAAGCTGTTTTGGCAGACGGTGCGAACGTTGAAGGAAAGAGGTAAAACGATTGTGTTTACGACTCATTATCTTCAGGAAGCAGATGATATAGCGGAAAGAATCATCTTATTCCACCAAGGAAAAATTGTAGCGGATGGAACACCGGTAGATATCAAGTCTAAGCTCTCAAAGCAATATGTTTCTTTTATACCAAGTGAGGAAATGAGCATTGATGAATTGGAGAATTTCCCTTCTGTTGAAAAAGTATATAAAGAAAACGGTAGAGTGTATGTGATTACAAATGAAACCGATTTAGTCCTTTCCCTACTGTTTGAAAAGAAGTATAAAATCACTCAAATAAAAGTAGAAGAAGGCCGTTTAGATGAAGCATTTGAACAATTAACGGTTAATGTGAAGGAGGCAATTTAAATGAATGCTTTGTGGATGCAGTGTAAAGCTGAAATTATAAGAATTATGAGAAACCCGTATTACGTTTTTTGGTCATTAATGATGCCAATTTTATTTTATGTCATTTTCACTAAAATTTTTAATACGAATGTAGATAATCAAAAAGAGTGGCAAGCTCATTATTTAATGTCCATGACCACGTTTAGTGTAATGGGTTCTGCCATCATGACTTTAGGAATTAGATTAGTGGAGGAAAGAACAAAAGGCTGGTCAATGTTTATGAGAATTACTCCTTTGTCAGACCAAGCTTACTTTTTCGCTAAAATGGTAGGTCAAACGGTGATTCATTTATTTTCAATCATCGTTATCTTCTCAGCTGGAGCCATTATTAATGGGGTTCAACTTACGGCTTTCGAATGGGTAATGAGCGGATTGTGGATTCTTCTTGCATCTGCCCCATTCCTGGCTCTTGGTACGTTAATCGGCACAATGAAAAGAGTAGATACGGCATCTGGAATTAGCAATCTTATTTATATGCTCCTAGCTATATCCGGAGGAATGTGGATGCCGCTTGAGATTATGCCAACATTTGTTCAGGACATTGGCAAGTGGCTGCCTTCATATAATTTGGGTAATGGTGCTTGGGAAATCATCCGTGGGAATGCGCCAGAATTTATGAATGTGGTGATTTTAATAGGATATCTTTTCCTGTTCATGATATTATCAAGTTATATTAGGAGAAAACAGGAAGCAGTGGTGTAAGCATATGAAGAAAAAAGGAATAGAGATATTCCCAAAAAGATTTGGTTTCTTTCCGTATATTTTCCTAGTGTATCTTTGCATGCCTGCTTACTATATTAGTGCACAAGCAGGCTTGAAGATGGCACTAGGTTTTCTTTTATTAGCTTTATTTTTGGTTACTTATCGACAACTATATTTTTCAATGGATAAAAAAGTCTTTACGTATTGGCTTATTCTACAGGTGGCCATTATTCTCGTTCTATCTGTAAGTTATAATCTTTACAATTTGTTCCTTGGCTTTTTCCCAGCTAATTTCATAGGTTGGTATTCGGATAGAAAGAAATTCTCAAAGATACTAGTCCTCTTTGGGCTAGCCATAATATCACCCTTGATATTACAATTGGATAATTTATCCACTCGAGAACTATTTTACTTTATACCCTTTATCATAATTATGTTAATATCTCCCTTTGGTATACGGTCAATGAACAGCCGTATGGAGCTGGAACGGAAATTAGATGAAGCAAATGAACAGATTAAAATGCTTGTAAAAAGAGAAGAAAGAATGCGAATTGCTCGTGACCTTCACGATACTTTAGGTCATACTCTTTCCCTCATTACATTAAAAAGCCAATTAGTAGGTAAATTGGTTTCTAAAGATCCGGATCGAGCGAAAAAAGAGGCTCTAGAAATGGAAAGAACGTCTAGATCCGCATTGGCTCAAGTAAGGGAATTGGTATCTGATATGAGAACGATTACAGTAGCGGAGGAGCTTATTGAAGTAGAACATATTCTAGACGCTGCAGGAATTAGCTATGAATTAAAAGGTGATACTCAAATAGAAAATGTCCCATACCTTACTCAAAATATACTAAGTATGTGTTTAAGAGAAGGTATAACAAATGTAGTTAAGCATAGCGAGGCATCAAAATGTTCTGTGGAAATTAGAAACAGTGCTGGTGAAGTGAACTTGGTTATAGAAGATAACGGTAAGGGGCTAGATCAAAGCCAACAGGACGGCAATGGATTAAAGGGAATGAAAGAAAGGCTCGAGCTAATAGATGGTTCTATGAAACTACAATCTACTCAAGTTACAAGTCTGATTATCAAGGTCCCCGTCATTATGAAGCAAAGAGAGACAGGTGAGGTTTCGTGATTAAAATTATGATTGCAGAAGATCAACGAATGCTAAGAGGAGCACTAGGGTCACTCTTAGATTTGGAAGATGACATTAAAGTAATTGGAGAAGTAGAAAATGGGGAAGAAGCATTAACATTCATTTTAAGAGAAAAGCCAGATGTCTGTTTATTAGACATAGAGATGCCGCTTATGTCGGGACTTGATGTAGTTGAAGAGTTAAATAAACTAGGCTCTGATTGTAAAATTATTATTCTTACCACTTTTGCTAGACCTGGGTACTTTGAGCGTGCTGTGAAGGCCGGTGTTCATGGTTACATGCTAAAAGATGGTTCAAGTGATGAATTAGCCGACACGATTCGTAAAGTGATGAAAGGGAAGCGTGAGTATGCACCGGAATTAGTGTTTGGCAGTATGAAAGATGGGAATCCTTTAACGGATAGAGAGAAAGAAATTTTAAAACTAGCAGCTGAAGGAAAGACAGCAAAGGAAATAGCCTCGGAACTTTTTCTATCACCGGGTACAGTAAGAAATTATATTTCTGAAGTGATTAGTAAGCTTCAGGTGAAAAATCGAATTGAAGCCATTACGATTGCTGAGGAAAAGGGTTGGTTATAGCTAGAAAATTCCGCTTTAAAATTCATTTTTTTGTATCATATTTCATTCTCCCTTGCATAGTATAAAAAAGTGAGTTAATTTCAGGCAAACTAGTATGATTCTGGTCTGGAACGAGAACGGTTCAGTTTTCTTTGTGCTTACATACGAAGTTTTTATGAAGTGTGTAGAATTGAAGGGAGAAGAAAAAGAGTGCTAAAAAGGCTTGGTTTCACTTTTCTAGGTTTAATTATTATGTGTTCATTAATTATGGGAGCGGCATCAGCTACAGGAGTAACATACGACCCACCTTCGTTAACTGAAAATACGAGTCCTCAAACAACTGACAAGCAATATGCAGGGAAAGTACAAAAGCAGTTGGAGAGTTTTGGTACATTAATTACAGGGTTATTAACATTCAAATAAAAAAGGTAGCAGCTAATAAAATAAGTAGTTCAGTTTGGAGTACAAAAACACTTACGAATTCATAATTCAATTCGTAAGTGTTTTTTTATACTTTACAAAACTATATAATTTTCGTTATTAAGTGAGTTTTCACACATCAACGCACACTATAGATGGTAATTATTTACTTTTACTTAATCTTTTTAAAATAGCCTTTTCGTAATCATACATAGCCGGAAACTTAAATCGGGTATATACCACTAAGACATAATCTCTCAACACCATAGAAAGGGGAATTTGATAGAGTAATAGAAATGCTAATCCCATGTAATAATGATAATGTGCAAACAAAACGACAGTAAACTCATAAAAGGAATTAGAAGCAAATATTACTACCAAAAAGCCCAATATTCTTAATAACAAGGGAAATATCAACACGATAAATGTTAAAATTAAAGACAGTTTCCACACATAAGGCTTCGCATTAAAAGTCCCTTTGCCACTTTCTCTTAAATGACCATGCTTAGCTCTTATGAATCCATATATCACCGAGTAGACTGCAATCACAACACCTAAGACGATGACAAAAAGACCAAGAAGCCTAAACATTTGCATACTTTCCAACGAAGACAAATGCCACACACTATGAATCAAATTATCATATAGCAAAATCTGATAGAAACCATGCAATACTAACGGGGACAAGAAAACGAATATAGCTGCAACAATAGACTGAAACTTCATGAATTTGTATCGAGTGAATTTACCACCAAATATAATACCCATTAAAAATTGAATAATAGATACACACAACATAAATAACCACCAATAAGCCATCGCTGTCGTTTCCTTATCATATACTGACATTTCCTCGGCATTTGCAAAAATGATGAATGTAGCAATTACCGAGAGGATTAAATTTAATAATCCTCCTCCTGCGAAAATAGCACCTATGTGGTTAGCACCAAACGAACTACTGACTTTTGAGAAATCCTCCATTTTTAATTCCGAAATCTTCATTATTTCTACTCCCCCCTTTAAGTAAAACCAGATTAATACATCCAGTGTAGACATTCCCTATTATATAATCAAACGTTTGATTAAACTCTGAAAAACCTTGATATATAAAGAAATAGCCACCTATTACAGGTGGCTTTCGTTTGCAACAGGTTGGTACTCTGTTGTTTTTTTATGTTTCATGCCAGAACGGAAGCAAAATAGACCCACAAACCCTAGAATTAGATAAAGTACCGCCATTCCAGATGAAGGTAGTACAGCACCTATTGTTAAACCTAGACTACCAAGTAACATGGCTGCATTAAAGGATAAGCTGTCTACTGCCATGTAGGAAGCACGAGCGTGATCAGGAATCATACCTGCTAAGATGGTCTGTTTAATCGGCGAATACATTAACTCACCTAAAGTGAAAAGTACGGCAGCACCTACTAATATGAAGAAACTATTGCTAACAGCCAAGGCACTAAAACTTAGAGAGTAAATAACTAACCCAATGGTCAGTATGAGCTTGTGACTAAACTTACTTAGCCATTTACTTAAGTGTAGTGTAGCAACGACAACAAAGACTGTATTAATGAGAATGATAAGACTGAACATTTTAATACCGGTAATTTCAAAACCAAAAAGACTCGCATGAAACTCTTCTTTTAAACGAACAGCAATATATTTGTCTAATTGGAACTCTAGCGATAAAACAAAAACGGTACCCATTACGAAAAACATAAATTTGCTATCTTTTATCACATTGAGGTAATTAGTAAAAATACTCTTACTAAAGCTTGGTTTGTTATTCTCCTCATGAGCATGTATCTCTTTCATTGACTCATCTATCAAGAAAATAATAATGAGTAAAGTAACGATGCTAACAAGAGCAAACATACAAAACAGAATGAATCGTCCACTTTCAAAGAATAATCCTCCTAATACAGCCCCAATGGAAATAGCGATGTTTCCTGACCAATATTGAAGACTGTAAATATAAGGACGTTCTTTTTCGGTACTGCTATCAATAATCATCGCACTTGCAGCAGGATTGATAACACTTGAGCTAACATTACTAATAAGGAACATGAAGTATGTAACCCATACGGATAGAAACCATGGAGAATTCGCTAGAGCCATAATAGTTAGGGCTCCAATCTGAATGATTAATGCAAAAATCATTACTTTTTTTCTACCTAAACGATCCGATAAATACCCAGCATACAGCCCCGCAAGAATGGAACAAATGACATTCAGGGTTAAAAGGAGTCCTGCTATGCCTTGCCCGACTTGGGAGGAAAAATAAATCGCCATAAAAGGGAATATAGCCATTTGCGACAGATCGGTTATAAAGTCTGTATAGAGTCTAATTTTAATATTTGACTGTAAATCACGGAATTTCATTATTATCTACCTTCCTTCTTCTCCATTGATTATAATGAAGAAAAATAGGAAGAAAAACTGTAAATATAATTTATAAATTTCGTATTTTAGGAGATCTCATGAATACTCTAGAACATTATGTCAATATGCGTCTAGCTTTTATACATGTACATGATAACCAAGAAATTCTAACTACCGCAGCCATCCTAGCAGAGAAAATGTCTTGTACTATCCGGAATGCTAATCTCATTATGAAGAAAATGATAGAAAATGAATGGATTAGTTGGACACCACAAAAAGGTAGGGGGAGACAATCCACACTGATTTTTCATTTATCATTACTAGAGGCTTCGCGGACACATGTAAGCCGTTTAATAAATGAAAAGAAATTAGAAGAAGCTTATACCTTTTGCACATGGAGTGAGTTACCTCCATCTGTTAAAGGTGTACTATTGAACCTGTTGCAAAACCAATTCGGTTTTCATTCCTCCTCCGAATTTAGTAGGCGAGTGGATGTTCTAAAAATACCTAATGATGAAAAAATACATACTCTTGATCCAGCAAAAATCGCGATTGTTCACGAGGCACATATTGTTACACAAATTTTTGATACATTAATTAAATATGATAAAAAAAGTAATTATTTTCAACCAGGATTGGCTTTTGCATGGGAAGAGAAATCTAGTGGAAGGGAATGGACGTTTTATTTGCGAAAAGGAGTGCCTTTTCATCATGGTAAAACCTTAACAGCAGAAGATGTTCAATATACCTTTAACCGCTTAAGATTTGATGAAAATCTGCCAACAAAGGGACTGTTCGATATTATTAAAGAGGTAGAGATGATAGATGAAGTGACCGTTCATTTTATATTGAAAGAAACGAGTTATTTTTTCTTAGATTTAATTAGCAGCTTCTATGCCTCTATTATTCCAAAAGATGTCAAAGTAGATGAACTCCATCCAGTGGGAACAGGACCTTTTCAAATAGGTAAGCATGATGAAAATATTTTAACACTCGAGGCATTTACGAATCATTTTTTAGGGAGACCGTTTCTCGATAGAATTGAAATGTGGTATGTTCCGAAATCTTATATAAATAAATTAGAAGATGAGGGAATGGAGCATGAAAAAACAACGTTTAAAGAGTTAGGTAGTTATTTCTTTGTTTTTAATTTTAATAAAGAAGGTATTCACCATAATCATTACTTACGTTTGGCCATACAAAATTTACTGGATCAACAACAACTTGTCTCAGAATTAGGGTTTCCTAGAAGAATGGTTGCAACAAGTTTTCTCGTTGCAAAAAGTGAAGGTAGTACACCAGTTACGAATAGTATGGAGAGGGCTAGAGAATATTTAAAACTTAGTGGCTATAACGGCGAAACAATTAAATTGGGTACTTTTGATTTTGACGAAGCAATGGAAGATACGAATTGGCTGAAGGAACGATGTAGGAGCATAGGGCTTAATTTGGAGATAATTTCTATACCGTTGTCTAACATTTATGAGAAAACTCAAATGAGTACATGCGATTTGTTTTATTCAGGGGAAACTTTCGAGGAAAACGAACTGTTAAGTTATTATATTTTATATAAAAGTGAAAATAGTGTACTCCGTTTTAGTCTAAATGACAGTTTAAGAGATAAGTTAGATTGTCTACTAAGTACTGTACATACTAAACCAACCATAGCTGAGAGAATGGACTACATTCAGCATATCGAGGAATGGTTCATTAAAGAGGCTATGGTCATCTTCACTTATCATACATATGAAGAGCAAAACTATCACAAATCACTAAAGGGTATAGAAGTAACTGGCTATGGGATGCCTGATTTCAGACGCTTATGGGTTAAACGTAGTCAGGAAGATTCAAAAAATGAGTTAGTGAGTTATTCTATTTTTATACCGTAAGTAAGGGGCTGTCCAAAAAGTCAGTAATACGACTCTTTGAACAGCCCCTTATTTTTGGTTTTAGCCGCTTAAAATAAGTCTGTTGATTTCCGTTCCAGGCACTTCGCTTTCCGCGGGGCGGGCGGTGAGCCTCCTCGTCGCAAGCTCCTGTGGGGTCTCACCTGTCCCGCTGCTCCCGCAGGAGTCTTCGTGCCTTCCACTCCAATCAACAGAGTGCTAATTATAAAGATGGAACGATCAAAAGTATTTTTAAATAAAACAAAGGAATTTTTCGGACAGCCCCAGCTTAGCCTAATTTATATTAGGAAGGGTAATTTCCTCTAATCCATTACCATCCATCGTCATCTTATATAGATGATACTGAGGAGTTCGTTTTCCGAAATTTTGATCGACCATAAAATAAATGGTCTTGCCATCATGACCTATAACTGGATCTGTTGAATAACTTTCAAGATTAGTAAGTTGCTTTTCTTCTTTCGTATCTACGTTATACCGATATAACTCATATTGAAATGTATCACCTGAGTCAACATTGCTAATAGAATTGAAGATCATTTCGTTTCCAGTGGGTGTAAAGGTAAAGCTAAAAATATCTTCTTCTCGCTCTATATCTGATGCAATGGTAGGATTTTCAGGGTGATCAAATGAAATGTTAAATACTCTTTGTTTTGTATTAAAAATCTCCTCTGCCGTTTCAGCATCTGCATCATCGTCCATTACTACATAGACACTTTTAGCGTCAGGTGCGATTGTTAATGAGTTCATGTTATATTTTTTCAAATTAGTGATTTGGGTATGGTTTTCTTGGACAAGGTCATATTCCAAGATGTCCATGTCATGTGGTCTTTCACTTGCAATTGGAGAATAATTTTCAAAAGTTCCTGCTTGTAAATAAAATAGCGAGTTTCCGATTGGCGAATATTCGATTTCAGTTACAATGTAAGGGACGTTGAATAACTCTCTTATTTCCTGTGTTCGTAAATCTAGAAGATGAACGCTGCTCTTCAGCTCTGATTTCATATCCTTAAATGTAGAAATGAACGCTAAAGTTGAACCATCCGGTGAAAAGGACGGGTCCAAAATCATTTGCTCACTCGTTAATTTAATTGCCTCCGCATTTATTGCCTCATCCTTATTGTATAAACGAAGAGCGGGGATACCATCTCTATACATGACATAAGCAATGGTGTTTTTTGAGGATACATCGTAATACTGACTTAAACCTTGAAGTTTTTCATTTTCAGTTTTGTTTAAAAATAGACCTGCTACAATTAAACCAATTGTTATGGCTACTAATAACAGGAATAGGATCACAAGTGTTTTTTTCTTAACCAAAATGGAACCTCCTATTAGGATTCTAGAATCCTATGAAGAAATATAAAACAGCAATAGTAATACAAACCAGTGGTAGAAAAGCTAATGTAATGGTTAAAGTCTTATTTTTATGAGCCATTTTCGTTTGAATATAGTAAGAAGCAGCCCATATGGTTAGAGGAATCAAATTGAGTAGAATGGTAAGTCTAACTTCTCCGTAAGCAAAAAGATATCCCCATAAAAAGAATAGTGTTCCGGCACTAATAAATAACCCACTAGTAATGTTCATTATGTGTATGAGTTTTATAGGTTTATAGCTAGAATTAATATCATGTGTCGTAGCCTGATAAATAAGGAAAATGGAAAGAATTATATTTAGCCAAACCCAAATGGTTAAACCAAGAGAAGCTGTGTGATCAATGGAGTTAACCATGAGATACCCATAGATTGCAGTTAATAAATGAATAACTAATAGACTATTCAGCCAGCGTTTACAATTAAAAGTATAATTCTGTTGTAAGGGAATAAACACTAGCAAAGAACTAAAACCTATAAATAGTATTAGCCAGGTAATTTGTGCATTTCCCTCGACTAATAAGTGAAACATATACGCACTAATTGCAAATAAAATAGATGAAATACCTAAAGTAAGCTGCAGCTCTTTTCGAAAGGGAAACAGTGACTGCTGAATTTGATTTCCTATCACACTCTCTGAGCCGAATTGTTGCATTGCTTTTTCTTCAGCTTCCGCTTGTGTGAGTCCTTCCTCAAGCATGATTTCGTCTTTAGAAAGTTGTAGATGGACGAGCAGCTCTTCATATAAATCCTCTTTTTCTTCCTTCGAACAATCGGTTTGTTGCACAATTTGAGTTACATACTTCTCTAATTTGGATTTCATATTAATCCCTCCGAGCTCTTACGGACTAGATTCTCTACTAAATTCCAATTACGTTGTTTCTTCTCCAGCTCTTTCACTCCTGTTTCAGTAATACGATAGTATTTTCTTCTTCCAGCACTTGTCTCAGACCAGTAAGACAGAATAGATTCTTGTTTTTCTAGTCGTTTAAGTGCAGGGTACAATGTTCCTTCACTCATTTCGTATTGTTCATCACTGAGTTGTTTTAAAATCTTTGTGATCTCATATCCGTATAAATCTCTTTGATTTATTAAAGATAATATTAATAAATCTATGCTTCCTTTTAGCATTTCTTTATCCATGTTCATCACCTAAAAATTGTATTTGTTAATAACATTGTAATTCGATATACCTCGTATTACAAGGGTAAAGATATTTTTTAAGGTTTTCGTTTCGGATTTTTTTGGAAAGGATGATTAATTAATTCACTTAAAGATATTCCGATATAGTATTTTTATAATTTCCAATCTTAGCAAGACAATTGCAATTTCGAATATAATAAATACCCTTTTATTTAAAAACAATGTTCTTTATAATGCACTTATGTCTTAATTTATTATTTTAAGAAAATTTTAAAAAAGAGAAAGGAAGGGAAGCGGAATGTCCAAACAGAACAATAACGGATTTGTTATGCGTTCTTTAAATGTAATTGAACGTGTCGGTAATAAGCTACCTGACCCTGTTACATTATTCGCTATATTCTCCCTGGCAGTTCTAGTTTTATCTGCAGTGTTTTCTAGTATGGGAGTTAAAGTGGAAGACCCATTAAATAAAGGGGAAATGTTGGAGGTTAAAAACCTTTTAAGTTCTGAAGGAATTTTATACTTATTTGAAAGTGCAGTTACTAATTTTACTGGCTTTGCGCCACTAGGGACGGTTTTAGTAACCATGCTCGGTATCGGTATCGCGGAAAGATCTGGTTTAATTAGTGCCGCATTACGAGGTCTAGTTACATCGGTACCTAGACAATTAATGACTGCCGCTTTAGTATTTGGTGGAGTTATGTCTAGTATGGCTGCTGATGCGGGATATGTTGTGTTAACACCACTCGGAGCTGTTTTATTTGCTGGATTAGGTAGACATCCATTAGCCGGTTTAGCCGCAGCATTCGCGGGTGTTTCTGGGGGCTTTAGTGCAAATCTATTACTTACATCCCTTGACCCATTACTTGGTGGATTAACAAAGGATGCAGCAGCTATGATTGATCCGGAATATGCTAGTACAATTAACTATGCAATGAACTACTACTTTATGATTGTGTCTGTATTTGTACTAACTATTGTAGGTACTATTGTTACAGATAAAATTGTTGAACCAAGATTAGGAACTTATAAAGGTTCTGTGAAAGAAGAAGTTGATTATCTAAGACCAGAAGAGAAAAAAGGTCTTTGGGCCGCATTATTTGCGTTTATATTAACAGGTGTTGTGATTGCACTTCTAGTAGTACCAGTGAATGGTCCATTGCGTGCTGGGACAGAAAGAATCATCGATGCTCCATTCTTCCATACACTTGTTCCAGTCATTCTCATCATGTTCTTTATTCCTGGATTTGTGTACGGAAAAATTACGAAATCCATTAAAAATGATAAAGATGTTGCTAATCAACTATCAGATACGATGTCAACAATGGGTTCATATATCGTATTAGCATTCGTTGCCGCTCAATTTGTTGCTTATTTCAGTGAATCAAAACTTGGAATTGTTCTAGCAGTAAACGGAGCTGAATTCCTTGAGGCAACAGGTTTTAAAGGTATTCCATTAATCTTAACATTCATTGTTATTTCAGGATTAATTAATTTATTTATTGGAAGTGCCTCGGCGAAATGGGCAATCATGGCACCTGTATTTGTGCCGATGATGATGGGGGTTGGGTATTCACCGGAATTTACTCAGCTTGTCTATCGTATTGCTGATTCAACAACCAATGTTATATCTCCTTTAATGCCATACTTTGCTATTGTTATTGCTTTTGCTCAAAAGTATGACAAAAAAGTTGGGATTGGAACGTTGATTTCAACGATGCTACCATACTCCATTGCATTCACAATTGTGTGGGTAATTGTCATGATAATATGGATGTTAACGGGTATTGATATTGGACCAGGATCACCGATTTATTATACAAAATAATAATCTAGAGCTGACATTCATTGTCGGCTCTTTTTTATTGTCTTAAAATCCTCTAGCTGTGATTTTGAATAAAAAGCTTATGCCTAGAAAATTTCCGTATATATTCACAATTTTAAACAAAAATATCATTAGTGAATACTTTCTAGGAGTGAGAAAAATGAAGCTTAAAGTAAAAAGATTTTTTACAGGGGCATTAACTTCAATATTATCAATTGGTTTACTCGTAGGTTGTGCAGATGGTGGGGATAAGAACGAAGGTGCTGGTGGAAAAACAGAATTAGAATTGTTTTCAAATAAGTCAGAGAGCATCGATACGTTAAAGAAGTTAATTAGTAAGTTTGAAGAACAAAATCCAGACGTTAAGATCAAGCTAAATGCACCACCAGAAGCTGAAACCGTTTTAAAAACAAGATTAACAAAAAATGATTTGCCAGAACTTTTAGCTATTGGTGGTAATGCTACATATGGGGAACTAGCTAGAGCAGGTGTATTCGCAAATTTTGAAGGTACAGAGATGTTAAATAATATTCAGCCAGCTTATGTTGAAATGCTTAATCGCCTAGTTGGTCCCGAAAAAGAAGGAGTATTTGGAGTTCCTTATGCTACCAATGCAAATGCGGTCATTTATAACAAGGATATGTTTGAGGAACTGGGTGTGACCGTACCAACGACTTGGGATGAATTTATTTCTGTACTAGATAAAATTCAAGCAAGTGGTCAGACTCCGATTTATTTTACTTTGAAAGATGCTTGGACAGCGCTAATTCCTTGGAACTCAGTTGCTGCAAACGTTCAACCTGAAAACTTCGCACAAAAGAAAAATAATGCTGAAACTACTTTTAAAGAAAGTTATCCAGAGGTAGCTGATAAAATGCTACAACTGTTGAACTATGGACATAAAGATAACTTTGGTGTTGGTTACGGAGATGGAAATACGGCATTTGCCAAAGGTGGAAGTGCCATTTATCTTCAAGGGAACTGGGCAATTCCAGAAATAAAAAAAGCAAATCCTGATATAAACCTTGGTGTATTTCCTATGCCGGTTACAAATACTCCAGACAATAATAACCTCGTATCAGGAGTAGATGTTCTCTTAACGATGAGAGAAGATATGCAAGATAATGAACAGGCTAGAAAGTTTATTGAATTCATGATAAACGAAGAAAATGCCACGCAATATACTTCTGAGCAAAAGGCATTCTCTGCTGTTCAAGGCGTTTTCCAAGAGGAGCCAGAGTTTGAGGGAATTAGAAAAAACTTTGAGGAAGGAAGATTAACAAGCTTCCCGGATCATTACTATCCAGCAGGGATGGGGGCAGAAAATTTAATTCAAGATTTCTTATTGAAAAAAGATGCAGGTAAATTCTTAGATAAAATGGATCAAGAGTGGAACAAGGCAATTAACCGTTAGTGATATATTAGGGGCATCTACTATGGTGCCCCCTTCTTTTTAATGAAGAAATCATTGTGAAAACAGTCTAACTAAAGGGGATGTATCATGAAGTCGAGAGCTTATTTACTCATGACAATTCCGGCTATAGCATTATTTTTTATCTTTCACACTTACCCTGCTTTACAAGGGATTTTTTATAGTTTCACTAATTGGAGAGGGTACGGGGATTTTGACTATGTTGGCTTTAAAAACTATATAAACGTCTTAAGAGACGACCGAGCTCTATCAGCCTATTTATTTACATTTAAGTTTGCCATTGTGTCAACCATCTTAGTGAATGTATTTAGCTTAACAGTGGCTATTGGATTAAACTCAAAAATTAAGTTCAGAAAAACATTAAGAGCTATCTATTTCTTACCTAATATTTTAAGTATTGTCATAGTCGGGTTTATTTTTAATTTTATTTTTACACACTTTATCCCGAACTTCGCAGAGGACTTAGGAATTAATGCATTAACACAAAATATTCTTGGGAATCCTGACTTAGCTTGGGTAGGTGTTGTTATTGTCGCTGTTTGGCAAGCGGTCGCGTTTAACACGATATTATATCTAGCAGGATTAATTACAATTTCTGATGACTTATACGAAGCTGCTAGTATTGATGGTGCAGGGATATGGCATAAGTTCTGGAGAATTACGTTTCCATTGATTGCTCCTTTTTTCACTATTAACATGGTACTGGCCATGAAAAATTTCTTAATGGTATTCGACCATATCGTGGCATTAACAGGAGGGGGACCAGGACAATCAACGGAATCCATTTCCTTACTTATTTATCGCGGGGGATTCCAAGGTGGAGAGTTTGCGTATCAATCAGCAAATGCCGTTGTCTACTTTATTGTAATAGTTGCAATCTCCGTCTTTCAAATTCGAGTACTACAACGAAGAGAGGTGGAAATGTAAATGGTTAATAAAAAAACAAATTGGCCCGTAACTATACTGTTGATTTTAGGTTCACTATTGGTATTGTTTCCGATATATTTAACCTTATCTGTTGCATTAAAAACTCCTCAAGAGATGGCAGAGTCTCTTCTAGCCCTACCATTGGGGTTGCATTTTGAGAACTTTGGAAGAGCAATAGAAATGACCAATTTCTTTAATGCTTTAGCTAACAGTGCATTCATAACTGTTTTTGCTGTAGTATTTACATTGTTAACGAATTCTCTAGTGGCTTATGCCATAGCTCGAAATATGCACAAAAAATTTTATAAATTTTTGTATTATTATCTTGTAAGTGCTATGTTTGTTCCATTCCCAATTATTATGCTCCCAATTGTTAAACAAACAAGTCAATGGGGAATGGATAACTTAGTTGGCTTAATCTTTTTATATATTGTTTATGGATTAGCCTTTAATGTCTTTTTGTATGTAGGGTTTATTAAATCAATACCTAAGGAACTTGAAGAGGCCGCCATTGTAGACGGAGCAAGCACTTGGACCGTTTTTTGGAAAGTTATCTTCCCGTTATTAGCCCCGATGAATGCAACCGTTGGAATTTTTACAACTCTATGGGCTTGGAATGACTTTATGCTGCCTCTTGTTATTATAAGCGACCAAGACTTAGCTACCCTTCCGTTAGTGCAATATATATTTCAAGGCCAATTTAGTACCGATTATAATTTAGCCTTTGCTTCTTACTTGATGGCCTTACTTCCTTTAATCGTAGTATATATATTTGCACAAAACTGGATTATTGCTGGTGTTACTAAGGGAGCCATTAAATAAGAAACCGGATACATGAATAGTATGGAGGATTGAAAATGGAAAAAAAGTGGTGGAAAGAAAGCGTTGTATATCAAATTTATCCTAGAAGTTTTAAAGATAGCAATGGAGATGGAATTGGAGACATCAAAGGGATTACTTCAAAGCTAGATTATTTAAAGGAACTAGGTGTGGATGTTGTTTGGTTATCACCTGTGTATAAATCTCCAAACGACGATAATGGATATGATATAAGTGATTACCAAGATATTATGGATGAGTTTGGCACAATGGAAGATTGGGAAGAGATGCTAGCTGAAATGCATAAGCGTGGAATCAAGCTTATCATGGATTTAGTTGTAAACCACTCTTCAGATGAGCACAAGTGGTTTGTAGAATCTAGAAAATCAAAGGATAACCCTTATCGTGATTATTATATCTGGCGTCCAGGAAAAGACGGGAAGGAGCCAAATAACTGGGAATCTGCATTTAGTGGGTCAGTTTGGAAATATGATGAGGCAACAGAAGAATATTTCTTACATATCTTCTCTAAAAAGCAACCTGACTTAAATTGGGAAAATCCTAAAGTTAGAGAAGAAGTTTATAACATGATGACTTGGTGGTTAGATAAAGGTATTGATGGTTTCCGTATGGATGTTATCAACTTCATTTCAAAAGTGGAGGGTCTGCCTTCTGCACCAAATCCAGAAGGAAAACCGTATGTATCAGGTCATGAGTATTTCATGAATGGGCCAAGAATCCATGAGTTTTTACAAGAAATGAACAAAGAAGTTCTTTCTAAATATGACATTTTAACTGTTGGAGAGATGCCTGGAGTTACACCAGAACAAGGAGCATTATATACGGGAGAGGAAAGACACGAGCTAAATATGGTTTTTACCTTTGAACATATGGATTTAGACTCTGGTCCTGGGGGTAAATGGGATTTAAGACCATGGAAGTTAACAGACTTGAAAAAGACCTTATCAAAATGGCAGACAGAGCTAGAAGGGAAAGGTTGGAACAGTTTATATTGGAATAATCATGATCAACCACGCGTCGTTTCGCGCTTTGGAAATGATTCAAAATACCGAGCAGAATCTGCAAAAATGTTAGCAACCTGCTTACATATGATGCAAGGTACTCCATATATCTATCAAGGTGAAGAACTAGGAATGACCAATGTAAAATTTGAAACCATTGATGAATACAAAGATATTGAAACTCTCAACATGTATAAAGAAAAAGTAGGTTCTGGTGAAAGAGAGCCTGAAGATGTTATGGTATCTATTTATACAAAAGGTAGAGATAACGCTCGTACACCTGTCCAATGGGATGATAGTGAGAATGCGGGATTCACAACAGGGACTCCTTGGATAAAAGTAAACCCGAATTATAAAGACATTAACGCTAAAAAAGCTTTAGAAGATGAAAACTCTATCTTTTACTATTATAAAAAGTTAATTCAACTACGTAAGCAGCATGAGATCATTGTGTACGGTAAATATGATTTATTGCTGCCGGATAGTGAAGAAATTTACGCCTATACTAGAACATTCAATAGCGAAAAACTGCTAGTCGTAACAAACTTTACTTCTGAAACATTGCAATTTGAATTACAAGACGATATTACCTATACAACAGCACAGTATATAACCGGTAACTATCCAGAAGAGAATAGAGACTTAAGAAAACTTACATTAAAGCCGTATGAAGCTTTAGTTTATAAATTAAGCTAACTAGTGACTGTTTAATAAGTTACTAAAAATAAAGGAAGTGAAGAAAAATGTATTGTTTTCTCCACTTCCTTTTCTATTTAGTATAGAGTATAAAGCACTGAGTTGATTGGAGGGGAAGGCACTTGACTCCAGCGGGATATAGAGGAAAGGTCGAGACCCCACAGACGGACGTCGAGTTATCATGAACGAAACTAGCTCCTTACTCGTAAATTCGTAGGTTAATTTGGTAAGAATGTTTATTGATAAAACAAACCAAATCAGAGCTACATTACGGAAGGAGCTAGTTATTATGAAG